>NZ_VTKY01000002.1 GCF_020514095.1 Synechococcus sp. MU1643 | reverse complement strand
TAGGCCGTTGGGAGAAGAAGGATGCCGGACCAGCCGACAAAAACGAAGCGGTCGCGCTTGAGCCAGTCATCGAGGACGTCAAACCATCCCCGCTGTGGCGCGCGTCCTACAGCGATCGTCATGAGAGTGCTTCATGATCCGTTACATGGCAGAGCCTAGGGGTTGATCACAGAAATGGGGCGGCTCCCCACACCCATTTCGACGGGATGAGTAGAAATGCGCATTTTTGAACCGACGGGATTCCGGTCCCTCCGCGAAGATGACGCATCGATTCTTCCCAAAGCTGTGTACGTCATCGAACTGGCCCTGCGCATGAGTCCTGTCCCGGTGTCTGTTCAGCGCAAGGAGCAGGCAGATGCAGATGCGCTGTATCAGCAGATCCGTCAGGCCCTAGAGAACGGTCAACCGCGGCTGCTGGAGCTCACCTGCGAGAAAGTGGAAGGCAAGAAAGTGACGCTGCTGGTCAGTGAGGTTCTCGCCGTTCAGCTTTATGAAAAAGCTTCGGCGTCGGGTGGCAGCAAGCGTCCCGGCTTTTCTCTTGTTTCCTGACACCTCGACCGCCGAACTAAGCGTTGAGGACGTCAGCCACCGTTGGCCGAACGGCCAACAGGCCCTCAATCACTGCAACCTGGTCATCCCTGGACCAGGCCTTTGGATGCTGGTGGGAAGCAATGGAAGCGGCAAGAGCACCCTGTTCCGCCTGATTTCCGGACTTCTTGAGTCCCAAAGCGGACGCATCGCCTGCCGCACCAAAACGGCCCTGGTATTTCAAAACCCAGACCATCAGCTGTTGCTCCCCAGTTGCGGCAGCGATCTGATGCTGGGTATGGACTCTCAAGGGCCACAACAGCATCGCCAGAGCACCGTGCGCGACCTACTGAGCCAATTCGGCCTCGCCCAACTGGAGAACCGACCGATTCACAGCCTCAGCGGCGGCCAGAAACAACGCCTGGCCATTGCCGGAGCCCTCGCGAGTGACGCCGGGCTATTGCTGCTCGATGAACCGACCGCTCTGTTGGATCCCAGCAGCCAAACCACGGTGCTGAACACCGTGCAACGGCTTTGCAAAGACCCCGTCAACCCGGTCACAGCGCTGTGGATCACCCACAGGCTCGGGGAATTGGCGTTCGCCGACGGCGCTGCCCGCATGCAAGACGGTCGGATTGGAGCATGGACCCGGGGAGCAGAACTGCGAAGGCGCTTGCAGGGCGGCACATTCGAGGGGTAAGGTCTTCGGGTCTCATTCCTCGGTAGCTCAGCGGTAGAGCGGTCGACTGTTAATCGATTGGTCGCAGGTTCGAATCCCGCCCGGGGAGCTTGAAGCCACAGCTGAAGCTGTGGCTTTTTTATTGACGAAAAAAAAATTCGTGACGGGGGATTGCCCGAAGCGGAAGACTTCCTAAACAGCCACTGGCGAAAGATAACTGGGAAAAAGCGCCAGATCCCTTTTCCTGCAAGCGATCTGCGACAACCAAGCCCACATAGAGCTCTTCATTGGAAATCTGCAGACACTTGAAAAGCTTGAGAGAATCCGTCCAGCGTTAATCCCCACAGACAGCGCTCTTTATTTCTCCAGCCGAATTGCCGCCGAACCGATGAAGCCATGCATCCTGCTAATCGAAGATGACCAGGACATGCGCGACCTGGTTGGCGGCCATTTGGAGCACAGCGGTTTCGATGTGCAGCGGGCCGACGATGGCATCAAAGGTCAGGCCCTTGCTCTCCAATACACCCCGGACCTGATCCTGCTTGATCTGATGCTGCCGAAAGTGGACGGCCTAACCCTGTGTCAGCGCCTAAGGAGAGACGACCGTACAGCAGGGATTCCAATCCTGATGCTCACGGCTCTCGGCGGCACCAAAGACAAGGTGAGCGGTTTCAATTCCGGAGCCGACGATTACCTGACCAAACCCTTCGACCTGGAAGAGCTTCAGGTGAGGGTCAAAGCCCTGCTTCGTCGCAGTGACAGAGCGCCCGTTGGATCCACCAATCACAACGAAATCCTCAGCTACGGGCCGCTAACCCTGGTGCCCGAAAGATTTGAAGCCATCTGGTTCGATCAACCGGTGCGGCTCACACATCTGGAGTTCGAACTACTCCATTGCCTGCTGCAGCGTCACGGTCAGACCGTGGCCCCCTCATTGATCCTCAAAGAGGTGTGGGGCTACGAACCCGACGACGATATCGAGACAATTCGCGTGCACGTCAGACACTTGCGAACCAAGCTGGAACCCGATCCGCGCAAGCCACGGTTCATCAAGACTGTGTATGGAGCTGGCTATTGCCTGGAGCTGCCCACCAGTGCCCAAATGGATGGCCTTGAGGACGTGGTCGCCATGGCCCGCGAGGAACGCAAGCAACAAGCTGACCGGGCATCCGCCTGATCACCACTCGGGTTGTCTATAGAAGGGATGGGGTGAGATCGAGCAGAGCCACCTCCCAGGCCAATCGAGGCTGAACAAATGAAAGCAGCTGCCCACGCAGGGTGTCTAAGCGCTTGAGCATGACGGCGGAACTACCGGAGCGCCAGAGCCGGTGCTGCCACCAGCCGATCAACCACAGCTGCTGCTCACCGTCGAGGGCTTCGCTGAGATCGCGTGCCAACGTCAGCGCCTCCATCGGAGTGTCGGGAAGCGAATCAAGGCGCTGAACCAACCCTTCAGGCAGACCAGCCAGACTGCGTCGATGGTCGATCAGAGCGCCTGGAGACCCGGCGGCCAGGGCCAAAAGTTCGGGGGCATCCTGAGCTGTGGAACCGGTGCGCTCGAGCACCTGAGCCATAGCCTCGGGGTTGAGCCGGAGGAAACGGATCAACTGACACCGGGAGCGAATCGTGCTGAGCAGCCGCTCGGGGGCTGACGTCAACAAAATCAGCACCCCATGGCCGGGTTCCTCCAGCGTTTTCAGTAGGGCATTGGCCGCCGCTTCCGCCATCGCCTCGGCGGCCTCAATCACGACCATGCCGCGCTTCGCCTCCACCGGCTGCCGGGCCAGACAGCGGCCAATGTCGCGAATCTGCTCCAACCGCAACTGGGGCGGGGTGCGGCGGCTGAGCCCCGCTTCCTCGGCTTCGGCGCGGGTCAGCAAACGGCCCTGATGCTGATAGGTGGGTTCGACCCAAAGCAGGTCGGGGTGATTGCGCTCCAGCAGGCGTCGGCGTTCCCGGGCCGAGGGCTGACCATCGGCCAGCAGTCCCTCCAGAAAGCGCACCGCCGCCAACTGTCGTCCCACCCCTTCAGGGCCGGCAAAGAGGTAGGCCGGGGCCACGCGTTCCTGAGCCAGGGCTGCCGAAAGCAGATCAACGGCGAGGGGCTGGCCGATCAGATCCTCAAACAGCGCGCTCAAGCCAGATGCTCCTGAACCTGACGTTCCAGAGCAGCACGAACATCACTGGTGGACTGATCTGCAGCGACGGCACACCAGGAACGCTGCTGAGCCAACTGGGCAAAACCCTGCGCAACCCGCTCCAGGAATGCGGCTCCCTCAGCTTCGATTCGGTCCTCCTCGTCCCCGAGACGGCGCTGCAGGCTCTCTTGAACGGAAAGCCGCAGCCAGAGGGTGAGATCGGGCTGCAGCCCCGTGGTGGCGATCTGTTCGAGCCGCTGAATCAAGTCCCGATCCAAACCACGGCCATAGCCTTGATAGGCGAGGGTCGATCCTGCGAAACGATCGCTGATCACCCAATCACCACGCTCCAGAGCAGGACGGATCAACGTTTCAACATGCTGAGCCCGATCGGCGGCATACAGCAGCAGTTCAGAGGTGGGAGCTGGTGCCTCCTGGTCTCCCGTGTGCAGCAGGAGTTCACGGATCGAGCGCCCCATGGGAGTGCCTCCCGGCTCACGGGTGCAGAGCAGGGCAGCGCCCTTAGGCATCAGACCGCTGTTGGGCAACCACTCGACCAGATGCCGGATCTGCGTGGTCTTGCCGCAGCCATCGATGCCCTCCAGAACAATGAAGCGACCTGTCATGGCAAGCGAAGAGCCAGGGCATTGAGGACCACAGTGATCGAACTCATGGCCATCAGCAGCGCCGCCAGCGGGGGCGACAGCAGCACCCCATGGCTAGGGAGCAGGGCACCTGCGGCCACCGGAAGAACGATGAGGTTGTAACCGAAGGCCCAGAACAGGTTCTGCCGCACCTTCACCAGGGTGCGGCGCGCCAGGCTGAGGGCTTCAGGCAGATTGTCGAGCCGATCGCCGAGCAACACCAGACCAGCAGAGTCTTGAGCGATCTGGGTTCCAGTGCCAATGGCAATCCCAAGGTCAGCCGCGGCCAGGGCCGGCGCATCGTTGATGCCGTCACCCACCATCGCCACCCGCTCCTCCTGCCGCAGCTGCTCGAGGCGCTGCAGCTTCTGCTCCGGCAGCATCTGCCAGCCCAGATCCTGGGCAGCAAAGCCCAGCTGCTGACCAAGACGCTGAACGGCAGCCTGCCGATCACCGCTGAACACCGAAAGCGCCAGCCCGTGAGAGCGCAGGCGTTGCAGGGCTGGAGCAACATCCGGGCGCATCTGATCCTCGATCTGAACCAAGCCCACCAGAACATCTCCCACAGCCACCGCCACTACCGAGCCTTCAGCGGCGGCAAGCCAGTCCTGGGCTGCGGGGGCGATGGCAACACCCTGCTCCACCAACCAGTCGGGCTTGCCCACACGCACCCGAGCCGATGCACCGTCCACATGGCCCTCCAGGCCCTGACCAGACACGGTGCGAACGTCCTCGCACTCCAGCAGAGCGAGCTCCCGGCCCTGGGCCTCCTGCAGCAGGGCGTAGGCCAAGGGATGTCGGCTGCTTTGCTCCAGGCTGGCCGCGAGCTGCAACAACTGACCCGGGTCATCCCCATACACATCGGTCACCAGGGGGCGACCCAAGGTGAGGGTGCCGGTCTTGTCGAAGACCACATGCTCCAAACCGGCGGCGGTTTCGATCACATCACCACCGCGGAACAGCCAGCCGCGCCGTGCCGCCAGGCCCGTGGCCACCGTGATCACGGTAGGGGTCGCCAAACCGAGGGCACAGGGGCAGGCGACCACCAGCACCGCGATCGACAGTTGCAGGGCCAGACCCATCGGGGTGCTGGCTCCACTGCCCAAGCCGCCGTGATGCATGCCATGGCCATGGTCCATCCCATGGGGCATCTCATGGGGCATTGGCATCCCAGGTGCTGAAGCCTGCAGGACCTCAGGCCAGTGATCAGCACCGAACAACCACCAAAACAAAAACGTGGCGAGGGCCAAGCCGATAACGCCATAGCAGAAGCGGCCTGCCACACGATCGGCCAAGCCCTGGATAGGGGCCCGACGGGCCTGGGCCTGCTCCACCAAACGAATGATCCGGGCCAGGGCGGTTTCGGCACCGACACGGGTGACCTTCAGCACCAAGGTTGCCTCCAAATTGAGGCTGCCGGAGGACAACTCAGTGCCGGGCTCCGCCTGTAGGGGCAAGGGCTCACCGGTAAGGCTGGACACATCAACGGCCGAGGCCCCCTCGAGTACCACCCCATCCACCGGAACGCGGTCACCGGCCAGCAACTGCACGGTTTCACCGGGCCTGAGAGCGCCGACGCGCACCTCACGAATCGCCCCGTCGGTCAACAGGAGACGCGCGGTGTCCGGCTGGAGCTCGGCCAATTGCTGCAGGGCCTGACCAGTCCGAAAACGGGCCCGTTCCTCCAGGAAACGTCCCAGCAGGACAAACCCCAGCAACATCACCGGTTCATTGAAAAAGCAGGGCCAACCCACCTGGGGCCAGACCAAGGCCACCAGGCTGGCCACATAGGCACTGCTCACCCCCAGACCCACGAGGGAATCCATGCTGGGGGCCCCTGCTCGAGCCGCCGCAACACCACCCATCAGGATCGGACGGCCCGGTCCCAGCAGAGCCACCGTTGCCAGCGTGGCGTGAAAAGGCAGGCTGCCAATCAGGGGAAGCGAGAGGTGACCTGCCTCGCTGAGATGCCCCAGCACCGACAGCAAAAGCAGCACCAGAGCCACCATCAACTGTCGCCATTGCTGCCACCATCCCGGCAGCGCTTGGCCAGCAGCAGCACCGATGGGGTCATCCAAGGCGCGCTCCTTAGCTGGGAAGCCCCTGTCTGCGAGGGCTTTCAGAACACCACTTACATCACTCTCACCGGCGGTGAGATCGAGCCAGGCCGAACGGCTCACCAGATTCACATCGGCGCGCTGCACACCGGGCTGATCCAGCAGGGTGGTTTCCACAGCGCGGACGCAACCGCCGCATTTCATCCCTTCCACATCCAGGACGACGGTCTGAACCGCAGGGCTCACAGGTGTTTACGCAACAGGGATCTTTACGAGCAGGCTAGGTCGGGCTCCGGTCCCGTCAGGATGGGGGTCCGTCCGCCGGAGCGCCGTGCCCCGCAGCAACCGCAACGACAACTTCATTGACAAGAGCTTCACGGTGATGGCGGACCTGATCGTCAAGCTGTTGCCGATCAATGCCCGATCCAAGGAGGCCTACGTCTATTACCGCGATGGCCTCTCCGCCCAGAACGATGGTGACTACGCCGAAGCGCTGGAGAACTACGAGGAGGCCCTGAAGCTTGAGGAGAACTCCACCGACCGGAGCGAAACCCTCAAGAACATGGCGATCATCTACATGTCCAACGGCGAGGAGGAGCGGGCGATCGAGACCTACCGCAAGGCTCTCGAGGAAAACCCGAACCAGCCCTCCTGCCTGAAGAACATGGGGCTGATCTACGAGAAGCGGGGCCGCATCGCCGAGGAAGGCGGTGAACAGGACGAAGCGGATCGCTGGTTTGACCAGGCCGCCGACGTCTGGACCCAGGCCGTGCGCCTCAATCCCGGCGGTTATCTCGATATCGAGAACTGGCTGAAGTCCACCGGCCGCAGCAACGTCGACGTTTACTTCTGAATCAGTCCTGGTCGGGCTGCACGGCCTCACCAAGCGCCAGCACCAGGGCCTCGGTGACGCTGTCGGCCTCCAGAAGAGCCAGATCCAAACCCGAGGCCAGATCGCCCAGGCCACTGCCCCGGGGAACGACGGCACGCTGGAACCCCAGCCGGGCCGCTTCCTGGAGCCGAAGCTCCAGCTGACCCACAGGGCGCAACTGCCCACCCAAACCGAGCTCGCCGATCAACACCGTGCCCGCAGGCAGGGTGAGATCTCTGAAGCTGGCCACCACCGCTGCAGCAACTCCCAGATCCGCCGCCGGTTCCTCCACCTCAAGGCCACCGGCAACGGCGAGATAGCAGTCGAAACGGGAGAGCGGCAGTCCCATGTGCTTCTCCAGCACCGCGAGGATCTGGTGCAGACGGTTGGTGCCGATCCCGGTGGCCGTGCGGCGCGGACTGGCATAGCTGGTGACGTTCACCAAGGCCTGCAGATCCACCACCAATGAACGCGTGCCCTCACAGGCCACGATCGTGGCAACACCGGAGGCGCGAGCATCACTGAGGAACAGCTCACTGGGGTTGCCCACCTCGGCCAGGCCACCGCTTTGCATTTCAAACAAGCCCAACTCATGGGTGGCACCGAATCGGTTCTTGACGGCCCGCAACAGGCGATGACTGGCGAAGCGATCCCCCTCAAAGGTGAGCACCGCATCCACGAGGTGTTCCAACACCTTCGGGCCGGCCAACATGCCTTCCTTGGTGACATGGCCCACCAAAAGCAGAGAAATGTTCTGACGTTTGGCCAGCCGTTGCAGGGCGGCCGCACATTCACGCACCTGACCGACCGACCCCGGCGCACTGGTGAGGTTGGCGTCATGCAACGCCTGAATGCTGTCGATGATCGCCACAGCGGGGCGCAGTGCCTCCAGCTCCTCCAGCACCAATTCCAGATCGGTTTCGGCCAGCAACTGCAGCTCCGACGCTCCCCCTGCAAGCCGCTGCCAGCGCAGCTTCACCTGCTGAGCTGATTCCTCAGCACTCACATAGAGCACTGATGCACCGGCCGCCATCGCTGAGGCGCTCTGCAGCAGCAATGTGCTCTTGCCGATGCCCGGATCGCCTCCAACGAGCACCAGCGAACCGGGAACCAGACCACCACCCAGGACGCGGTCAAATTCCGCCGACCCGGTCGCCAGACGCTGCAGCGGCTGATCCTCCAGCGAGGCCATGGCCGTGGACCGTCGCGGGGCAGCGGCCACCTCCGGATCAGGGGCACTGCGGCGGCGGCGGCCATCGTCGGCAGGCTGGGATTGCTCGACCAACGAATTCCAGCTGCCGCACTCCGGGCAACGTCCAAAAAACTGTCGGGCACGGGCTCCACAGACCTGACAGATGAAAACAGCGGTGGATTTGGGCACTGCGAACTGTGAAGAAAGTTGCCGTTGAATGAACGAATCAGGGGGCTGCCCTTTTATTTGTGGCGAGAAGTGACTAACGCCTCGGTGCCCATGACGGCCACGGCTCCCACCAAGGAAACGATCCTCGTGGTCGACGATGAGGCATCGATCCGAAGGATCCTGGAAACCCGTTTATCCATGATCGGGTACAACGTCGTGACTGCCTGCGACGGAACCGAGGCGCTGGAATTGTTCCCCACCTGCATGCCCGACCTGGTGGTGCTGGACGTGATGATGCCAAAGCTGGACGGCTATGGCGTCTGCCAGGAGTTGCGCAAGGAATCCGACGTTCCCATCGTGATGTTGACGGCACTCGGCGACGTGGCCGACCGGATCACCGGGCTTGAGCTCGGCGCCGATGACTATGTGGTGAAGCCCTTTAGCCCGAAGGAGCTGGAAGCCCGCATCCGCTGCGTGCTGCGCCGGGTCGAGAAGGAGCAGGTGGCGGGCATTCCCAACTCCGGCGTCATCCAGGTAAGCGACCTGCGCATCGACACCAACAAACGCCAGGTGTTTCGAGGCGATGAACGCATCCGCCTAACGGGGATGGAATTCAGCCTGTTGGAACTGCTGGTGAGCCGTTCCGGTGAACCGTTCAACCGCGGCGAGATCCTCAAGGAAGTTTGGGGTTACACCCCCGAGCGCCACGTGGACACCCGGGTGGTGGATGTTCATATCTCTCGCCTTCGCTCCAAATTGGAGGATGATCCTGCCAATCCCGAGTTGATCCTCACGGCTCGGGGCACCGGCTACCTGTTCCAGCGCATCGTCGATTCCGTTGCCTCCGAAGGTTCCTGATCCCACCCCGGCCCCTCAGCCGCGGCACAAGACCAACCGTCCTCGGGCGATCCGTCGCCTGGTGATTTGGTATCGGCGCAACGCCGCCGTCACAACCATCGTCGATGGCGCTGCCAGCTCCGCAACGGCAGCGGGCTCGATGGCGGGCAACGTGGCGGGAACCGTTGTCTCCGGAGCCGGCACAGTGGCCAGCAGCGTGCTCCAACCACTGGTGTTCGATCCCCTGCGCTGGCTGCAGGGGGGAACCGATACCGATGAGATCAACGATGCGGAGCGTCTCTGGGTGGCCGTCGATGGCATGGGCGGTGACCACGCACCGGGACCCATCCTGGAAGGATGCCTGGACGCCATTGACCGGCTGCCTCTGAAGATCCGCTTCGTGGGGGAAATCGAACGGGTGATGGCCGCCGCCAACAGCCTCGGCCTGCGCGAAGCCTTGGAGAGTGCGCGTGCAGCAGGACATCTGGACCTGGTGGCCAGTGGCCCCTCCATCGGCATGGATGACGAGGCCACGGCGGTGCGGCGCAAACGGGACGCCAGCATCAATGTGGCCATGGACCTCGTGAAGAAAGGCGAGGCCACGGCGGTGTACTCCGCCGGCAATTCCGGTGCAGTGATGGCCTCGGCGATTTTTCGGCTGGGACGGCTGAAGGGCATCGACCGACCCGCCATCGGTGCCCTATTCCCCACCAAGGATCCAGGCCAGCCGGTGTTGGTGCTCGATGTGGGCGCCAACATGGACTGCAAACCCACCTATTTGCACCAGTTCGCCCTGCTGGGGAACATCTACAGCCGGGATGTGCTGCAGGTGAAACGCCCACGCATCGGGCTGCTGAATATTGGCGAGGAAGAGTGCAAGGGGAACGAGCTCTCCCTGAAGACCCATGAATTGCTGCGGGACGAATCCAGGCTCCACTTCGCCGGCAACTGCGAAGGCCGTGATGTGCTGTCAGGCGAGTTCGATGTGGTGGTCTGCGATGGATTCACCGGCAATGTGCTGCTGAAGTTCCTGGAGTCCGTCGGCAGTGTGCTGCTGGGGGTGCTGCGGGCGGAGTTGCCCCGAGGGCGCCGCGGCAAGGTGGGATCAGCGTTTCTGCGCAGCAACCTGAAACGCATCAAGAAGCGGCTCGACCATGCCGAGCACGGTGGTGCTCTGTTGCTTGGCGTTAACGGCATTTCCGTGATCGGCCACGGCAGCAGCAAGGCCCTCTCGGTGGTCAGTGCCCTGCGCATTGCCCACTCCGCAGCAAGCCATGGGGTGATGGAGGATCTCGCCACGCTGCAACAGGGTTGTGATTGACTGACGCGACGTCAATCAACCTCCACCTTGGTCGAGCCGCTCAGCACAACCAGGGGGGTGTTGTTCCGAGGGTCTGGCAGCGCGACGCCAAGCCGTTCCATCAGCAACGCCGAGCTTGGCCAGCGGGTTGAGACGAGTGACGAATGGATCCGCAGTCGCACCGGGATTGCCGCACGACGGGTGGTCAACAGCGACGAATCCCTTGCAGAACTGAGCGGACTGGCGGCGGAAAAGGCCCTGAAGATGGCCGGTTGGTCGGCCGACAGCATCGATCTGATCCTGTTGGCCACCTCCACCCCTGACGACCTGTTCGGTTCAGCGCCACGACTGCAGGCTCGCCTCGGCGCCACCAATGCCGCGGCCTTCGATCTCACCGCTGCCTGCAGCGGCTTTCTCTTCGCCGTTGTCACCGCCGCCCAGTACCTGCGCAGTGGGGCGATGCGCCGCATCCTCGTGGTGGGGGCCGATCAGCTCAGCCGCTGGGTGAACTGGGACGATCGACGCTCCTGTGTTCTGTTCGGTGATGCAGCCGGTGCTGTGGTGCTGGAGGCTTCAGAGAACGGCCAGGACGATCTCGATGGATTCCTGTTGCGCTCCGATGGCAGCCGCGGCGAGGTGCTCCAGCTCCCCCAGGTAAGCCAGCGCCAGCCCCTGGTAGGGGACGCCAGCCATCAGTGCGGCGGCTTCGATCCCATTCAGATGAATGGGCAGGAGGTTTACAAATTCGCTGTGCGCGAGGTGCCAGCGATTCTCGAAAAGCTGCTTGAGCAGGGTGGTGTCGCTGCAGATTCCCTGGATTGGCTGCTGCTGCATCAGGCCAACCAGCGCATCCTTGATGCGGTGGCGGATCGCTTCTCGGTGCCCTCCGAAAAAGTCCTCAGCAACCTGGCCCACTACGGCAACACCTCAGCAGCCACCATCCCCTTAATGCTGGATGAAGCCGTGCGCGATGGACGCATCCAACCCGGCCACCGCATCGCCAGCAGTGGATTCGGTGCGGGATTGAGCTGGGGGGCAGCCCTCTTCCGTTGGAGCGGGCCCGCCTAATCTCCGGCACGGTCTGCAGAACACAGCAATGGCGATTGCCTGGGTCTTTCCCGGTCAGGGCTCTCAAAAGGTGGGCATGGCAGAAGCACTGCTCAGCATCGATGGCAGCCGCGAGCGTTTCGCCATGGCCTCCGAGCTGCTGGGGCGCGACCTGCTGGCGATCTGCCAGGGGGAAAGCGGCGGTGGTGATGGGCCCGATGACCTCAACGACACGCGCAACACCCAGCCCGCCCTGTTCGTGATCGAATCGGTGCTGGCCGACAACCTTCAGCAGCAGGGCCGCGAGCCTGCGCTGGTGGCCGGCCACAGCCTGGGCGAACTCGTTGCTTTGTACAGCGCAGGGGTGTTTGGGCTGGAGACGGGTCTGCAGCTGATGAAAACCCGCTCAGAACTGATGGCGAACGCTGGGGGCGGCGCCATGACGGCTGTGATCGGCTTCGATCGCACTCAGCTGGACGACCTGGTGGCCTCCACGGACGGCGTCAGCATCGCCAATGACAACAGTGATGCCCAGGTGGTGATTTCCGGAGCTCCAGAGGCCGTGCAGAGCGTGAGTGAGGCTCTGAAATGCAAGCGCGCCATCCCTCTTGCCGTCTCCGGAGCCTTCCACTCCCCGTTCATGGCGGAAGCGGCTGAACGCTTCGCCGCCGAGCTGGACAACGTGCCCTTCCTCGATGCCCGCGTGCCATTGCTCAGCAACAGCGCCGCGAGCGCCAGCACCAGCGCGGACGAGCTCAAACTGCGCCTGAAGCAGCAGATGACCACCGGCGTGCGCTGGCGCGAGACCATGACGGCGATGACCGACAGCGGCGTGGACACCCTGGTGGAAATCGGTCCCGGCAACGTCCTCAGTGGCTTGGCGAAACGCAGCATGAGCGGTGTCACCACCGCCCAGATCTCCGGGGCGGGGGACCTCGGACAGTGAGTCACTCCAGCCTCGTCCGCACCCCCAAGCCGAGCTTCACCTACCGGCTGGTCAGCAGCCTTCTGGTGTTCCCCGTCTTCCGCTTTCTGTTCCGAGGATCGACCGCCGGCAACAACAGAGTGCCCATGCAAGGGGCCCTCGTGGTGGTGGCCAACCATGGGTCGCACCTGGACCCACCCTTGCTGGGCCATGCCCTGGGGCGCCCCGTGGCCTTCATGGCAAAGGCGGAACTGTTCAACATCCCACTGCTGGGACGCGTGATTCGGGCCTGTGGTGCTTACCCCGTGCGGCGGGGTGCCAGTGACCGCGAAGCGATCCGCACCGCAACGGCGCGTCTGGAAGAGGGCTGGGCCACCGGCGTGTTTCTGGACGGCACCCGCCAAAGCGACGGCCGGATCAACAACCCACTCCCAGGAGCAGCCCTGCTGGCGGCTCGCACGGGAGCCCCGCTGCTGCCTGTGGCCATCTGCAACAGCCACCGCGCCTTGGGCACCGGGCGAAGCTGGCCGCGCCTGGTGCCGATTCAGCTGCGGATCGGCGACCCCATCCCAGCCCCGGCCAGTCGCCGCAGGCCCGATCTGGATGCCACCACCGCCCTGCTGCAGGAACGCATCAACGCCCTGCTAGATCAGGGTCCGCAGCATCCCTGAGGTCGCGACCGGTCATCACCCACGCCACCGCACGAACCCAATCACTCCATTGCTTGAGACGCCCCTCGCGGATGCAGTCCTCACGGCAGGCCACGGGGACACCGGTGAGCTGAATTCCACGGCTGCCCGCCACCACCTGGCCCACCGCCATCGAGCGGGGCAGATGGTCTTCGCTGGTCACCAGCAGCACGTGGCGAACGCCGTCCGCCTGCAGCTCATCCACCACAGACGTGAAGTTGCTGAGGGTGTCACGGGCCCGGTAATCCAAGGTGACGCGTTCGGGATTGAAGCGCTCCTCACTCAGCATCCATTCGGCGTACTCAGGGTTGCTGCCACCGCTCACCAGCAGGGGTAGATCGAGCTGACGCGCCAACCGGGCACCCATTCGTTCCCGGTCCACATCCCCCCCGAGCACCAGCACCAGCTGCGGCGGGCTGCGATCCAACAGAGCCCGCCGATAGGGCGACAGCGGTCCGGGCCCCAACAGCCAGGCCATCAGACCAGCACCCAGCAGAAGCCCTGTACGCACGCCCGCCATCAGACCTGTCCAACAGGGGAGGTGGGGTAGATCGGCAAAACCTCAGCCCAGGGCATCACTGCCCCGGCAGCATGGCTGCGCTGCAACAGCTGCAGCAACAGCGCCACATCAGCTGCCACATCCAGTTGCGCCTCAACGGCGGGCTGGGGAGAAGCCCCCTGCGGCAGCAGGGTTGGCAGGCTGAGTTCGTCAACCTGCCCAGAGGTGATGCGGTACTCACCACCCACCACCCCCCGGCGGGGCAACTCCTGGGTGATCCAAAACGGTTCCCCTTGCATGGATTGGGGCAGTTGCCGCTCCAAGCGTGGCGCCATCAGGGCATAACTGCTCACCCCCAGCAGGGGGCAATCCAACTGTTGCGCCAGGGTGCGGGCCATCACCACAGTGAGGCGGGTGCCGGTGAAGCCGCCGGGTCCCGTCGCTACGGCAAGGCCCTGCAACTGAGGCCAACGCTCAGGCGGGAGGAGCGACTGAACCCGCGAAATCAACCTGTTGGACAGGCCCCGGCCATCCGGATGGACCTGCACCAGGAGTTCTGCCCCAGGCTGCTGGGGATCCAGCAGCGCCATGCCGAAGCAGTCAGAACAACTGTGCAAGGCCAGCAGGAGTGGCAGGGCGGTCATCGGGGCAGCTCCTGACCAGGACGGCAACGCTGCCACCGTCCTGGATCCGCTTTAAAGCTGGAGCAGGAACGCACATCCCACTCAATCCCGGCCTGGCCATCGGGGAGATCCATCACCGAGACGTGAATGCGAGGCCCATCTGGCTCAAAATCCGGTATCTCCGCCAAATGCGGAACACCATGCTGACGCTCAACTGCGTGATAGGCCTGACAACGGTCGACCCAGCTGCAATCCACGCAGATGCACATGCCTCCCAAGGCCGTTCACTCCCCCATTCTGATGGCCGAAGGCTCCGGCGACGCATTGCTTGACCAGCTGCAAACGCGACTGGCGCCAGCCCAGTGGCCTCTCCCCCTGGCACGGCTTCCCGAGGGCACAGCGCTGGTGGGTGGCGCCGTGCGGGATGGCTTGCTGGACCGTCTCCAGGAGCAGCCGGATCTTGACCTTGTTGTCCCGTCGGATGCCATCGCTCTGACCCAGGCCCTAGCCCAAGAGCTCCAAGGCACCTGTGTGGTGCTCGATGCGGAACGGAGCATTGCTCGGCTGGTGATTGGAGGCTGGACGGTCGACATCGCCCGACAGGACGGTGACCGCATCGAAGACGACCTTTGGCGGCGCGACTACCGACTCAATGCCATCGCCGTGTCGCTCCAGCCCTGGGGAGAGCTGTGGGACCCCACAGGGGGACTGAGCGATCTCCAGCAGGGGTGCCTGACGGCCGTCTCGGAAGCCAACCTCACCGATGACCCTCTACGGCTGCTGCGGGGATTGCGGCTGATGGCGGAAATCCCGCTCACCATCTCCAGCCAGACCATGGGCTGGATTGAGCGCCACGCCGCACGGCTTCCAGAAGCGGCACCGGAGCGAATCCTGGCGGAGCTGCAGCGCCTGGTGAGGGGCGACCAAGCCGACGTGGCGATCGCAGCCTTAACAAGCCTGCCGTTGCTGCACCCCTGGGCGGCAGGAGGGCAACCTCCCACGCCTAGCAACATCGAAGGCCTCAGCAAAGAGGAAGCCGCTGCGGCTGTGCCCTTGGCGCGGCTGACGGCCTTGGTCAGCGATGAGGGCCTCAGCCAACTCCGAGCCAGTCGCGCCCTGCGCCAGCGCTGCAAACGGCTGCGGATCTGGCAGGAACGCATCGGTCAGGCACCGGAGTCGCTACCCGAAAGCGATCGACTGCAATTGCACGAGGAACTGGAAGGGGATCTCCCCGCCCTGGCCCTGCAAATGCCCATGCCCGAGAAAAAGATCTGGCTGCGGCGATGGCGGGACGCTGAGGACCCTCTGTTTCACCCCAGAAGCCTGATCGACGGCAACGGCCTGCTCACGGCCCTGGAGGTCGAACCCGGGCCCCGTCTCGGACGCCTGCTGCATCATCTGAAGCTTGAACATGCCTTTGGGCGCATCCAAACCCCCAGCGAGGCGCTGAAGGAGGCCAAACATTTCTTGACCCGTGAAAGCGAGGCTCTGTGATTAACTTTGCAGGTGTCAATGATGACGGTCAGACACCGACAGATCGCATTTTCTTTCCTTCATGAGCATCCGCCTGTACATCGGCAACCTGCCGCAGACCTTTGAAGAACAGGAGCTGGTGGCTCTGCTCAAGTCGGTGGGAGAAGGGATCCGGTTCAAGACAGTTCTCGACCGTGAAACCGGTGCATGTCGCGGATTTGGCTTCGCCAACGTGGACGATCCGAAACTGGCCGATGCCGTGATCGAAGCGCTGAACGGCAAGGAGTTCGGTGGCAGCGCTCTGCGGGTCGAGCGCTCCGAACGTCGCGACAACAATGCTGGTGGCAACCGTCGCGGAGCCCCCAATGCAGCCGGCCAGCCTCAAGTGGCTCGCAAGGCCGTGAACAAGGTTGTTCACAGCGATGCGAAGAGCGAGGGCGCTCCGGACCCCCGCTGGGCTGGCGAACTCTCCAAGCTCAAGGATCTCCTGGGCAACCAGAAAACGGCGGTCTGATCCGTCGCTGATCTGATTGAAGGAAACAGCTGATCAACCCCTGCCGGTCATACCAGTAGGGGTTTTTAGCGTGACTGAGCCAACAGGAACGAACGGGGCAGATCAAGCAGCTTGTTGACCTTGGCCACGTAGGCACGGTGATTGAACACGTCGTAATCGACGCGCTCAATTTCATCCAGGATGCCCCGGTACAGCCGCAAGGACGTCCACACCGGCCAGCGCGCATCAGCGGACAGCCAACGCACTCCTGCTTCGGAGCGAGCGAACCAATCGCGAGCCCGCTCCAGCTGGAATCGCATCAACGCACGCCAGGAGTTGTTGAGGGTTCCAGCCATCAGCTCCTCCTCGGAATAACCGAAACGCTCGAGATCTTCCTGCGGCAAATAGATGCGACCACGGCCCCGGTCTTCCCCCACATCCCGGAGGATGTTGGTGAGCTGGTTGGCAATCCCAAGGGCGACGGCAGCATCAGAGGTGTCGGGACAGTCGCTCCAGGGGGCTGAGGTGTAGGCCTGATCGACACCCATCACCCCCTGGGTCATCAGGCCAACAGTGCCTGCAACGCGATAGCAGTAGAGCTTGAGGTCTTCGAAGCGGGGGTAGCGGGTCCAGGTGAGGTCCATCCGCTGCCCCTCAATCATGTCGAGATAGGGCTGGATGCCCTGGGGGAAACGCTCCAGGGTGTCCACCATCACCGCATCCAAGTCGTCCTCCATCCGGCCAGCGAACAGGGCTCGGGTCTTCTCTTCCCAGCGATCCAGCCGCTCGGCAAGCTCTTCCACCGGACGCGCCTGGGCCTCCGGGCTGTCCATCAACTCATCCGTGCGCCGGCACCAGACATAGATCGCCCAGATGGCACGCCGTTTCTCTGGAGGCAGAAGCAACGTGCCGATATAGAACGTCTTGGCCCACTCGGCGGTCTCCCGACGGCAGGCCTCGAAGGCTGCGTCGAGATCCGGGGAGGCGAGGGGCATGGCTCAGGCCGTCACAGGCTCACTGGAAGAGGTCGATGATGCCAGCTGACCTGTCTTGCGGTCCACTGCACCAGCGCAGAGCTTGCCGCTGAGAACGGCACCCTCCATCGAGGCGAGATAGCGCTGCATCGTGTAATCCCCGGCCAGGAAGAAGTTCTTGATAGGGGTGGTCTGATCGGGCCGCAACTGCTGACAACCAGGGGTCGTTTTGTAGACAGACAACGGCGTCTTCACGACCTTGTATTTGCGCAGTGTGGCGGGATTTTCACCACCAAAATGCATCGGGAACAGCTTTGTGAGCTCGCCCATGGTGGCCTCGATGATCTCTTCATCGGGACGACCAATCCAGTCTTTGGCAGGAGCAAACACCAGCTCGAGCATTGACTTGTCGGGGTCTTCGTACTCCCTGCAAGTGATGCTCATGTCGGCGTACACGCTGAGCAGAGGCGAGCGGCTAAACAACAGATGGTCGATATCGGTGAGCTTGCGATCGAACCAGAGGTGCAGGTTGATCACGGGGACACCCCGAAGCCCATCCAACTTTTGGAAGACCTCCATCTGCTTCCAGGGCTCTGGCAAGAGCAGCTTGAAGGGATCCACCGGCAAGGCACTGACGTAGGCATCAGCGGTGAGGTCGAAGCTCTCCTTGCCTTTTAAGCCGCCGATGTGGAAGGCAGCGACAGAACCATCCTCATTCAACTTGATCTCCCGCAGGGGGCTATCGAGGTGCACTTCCCCTCCGAGTGATTCGATGTGCTCGACCACCGGCTGGCAAAGGCGCTCCGGCGGAGCGCCATCGAGGAAAGCCATCTTGGAGCCGTTCTTCTCCTGCAGAAAACGATTGAGCGCCGTGAGCACAACCGTGGCAGAGATTTCATCGGGATCGATGAAATTCAGCGCCTTGCTCATCGCTAAGAACACTTCATCGTTCACCCGTTCGGGAATGTTGTGGACCCGCAGCCACTCGGTCCAGGAATACTTGTCGCACTCTTCGACATACCCCTGACCCCGGAGCATCGCAGGCACAAGGCCCAGGCCGAAGCTGATTTTCTCAGGCCAGCTCAGCATGTCGTTGTTTCCCAAGATCGCGGCCACACCATTCACAGGGGCTGGCAGATCAGGAAAATCAAAGCGGCTATAGGTGCCTGGTTCCTCCTGCTGATTGAAGATCATCGAGTGGCTCTTCCACTGCAGCCGGTCTTCGATGTTCAGCTCCTTGAACAACTGGAGCATGTTCGGGTAAGCCCCGAAAAAGATGTGCAGGCCGGTTTCGTACCAGTCGCCGTCCTCGTCTTTCCAGGCCGCCACCTTGCCGCCGAGAACATCCCTGGCTTCCACAACGATGGGGGTGTGGCCGGCATCCGCCAGGTATTTGGCACAGGAGAGCCCTGCAAGACCAGCTCCGGCAATAGCGACGCGCATGCGGCCGTCTCGAAAGTGAAACCAACCTTAAAAGGGCTTGCCCCCCGTTCGCTTCTTAAAGTCGTGTCAGCTTTCCCGTGGGCGCGTCTTGGCTGACACCCTCCTCAAGTGCACCACCCGCCACGTGCGCCTGTTCACAGCAGCGCTTCAGGACGAAGATCTGGTTCCTTCGGATGACCAGCTGACCTTGGATCTTGATCCCGACAACGAATTTCTGTGGGATGCCGCCAGCCTCGCCAAGGTGCAGGGACGCTTCAAGGAACTGGTGGATGCCGCGGCCGGCGGGGAACTGAGTGACTACACCCTGCGCCGTATTGGTACGGACCTGGAAGGATTCATCCGGCAACTGCTCCAAGCCGGAGAACTCAGCTACAACCCGGATGGCCGTGTGCAGAACTTCTCCATGGGCCTACCCCGCACCCCTGAACTGTTGTGACCGGCTCGCGCTACGACCGCGGCGGCCGCCGACCGCGGGATGGCCGATACGACCGCGGTGAGCGTGATCGCTATGACGCTCAGCCCCGTGGCGGATACGGCCGTCCTCCCGCCCCCCCCTCAGGTGGCGGAGGGGGCCAGGGCCCCTTTCAATTCAGCACCCTCACCGTGGCCGTCTTGGCAGGGGTGCTCGTGGTGGGGATCGGCATCGGCAGCGCTGTCACCAGCACCACCCAGGGCGACCAGGGGAACATCGCCAGCTCCCAGCAGCTGGACATGGCCGTGCCCGACCCGGAGTTCTGCCGGCAGTGGGGTGCGAGCGCCTTCGTCATGGACATCGAGATGTACACGACGCTCAACCCCTCCAGCAGCTTTGTGACCCAGCCAACATTGCAACCGGGTTGTGTGATCCGTCGAGAAAACTGGTCAGTGCTGCGCAAGGAGGGGGCCATCACCGCCGTGCAGGAGCGTGAGTGCAAACAGCGGATGAACACCTTTGCCTACATCGGCTCCGTACGGGACAAGCCCGTGGTGCGATGCGTTTACCAAACCGATATCAGTGAGAACAAATTCCTGACCCGAGGCGTGGCAGACGACGCTGTGGGGGTAACACCAGAGGCCGATCAGTTCTGAACCAGTTGCTCCCCGATCGCTTCAGGAACGACTTTCGCTGCCTGGCGAATCGGGCTGTCAGCACTGGCGAAGACGGGCAGAACGTCATTGCGGAAGGCCACCGAGGCACGGGAGCAGTAGCGGGCGGGATGGGTGATCAGCTTGAGCTGGCGGCGCACCTGCAGATCCGCCACCTGGGGGCGATGAATCGTGCCGGCCGATAACTCCCGCTCGATCGACACCACGGGAACAAAGGCGGCACCCAGGCCCGCCTGAACTGCATTTTTGATGGCTTCCAGCGAGTTCAACTCCATGTCGATGCGCAGACGCTGCACATCCAGGCCGGAGCGGGCCAGAAGCTGGTCGACCATCTTCCGGGTGGTGGATTGCGCATCGAGGCAGACAAAGCCCAGGCGATACAGGTCTTCCTTGGTGAGCTCAGCCAGCCGGGCCAAGGGGTGCTTCACCGGCAGCACCAACGCCAGCTCATCACTGGCGTAGGGCACTACCTGCAGCAGTTCATTCAGTTCCGCGGGCAATTCACCACCGATGATCGCCAGGTCGATCTGACCGTTAGCCACACTCCAGCCCGTGCGTCGGGTGCTGTGGACCTGGAGCTGCACGGACACCTCCGGATATTTCTGGCGGAACAAGCCGATCATCCGGGGCATCAAATAAGTGCCGGTGGTCTGACTTGCACCCACGATCAGGGATCCGCCTTTGAGGTTGTGGAGATCATCCAGGGCCCGGCAGGCTTCATGGCACTGACTGAGGATCCGGTCGCAGTAACTCAGCAGCAGATGGCCAGCTTCGGTGAGCTGAGCCTTGCGCCCACCGCGATCAAACAACGACACCTCCAGCTGCTTCTCCAGGTTCTGGATCTGAAGGCTGACGGCTGGCTGGGTGACGTAAAGACTGTCGGCGGCTTTCTTGAAGCTGCCCTCACTGACAATCGCGCGAAGGATCCGCAGCTGGTCGAGGGTGAACGGCAGATCGGCCACCGCGGAACACCCGGAGGAACAAGGGAAATTTAGGACCGCCACGTCCGCCAGCCAGAATCACGCCCTTCCCACGCAGCCGCCATGGCCTCCACCCACCACAGCAGCGTCGTGATGCTGGTGCTGCTGATCCTGTTTGCGGTGATTCACAGCGGTGGGGCTGCGCTGCGCAGCCGGGCTGAAGCCGTGATCGGAGCACGGGCCTGGCGTCTGATCTTCGCGGCAGCCAGCATTCCCTCTGCCGTTGTGGTGATCGGATGGTTCCTGGCCCATCGCTACGACGGAGTTCGGCTGTGGAATCTCCAGGGCGTGCCTGGGGTGATTCCGCTCGTCTGGATCGGAACCGCCATCAGCTTCCTCTTCCTTTATCCAGCCACCTACAACCTGCTGGAGATCCCGGCGGTGTTGAAACCGCAGGTGCGTCTTTACGCCACAGGGATCATCCGCATCAGCCGCCATCCCCAGGCCATCGGACAAATTCTCTGGTGCCTCACCCACGCCCTCTGGATCGGCAGCAGCTTCATGCTGGTGACCTGCGTGGGCCTGATCGGCCATCACCTCTTTGCCGTCTGGCATGGCGACCGGCGCCTGAAGGCCCGCTTCGGCGAGGCCTTTGAAGAGCTCAAGGCCAGCACCTCAATCTTGCCCTTCGCTGCGGTGCTGGATGGACGTCAGCAACTGCAGTGGCAGGAATTCATCCGACCGGCGCAACTGGGCATCGCCATCGCCGTCGGCGTGTTCTGGTGGGCCCATCGCTTCATTCCGGCGGCTGCCGAATTGATGCGCAATTCAGCACTCCAGAACCTGCTGGGCTGAGCTGCCTACACTCGCTTCAACCTGCTCTTAGCGGATGCCCTCGGCCGAGGAACTCGCCTGGCTCATTCCCGTTCTGCCCCTGTTCGGCGCTGTGCTGACCGGGCTGGGATTGATCAGCTTCAACCGCACGATCAACCGGTTGCGCAAACCCGTTGCGCTGCTGTTGATCTCCTGTGTCGGCGCAGCTGCGTTCCTCAGCTACAGCATCCTGTTCAACCAGCTCAACGGCGCTCCGCCGGTCGAGCATCTGTTCGTTTGGGCCAGTGCCGGCAGCTTCGTTCTGCCGATGGGCTACGTGGTGGATCCACTCGGGGCGGTAATGCTGGCGCTGGTCACCACCATCGCTCTGTTGGTGCTGGTGTATTCCCACGGCTACATGGCCCACGACAAGGGCTATGTGCGCTTCTTCACCTACCTGGCGCTATTCAGCAGCTCCATGCTGGGACTGATCATCAGCCCCAATCTCCTGGAGATCTACGTCTTCTGGGAACTGGTGGGCATGTGCTCCTACCTATTGGTGGGCTTCTGGTACGACCGCGACGGTGCCGCCCACGCTGCTCAGAAGGCCTTTGTGGTGAACCGGGTTGGTGACTTCGGCCTGCTACTTGGCATCCTTGGCCTCTTCTGGGCCACCGGAAGCTTCGATTTCCAAGGAATCGCCGATGGCCTGCAGAACGGCCTGGCCGCCGGAACGGTGGCTCCATGGGCAGCATTGCTGCTCTGTTTGCTGGTGTTCATGGGTCCGATGGCCAAGTCGGCCCAATTCCCCCTCCACGTCTGGCTGCCCGATGCCATGGAGGGCCCGACGCCGATCTCTGCTCTGATTCACGCCGCAACGATGGTGGCCGCAGGGGTGTTCCTGGTCGCCCGACTCGATCCCCTCTACGCCCAGTTCCCCGTCGTTCAAACCGTGATCGCCGTCGTTGGCACGATCACCTGCTTCCTGGGGGCCTCCATTGCCCTAACCCAAATGGACCTCAAGAAGGGGCTGGCCTACAGCACCGTCTCCCAGCTCGGCTACATGATGTTGGCTATGGGTTGCGGTGCCCCGGTTGCCGGCATCTTCCACCTGGTGACCCACGCCTTCTTCAAGGCGATGTTGTTCCTGGGATCAGGCTCTGTGATTCACGCGATGGAGGAGGTGGTGGGCCACGAGCCCGTTCTCGCCCAGGACATGCGCCTGATGGGCGGCCTGCGCAAGCAGATGCCCGTCACCTCGATCACCTTCTTCATAGGCTGCATCGCCATCAGTGGCATTCCCCCCCTGGCTGGCTTCTGGAGCAAGGACGAAATTCTTGGTCAGGCGTTCAACAGCTACCCGCTGCTCTGGGTGGTGGGCTTCCTGACGGCGGGAATGACGGCCTTCTACATGTTCCGCCTCTATTTCCTCACCTTTGAAGGGGAGTTCCGCGGCAATGACACCGCCATGCAAGCCCAGCTGCTGACCGCAGCCGGCAAAGATCCTTCCGAGCACCACGCCCATGGCGGCAGCGTGCATGAGTCGGCCTGGCCGATGGCGGCCCCCTTGGCGGTTCTGGCGGTGCCTTCCGTGCTGATTGGCCTGCTGGGAACCCCTTGGAACAGCCGCTTCGCAGGCCTTCTCAATCCCGAAGAAGCCCTCGAAATGGCCGAACAGTTCAGCTGGGGCGAGTTTCTGCCCCTGGCGGGTGCCTCCGTGGCCATCTCCGTAGCTGGCATCACCCTGGCTGTTCTGGCCTATGCCCTGCGTCGGATCGATCTGGGGCAACTTGTAGCAGGCCGATTCCCGGCGGTGAATGCCTTCCTCGCCAACAAGTGGTATCTCGATGTGCTGAACGACAAGCTGTTTGTGCGGGGTAGCCGCAAACTGGCGCGGGAGGTTCTCGAGGTGGACGCCAAAGTGGTGGACGGCGTGGTGAATCTCACCGGACTACTGACCCTCGGCAGCGGAGAAGGTCTCAAATATCTCGAGACCGGACGGGCCCAGTTTTATGCCCTGATTGTGTTCGCCGGCGTGATCGGCCTGGTGGTGCTGTTCGGCGTGATCGGCGGCCCAATCGCTTAGATCCCATCGCCCATGTGTGTCATCGCCTATCGAGGTGATGACACAGCGGCCATGATTTCTACGATCCAACCAGTAAGGGTCGGATTCACAGAGTGTTCGAATTCGCAGTCGCCGGACTTGGCGAGCCGGTGCAGGCCACAGTGCCATGGCTGAGCCTATCGATCCTGGTGCCGATCGTGGGTGCTCTGCTGGTTCCCCTCGTTCCTGACGAAGGCGATGGCAAGAAGGTGCGCTGGTACGCCCTGATCGTGACGCTGATCACCTTCCTGATCACCGTTGCGGCGTACCTCACGGGCTATGACCCCAGCCTGAGCGGCCTGCAGCTATCCGAACGGGTGAGCTGGCTTCCCGATCTGGGGCTCACATGGGCGGTGGGTGCGGACGGGCTCTCAATGCCGCTGATTCTGCTCACCAGCTTCATCACAACCCTGGCCTGCCTGGCGGCGTGGCCGGTCAGTTTCAAGCCGCGCTTGTTTTATTTCTTGCTGCTGGCCATGGATGGCGGCCAGATCGCAGTGTTCGCCGTGCAGGACATGCTGCTGTTCTTCTTGGCCTGGGAGCTGGAACTGATCCCGGTGTATTTGCTGCTGGCCATCTGGGGCGGCAAGAAACGCCAGTACGCCGCCACCAAATTCATCCTCTACACCGCCGGCAGTTCCCTGTTCATTCTGTTGGCCGCTCTGGCCATGGGCTTCTTCGGCGGCGGCACCCCCAGTTTTGAGTACACCGCTCTTGCGGCCAAAGACTTCGGCACGGGCTTTCAACTGCTCTGCTACGCCGGGCTGCTGATCGCCTTTGGCGTGAAACTGCCGATCGTGCCCCTACACACCTGGCTGCCGGACGCCCATGGCGAAGCCACAGCACCGGTGCACATGCTCTTGGCCGGCATCCTTCTGAAGATGGGGGGCTATGCCCTGCTGCGCTTCAACTGTGAGCTGCTGCCAGCAGCCCACTCCCAGTTCGCCCCACTGCTGATCGTGCTGGGGGTGGTGAACATCATCTACGCCGCCCTCACCTCCTTCGCCCAGCGCAACCTCAAGCGCAAGATCGCCTACAGCTCGATCAGCCACATGGGCTTCGTGCTGATCGGGGTGGGCAGCTTCAGTGCCCTGGGCACCAGTGGCGCCATGCTGCAGATGATCAGCCACGGCTTGATCGGGGCCAGCCTGTTCTTCCTCGTGGGTGCCACCTACGACCGCACCCACACGCTTCAGCTGGATGAGATGGGGGGCATTGGCCAGAAGATGCGAATCATGTTCGCGCTCTGGACGGTGTGTGCCCTCGCATCCCTGGCCCTGCCAGGCATGAGCGGATTCGTCAGTGAATTAATGGTTTTCGCTGGTTTCGCGACGGATGAGGCCTACACCCTGCCTTTCCGCGTAGTGATCTGCGGGCTGGCCGCTGTGGGCGTGATTCTCACACCGATCTACCTGCTCTCGATGCTGCGGGAAATCTTCTTCGGCAAAGAGAAGGAGGAGCTGGTGTCCCACACCAACCTCGTGGATGCAGAACCGCGCGAGGTGTACATCATCGGCTGCCTACTGGTGCCGATCATCGGAATCGGGCTTTATCCCAAGCTGATGACCGACAGCTACCGCAGCTCGATTGAAGCCCTGGTGAACCGCAACCTGGGTGCCATGGAACAGGTGATCTCACCGACGGCCCCCTTGATTCGAGGCCAGGCTCCGGTTCCTGCGGTCATCCAGGCCCCTGCCGTGGGCGCTTCATAAATCACGTATCGATTCCGATTCATTCCCACCCAACCGTCCGTAAGTTCCAGGGGAACGCCCCCCTGCCATGCGTCAGATCAACTTCGGCCTGATCTTTAGCTTCGGCCTGATCACGGTGTTCTTCACCCTGGCGAACACCAATCCCACGACGGTTCACGTGTTACCCGGGGTCGAGTACACCCTGCCCTTGGCGGGTCTTCTGCTGCTGGCAGCGGGAATGGGAGCCGTCTCAGCCTGGTTCTTCGCCGCCTGGACCGGCATGCTCAACAACGTTGAACAATTCAGCAAGGCGAACGAATACGAAGCACAGCAGGTGCGCATCCAGGAACTGGAGACCGACCTCAACCGCTATCGCTCCACCGTTGAAACCCAGCTGGGTCTCCTCCCCGCGACCACCGTCAGCGCGAGCAGCGCTGAGAGCGACGACAGCGATGAAGCAGAGGTCACCGATGCCAGCAGTGCGGCTTAAGGCAGCACTGGCGACAACGGTTTGGGGCCGATACCTTGCCGGGAAAGGGTGAATTGACTTGCTCCAGGTGGCCCCCAAAGACGGCGCTGATGCTGGAGCTCGCCTTGCGATTCGGCTGCTACAAGACGCAGCGGAGCGGGGAGATCTCGATCCATGGGATGTGGATGTAATTGCCGTCATCGACGGCTTTCTGGATCAACTCCGGCAACGCATTGAAGTTCCCGGGCAGGTGGCAGCCGTCCTTACCGGACGGGGGGGCAGCTACGAGCGGGACCTTGCCGAAAGCAGCGAAGCCTTCCTCGCTGCCTCCGTGCTGGTGGGCCTCAAGGCGGAGATGCTCGAAACCAGCATGCTTCCGCCACCTCCCGAAGTCGAAGATCACTTCGACGCCGACTTCGATGGGCAAGGTTGGCTGGATCCGGCCTTTGATCTACCCCGACGGCCGGAACGGCATCTGCAGCGGCGTCCCGTGGCGCCACCGCCGTTACGTCGCCCCGTCACCCTTGGGGAGCTGATCGAACAGCTGGAATCGATTGCCGAGCAGCTGGAATCAGACGAACTCGAGGCGCGCCGCCGCAAACGGCAGAAGCGCTACAGCAACCGTGAAGCCATCGCCCAGGTAGCCGGGCTGGCCCACCGCGAAAAGCTTCCGGAAACAACTGCAGCATTGGGAGTGTTTCTCAACGGTTGGGAGACCGCCCTGGACTGGGTGGGCTTCGATCAACTGGTGGAGCATTGGGAGGTGACCGCCGCCGCGGACCTGGACTGTGACCGCGTCGGGGTGTTCTGGGCCCTGCTGTTTCTCTCCTCCCAGGGCCGGGTTGAGCTGGAGCAGGAGGGTTGGCTGCACGGTCCGCTGCGACTGAAATTCATCCCCGCGAGTGGCACTGCAACGCAACTCCCGATCCGCAGCCTTCAGGTGCCAGATCCGTCGCCGACCCAGACGGTCGTGGCAGCCTAAGACCGGGTCTATGGTCACTACCCTGTATTGACCGGTCCAAACGCCAATGAAGGCGATGATTCTGGCGGCTGGTAAGGGGACGCGGGTCCAACCGATCACCCATGTGATCCCCAAGCCGATGATTCCGATCCTGCAGAAGCCGGTGATGGAATTTCTGCTGGAACTGCTCAAGGAGCACGGTTTCACCGAAGTGATGGTGAACGTCTCCCACCTTGCCGAAGAAATTGAAAATTACTTCCGGGATGGCCAGCGTTTCGGGGTTGAAATTGCTTACAGCTTTGAAGGACGGATTGAAGACGGTGAACTGATCGGTAGTGCCCTGGGGTCCGCTGGCGGGCTCAAAAAAATCCAGGATTTCCAGCATTTCTTTGACGACACCTTCGTGGTGCTCTGCGGAGATGCGCTGATCGACCTTGATCTCAGCGAAGCGGTACGCAAGCACCGAGAAAAGGGCGCGATCGCCAGCCTCGTTACCAAACGGGTCCCCAAGGATCAGGTGAGCAGCTACGGCGTTGTGGTCACCGATGAGCAGAACAGAATTTCAAGCTTCCAGGAAAAGCCCAGCGTCGACGAAGCCCTCAGCGACACGATCAACACCGGCATCTACATCTTCGAGCCGGAGATCTTTGAGCACATCCCTTCGGGGCAGTCCTTCGACATCGGCTCGGATCTGTTCCCGAAACTGGCCGAGCTCGGTGCACCCTTCTATGCCATCCCGATGGATTTCGAATGGGTGGATATCGGCAAGGTTCCCGACTACTGGCAAGCCATCCGCAGCGTGTTGATGGGTGACGTTCGTCAGGTGGGCATCCCTGGCAAGGAGGTGCGTCCCGGGGTTTACACCGGTCTGAATGTGGCCGCCAACTGGGACAAGATCAACGTCAGCGGCCCCGTCTATGTGGGCGGCATGACCAAGATCGAAGACGGCGCAACGATCGTTGGACCCACCATGATCGGCCCGAGCTGCCACATCTGTGAGGGTGCCACGGTCGATAACTCGATCATTTTCGACTATTCGCGCATCGGCCCGGGCGTGCAGCTGCTGGAGAAACTGGTGTTCGGGCGCTATTGCGTGGGCAAGGACGGCGATCACTTCGACCTGCAGGAAGCCTCCCTCGACTGGCTGATCACCGACGCCCGTCGTCAGGACTTGGTGGAGCCTTCGCCCCAGCAGAAAGCCATGGCGGAGCTGCTCGGAACAGACCTCACCCAGGCAGCGAGCTGAGTCCGGCACGCTCCAGAATCATCGGGATGCGCTCCTCAGCCTTGATCGCCATCAGGTGCACACCACGCACGATGCCGAGGTAGCGCTTCACCTGTTCAGCGGCGATGGCCACGCCCTCCATGGCGGGATTCGCGGCGCACTCAAGCCGATGGATCAACGCATCGGGGATGCAGGCTCCTGGCACAACGCGGTTGATGAACCGGGCATTCTTGGCTGACTTCAACAGGAACACGCCAGCAAGCACGGGCACCCCCATAGGGCCGGCCAGCTCGCGCTGGAAACGCTCGAGCGCGTCAGGGTCCATCACCATCTGGGTTTGAACGAAGCGGGCTCCCGCCGCCTGCTTGCGCTGCAACCGACGCTGGAGACCGCTCCAGCTCCTGGATTGTGGGTCAGCGGCACACCCTGCAAACAGGGTGGTCGCCCCATCCGGCAGGGTGCCCTGCACGGGATCCACGCCCCGATTGAGGGCTTCCACCTGCTGCAACAGCTTCACCGACTCGAACTCATTGACCGGCCGTGCATGCGCCTGATCGCCCGCCCGCACCGGATCTCCGGTGAGACACAACAGGTTGCGGATCCCCAGCGCATGAGCCCCAAGCAGGTCGGATTGAAGGGCGATGCGATTGCGATCCCGGCAGGCCATCTGCAAAACCGGCTCCAGACCCGCCTCAAGCAACAACTTGCAGGAGGCCAAGCTGCTCATCCGCATCACGGCCCGACTGCCATCGGTCACATTCACCGCATGGACACGGCCTTGCAGCGATGCGGCCATAGCCAACATGTGCGTCGGATCGGCTCCGCGCGGAGGCATCACCTCAGCCGTGAGCACCTGATCCCCGGCCTCAATCGCGCGCTGCAGCGCCGTCTTCAAGTCCTGTTCCATTTCACCGGCCCACTATGCAGGATCAGACCGATCGTCCGGACTACCATGTACCCAGCGGTGGCCAGCCATGTCCTCCCATGACGGTACGGATCCTCTGGAGATCTCCCTCTCGGCCAGGGAGGTAGAGATCATCGAGCTCGTGGCAGAAGGACTGACCAATCAGGAAATCGCTGACCGTCTCACCATCAGCAAACGAACAGTGGACAACCATGTGAGCAACGTGTTCACCAAGACCGGTTCTAAAAACCGGGTGGCACTGCTCAACTGGGCTATGGACAACGGCAAGATCTGCCGGGACGGCTTCAACTGCTGCGTCCTTCCAGAAAACGATCCCCCTTCACCCTGATTGAGGAGCTGACGGGCTCCGGCAGGCTTTGCAGGGACGTGGGACCCACAGGAATTCGAAACAGGGTGGCGTATTCCAAGCAAGCCTCCACACTGGATCCCGCGAAGCGAAGCATTCCAGTTGTGTCGTACAGACCCACCACTGGGATGAACCACCAATCAGATAACTTCAAATCTAAAGGAAACATGTAGACAGGTCCAGTCCGGCCTTAGGACAAGCCACAACGGCGACGCTGCTCCTCGGGCCAGGACTGGACCGGATGCTGGGCCAGCACCGCATTGCTCCAGCGGGACTCTCCGGTGATCTCCTCTCCACACCAGGACGGAATCAGTAGATCCTCCTGGGCCGATGCCAGCTCCACCTCGGCCAGCACCAAGGGAGCGTTCTCAGCCTGGAAACAATCCACCACCCAGTCACCACCAGGGCAATCCAAGGCGTAGCGGACTTTGTCCAGGCGGTGGGGCGCCAGATCCCAGAGGGCTTCGGCATCCGCCACAGGGATCGGATACTCGAACTCATGGCGCACCAGGCCAACGGCATCAGCAGCAGCCTTGAGGGTGAGCCAGGCCTGATCCGAACCACGCAGGCGCATCCGCACTGTCACACCTTCGGCACTGGCGGCCAGATAGCCCTGACGCAGCGGCTGTGCTGGGCCAGCACTGCTGCGCCAGGCATCCGACCGCACCAGAAAGCGGCGTTCAATCTCGAAGGCCATGGATCAATTTTGCGAGGGCTGCGCCGCATGCAGGCTTCCCGCCCAGTGCAGCTTGTGGGACAGGGTGCGGTAATACGACGGGCTTTGATTAAGCAACACCATCAAGGCATGGTGGCGCGCCTGCTGAACGACACAGCACTCTCCTGGTTCCAACACCGTGCAGCCCACACCGTCCTTCCACAGCTTGATGCGGTGATCCCCAGCCCCCAGCGGCCAGATGGCCAACCTGGCCCGGGGCGGCACCACCAGCGTTCGGCTGGAGAGGCTCATGGGACAGATCGGGGCAACGATGATGGCATCGATGCCAGGATGAAGAATGGGCCCCCCTGCTGCAAGGGCGTACCCGGTGGACCCCGTGGGGGTGGAGAGAATCAGACCGTCACCACGCACCTGGTCGATCACTTCCCCATCGATCTCGAGCTCCAGGGTGCAGGTGGGCGAAATCTCATCGCGGTAGGCCCGGAGGTAGAAGTCGTTGAAGGCCCAGTGGTGCTCTTCATCGTCTTCCAGATCCGGCTGTTGCAGCAGACCGGGGGAGGCGGCACGGTCGTCTGCAGAGCGGCGATCCACCATCGCCTGAAGCATCATGCGCCGTTCGATCGCGAACTGATCGTCCTGAAGGCGTTGCCAGATCTGATCGCCACGCAACACACGGCGGTCGTGGGTAAGAAAGCCCAGATGGCCTCCCACATTGATGCTGAGGATCGGGATGTCATGCACCGCCAGGTGGCGAGCAGCTCCCAGCACCGTGCCATCCCCCCCCAGCACCAGCGCTAGGTCGGGCAACGACTCCTCAACAGCCAGTAAGCCTGGAAAAGGATTCACCCGTGGTCCCGACATCGCAGTGACCACTTGGGTTCCGATAGCTTTCAGTTCTTTGGCACATTGCCGGGCTTCACGCTGGGCAGGCTGACTGTCGGCCCGATAGATCACCCAGACCCGATCGAGACGCATGACCCAGGTGTGCGGGGGTTACCAGCGCAGCAGGTTGAACTGCTCCATGTCGACGGTAACGCGATTGCGATAAAGCGACAGCAGAATCGCCAGACCAACGGCTGCCTCAGCGGCAGCCACCGTGATCACGAAGACAGCGAACACTTGGCCGCGAATCAAATCACCATCCACGAAGGAGGAGAAGGCCATCAGGTTGATGTTCACGGCATTAAGCATCAGCTCAATGCTCATCAGCACCCGCACCGCATTACGACTGTTTATCAGGCCCCAAACACCGATGCAAAAGAGCATGGCGGCCACCAAGAGGTAGGCCTGCAGGGATGGAAGCGTGGCAAGAAAATCGCTCATCATTCCGCTCGGTTCATCAGCAGGGGAGTACGGGCCTTCTCAATCAGGCCTTGATCGGCCACCTCACCGGTGACCACATCGGTGGCCAACACATCACGACGGGCCAGCACGATGGCGCCGATCATGGCCATCAACAGCAGTACCGATGCCACCTCAAACGGCAGGAGGTAATCGGTGAACAGGTGTTCACCAATGCGGGCCGTGGCTTCTTCACCCACAGCGGGAGGACCGGGCAGCGGCCAGGGTGTGGTGACCACAACACGAACCAGCAACGCCAGCAGACCTGCGCAGACACCAGCGGAGACCGCACGGCGCGTGGTGAGATTGGCGATGGCCTTTAGGTCTTCCCGCTTGTTCACGAGCATGATCGCGAACAGGATCAACACATTGATCGCGCCCACGTACACGAGGATCTGGGCCATGGCCACGAAACTGGCGTTCAGCAGCAGGTAGAGCCCTGCAACGGCTGTGAACACCCCGCCCAGCAGGAAGGCGGAATAAACGATGTTGCTGAGCAGCACCACACCCAGGGCGCCGATCACCACAACGGCGGACAGCACCAGAAAACAGATCAGCTCGGTGGTTGTCGCGATGGTCATGCGTCGCCCTCCTTGGCCTCACTGGAGGATTGTCCCTCATTCTTGGCAGCGGGCTTGGCGGGAGGGGTGAGGGTCTCCAACATCTGTGACGGCAGCTGGCCCGCACGGGGGCGATCGGCAGCAACACCGTGGGGATCCATCTCGCCCGCCGGCAGATAGGCGAGTTCCCGCAGGGGAACTACCGAGGGATCGGTGGTGACGCTGGTGGGAAGACGTCCGAGGGCAACGTTGTCGTAGTTGAGGCTGTGGCGGTCAAAAGCGGCCAGCTCGTACTCCTCCGTCATCGAGAGGCAATTGGTGGGGCAGTACTCGACACAGTTGCCGCAGAAAATGCAGACACCGAAGTCGATGGAGTAGTTGCGCAGCTCCTTCTTCTTCGTGGCTTTGTTCATCACCCAATCGACAACCGGAAGGTTGATCGGGCACACCCTGACGCACACCTCACATGCGATGCACTTGTCGAATTCGTAGTGAATCCGGCCCCTATAACGTTCGGAAGGAATGAGCTTCTCGTAGGGGTACTGCACCGTGACCGGACGGCGCTGCATGTGGTCAAACGTGACCGAAAAGCCTTGGGCCAGATTCCGAGCTGCATCGACTGCATCCCGGGTGTAGTCACCGACCTGTTTGAGGAAGCCGAACATGGTCTGAAGGGGAGAGAACGAAGCGAAGACGGAAACGCAGAAATCCTAGGTAGGAAAACCTAGCCGCCGAATGCAACGGGGAAAGCGAGCTTGAGGGCTGCTGTCACCAGAAGATTTACCAGGGACAGGGGCAGCAGGAACTTCCAGCCCAGGTCGAGCAGCTGGTCAATGCGGACGCGGGGGGTGGTCCAGCGCAGAAGGATCGCCACGAAAACCAGCAGATAAGCCTTGAGCACCGTCATCACGATGCCAACGGCGCCTGTGATCACCTGCACCACAGGTGCATCGATGGGCTGGTTCAACCAGCCGGCCAGCCACTCCACAGGGATCGGGAAGCCCCAGCCACCGAGATACAGAACGCTGACCAGGACCGCCGAGAGCACCAGGTTGATGTAACCCGCCAGGTAGAAGAGGGCGAACTTCATGCCTGCGTACTCGGTCTGGTAGCCAGCGACCAGTTCTTCCTCAGCTTCGGGAAGGTCGAAGGGCAGCCGCTCACACTCGGCCAGGGCACAGATCCAGAAAATCAAGAAACCCACCGGCTGACGCCAGATGTTCCAACTCAAAATGCCGGCACCGGTCTGCTGGCCCACGATGTCGACGGTGCTCAGCGAGTTGCTCATCATCACGATGGCAAGAACCGCCAGAGCCAGGGGAATTTCGTAGCTGATCGATTGAGCAGCGGCCCGGAGTCCCCCGAGCAGCGAGTACTTGTTGTTAGAGGCATAGCCGCTCATCAACAAGCCGATCGGCTGAATGCTGCTGAAGGAGATCCAAAGAAAGATCCCAACGCCCACGTTGCTGATCAGCAGGTTCTGACCAAAGGGAATGATCAGCCAGGAAATGATCACCGGCACCACCACCAGCACCGGGCCTAGGGTGAAGAGGAGGCTGTCGGCCCGCGAAGGAATGATGTCTTCCTTGACCAGCAGCTTGAGGCCGTCGGCCAAGGGCTGAAGCACACCAAGAGCGCCGGCATATTCCGGACCGATCCGTTGCTGAACGGCGGCGGAAATCTTGCGTTCCAGCCAGACCGAAACCAGCACACCCACCACTGCAGCCACCAGGACCAGCAGCATCGGCAGCGGCAACCAAAGCAGCCTCGCCACCTCTGGGGAGAAGCCAAACCCTTGCAGGGCCTGGCTAAAGCTCAATTCCAGGTCCAGTCCCGGACTCACCATGGTGTCGACGGAAGTGCGTGCAACTTAGGCGGCCGGAGCCGAGACGCGCTCCTCAATGGGCATCCAGGAGCGTGGCTGGGATCCGGAGTAGATCTGCGAAGGCCGGAAAATTCGGTTCGCCCCGAGCTGCTCCCGCCAATGGGCCAGCCAGCCGGCAACCCTGGCGATGGCGAAGACCGGCGTGAACAGATCCCTGGGGATGCCGAGCTTGCGATACACCAGGCCCGAATAGAAATCCACGTTGGGATAGATCCCCTTGGGGCCAAGACGGGACGCTGCTTCCTCTTCAATCGCCCGGGCCACGTCGTAGAGGTCGTCATGGCCGAAGCTGGCGAACATCTCCTCCACCAGGGCCTGCAGGATTACGGCACGGGGGTCTTTCACCTTGTATTCCCGGTGGCCGAAGCCCATGATTTTGCGCTTGGCAGCGATGGCCTCATCCAAAAAGGCGCCAGCGTTCTCGGGACTTCCCACCTGCTCGAGCATGGCAAGGACGTCTTCATTGGCGCCGCCGTGGAGTGGGCCCGCCAGGGTGCCAACGGCTGAAGCCACCACGGCGTAGGGGTCGGTAAGGGTGCTAGCGGTGACCCGGGCACTGAAGGTGCTGGCGTTGAGGCTGTGCTCGGCATGGAGCATCAGGCATCGATCAAAGATCCGCGCCGCCAGGGGATCCGGCTCACGTTCCGTGAGCATGTAAAGGAAATTGGCGGAGTAGGCCAGATCATCCCTGGGCTGGATTGGGTCCTGGCCTTTGCGGATCAGCTGAAAGGCAGCCACCATCGTGGGGATCTTGGCAATCAGCCGCACCACCGCGTCATAGATGTACTGCGGGTCGTCGATCGCCCGGCGCGAATAGAACAGCCCCAGGGAAGCGGCACTGGACTGCAGCGCGTCCATCGGATGGCCACTGGCCGGGAAGCACTTCATCATGTCCCTCACCCGGAAGCTGACCCGCCGGTGCATTTGCACCGCGTGCTCAAACTCCGCCAACTGGTCACGGCTGGGCAGCTCTCCCCAGATCAGCAGGTAGGCCGTTTCAAGGAAGCTGCTGTTGGCCGACAGATCCTGCATCGGGTAACCGCGATAGGTGAGCAGCCCCTGCTCTCCATCGATATCGCAGATCGCCGACTGGGTTGCCGGCACGCCATCGAGGCCTGGACGCAGTTCGATCCCGGTCCGCGCATGGCGCAGGTCGCCTGTCTGCTGCTGGACCACCGCCTGATTGCCTCTAATAGCAACTTAAATCGTCAATCAACAGTGCTGGCCGAAGCAAGGCCTGCAACTGCCACTGACCCGCGGAACGACGCAGCTGGATCACACCAGCTTTCTTCAGCACCAGGGCACCGGGGGCACACCTCAGAAGAGCGCAGGCCAGATCGCCAAGGTCCGGCTCATGGCCCACCAGACCGAGGTGTCCATCCCACGGCGTCAGCAACGTTTCAAAGGCGCCTCCAGGTTGAAGGCGTTCGTCCACCGCAAGCTCTGAAGCGAGCCCTGCCTCCATAGCCAGTTCCGCCGTTTGCAAAGCCCGACGGTAAGGACTCGAGAGCAGGCGATCCAACCGCAGCCCCCGTTGCACCAGGGCCGCCATCACCAGCTGAGTTCGCTGACGGCCGGCGGCGGTCAAGGGGCGTTCCAGATGGTCCTGGCCCGCCTGGCGGGGTTCGGCGATGCCATGCCGCAACAGCACCAGGTCAGCCAAGCTCGAGCCGGGCATGCAACGGAATCTCGGTACCGCCCTGCTCCTGACGATCAACGTCGATGGCAACCGCAAGGCCGCGGACCTGGTCCTGGAGAGGCCGCCCCGCCATCACCTGCAGCAGGGCCCATGGCCGCCATTGCCCCAACAGTGCGCGGGCGGGCTCATCGGCCAGCATTAGGGCCTGCGCGGGTTGGGAGGACGCTGTGAGCTCCTGCCACTGGTTCAAGCGAGGCTGGAGGGCACGCCCGTTCTGGCGCTGCGCCAGAGCCATCAAGGACTCCCCCCACCAATTCAACGCTGACGAGCGAACCTGAGCCACGGCCAATTGAGCGTCCACCCCCGGCTGGCGTCCCCGCTGGCGCACCAGACGCGTCCAAACGCTCAACACCTCTCCATCGCCCTCCAGCTCAGAACGGGTCAGACCCTGCTCCTGCAAACGGGCGTCCACCGCATCCCGGGCAGGGTTTTGCGGGCGGGTGGCCAGCAGCCAGCCCTCGGGTTGGTCCTGCCAGAGGAGAGGGCCGTCATCGGCTTCAACAACAGCATCTGCCGCCGGCCGGTCCGCCAAGTGCTGCTCCAACACAGGAGCGAACCACTGGGCCAACGGATGGTTTTCGCTGGGATCCAACAAACGGGCTGGACTCTGCAGATGAGCCAGCCAGCGGGCATGGCCGCCGGCCGAAGCGGTCAGATCCGTGAGCCCAGGCCAGGGGGCAGTGCCAAGGGCTTGCTGGAACCCCAGCCTCCCATCCACCGCCAGGGTTGAACCCTCCGGCCGCAGTGATGCCACGAGTCCGCTCAGGTCGTCCCGTTGGGCCACCAGCTCCGGCAGCTGCAACCAATGCTCAAGGGCGTGGGGCGATGCCGTCAACAGAGCCACGCCCTCGCCGAGCTCAGCCACCTGACGCTGCAGGCGTTGATCCCCCAGCTGATGCTGATCCGGGAGCTGCGAGACATCGAGGGCCTGCTCCAGCACGCCCCGGCCTGAGGCCACGAGGAGCAAGTCGTCGTCAATCAAGGCCGTGGCCAGGGGTTGGGGGTCATGCCCCACCAACGCTCCCTGGCCGCTAATCACACCGATGCCGCGATAACTGCTGATCTGCAGGTCGGTGCCCGCCAAGCTGCGGGTCTGCCAGAACCGTTGCAGAAATCGCCGGGCGCCATCGTTATCCCGACTGGTTAAAGCCAACACCCAACCGGCGTTGGTGTCCCCATCGATGAGGGTGAGGCTGACCTCCTCACCAAGCCAGGGCTCCAGCTCAAGACCGAACTGGAGGCCCGCCAAGGCAAAGACGCCTTCGCGCCACTGCCGGGCGCCATCACGGGCATCGCGGCGTTGGGAGGCAGGGGCAACGGCCTGGGCATAGGCCGGCAACCGTCCGGGATCGGCCAGCCAATGGAGGGACAAATCAGCATCCCGGGGCACAAACCGGGCCGCCCGAGGCAGATGCAACGGCTGCTCTGCCAGCTGCAGGGGGCTCTGGCGGTTCATGGTCCAGAGCAGGCCAACGGCCAGCAAAAGCAGCGACAACAGCACAGCGCCGGCAGCGCTGAGGAAGGGGCGAGCCTTCATGGGCCGGCGGTCTCGGGTCGCCTCATTTTTGTCCATCACCGCAGAATGGCGCCATGGGCCAATCCCAACAACCACAACCAATCCAAGCCTCTGAACTGCAGCAATGGCTGCAAAGCGAGCGACCTTCCCCGCAATTGGTGGATGTGCGCGAGGAGGCTGAGCTCGCGATCGCTGCCTTCCCAGGTGCGGTGCTGCACCGCCCCCTGAGCCAATCCAATGCATGGCTTGGAACACTGCAGGCCGACCTCAAACCCGATCAACCCGTCGTGGTGGTCTGCCATGCCGGCATGCGCAGCTACCACTTCGGCCTGTGGCTGCTGGACCAACCTTGGGGCCTTGAGGTGTGGAACCTTGAGGGAGGCATTGATGCCTGGAGCCTTCAGGTTGATCCCAGCGTTCCCCGCTACTGATGAGCAAGCCCCTGTCCCTTCGGCAAGAACAGGTGCTTCAGGCGACGGTGCACCACTACGTCGACACGATGGAGCCGGTGGGCAGCCGCACCCTGGTGCAACGCTTCGGCATCCCTGCCAGCTCCGCCACCATTCGCTCCGCCATGGGGGCACTTGAGCGCCGCGGACTGCTGCAGCAACCGCACACGTCCGCAGGACGCGTTCCCAGTCCGATGGGATACCGGCACTACGTGGATGCGCTGCTACCAGAACCCGGCATCGCCGTTCAACACCTGGAACGGGAGCTCACCGGACTCAGTCTTCGTTGGGCCGGTTTGGACGACCTGCTGATGCATGTGGCACGGCGGCTGACGGATTTCACCGGCCTGATGAGCCTGATCACCCAACCGCAGCAGGAGAACCGCCAATTGGAGACGATCCGTCTGGTGCCCAGCGGTGATCGACTGCTGGTGATGCTGGTGGAAGCCAGTGGCCGGGCCAGCCACCTCAACCTGCGCCTTCCCCACGGGGCTGAAACCGAACTCACCGCGATGGAACGTTGGGCGTCGGCACAGCTCGAGCAGGGAGACCTGAACTGGGAGGCTCTGCCCAGGCAGCTGCTAAGCAGCGGCGCTGTGCTGCGCAACGCCCTTGAACAGCCGACACCCACCAACTCCACGCAAGTGGTGGTGCATGGCCTCTCCAGGCTGGTGAGCGAACCGGAATTTGAAAGCACGTCCAGCCTTCGACCGCTACTTGAACTGATCGACGAGCAACCTGGGACCTTGATCAGCCGCGGTGAATCCGCACGGGTGTGGATCGGGGACGAACATCCGCAGCCAGCGCTGGAGGCCTGTGCCGTAGTTCAGGCCCCCTACCACTGCAACGAGGGGCTGGGCCATGTGGCCCTGGTGGGCCCGATGCGCATGGCGTATGCCACGGCACGGGCGGCGGTGAAGCGGGTGGCCCGGCACCTGGAATTGCTGCTGGCCTGAAGCCAGACCGTCAGAGCTGAGCCCCCAGCTTCTCCGCCACGGTGTTGACGTCCTTATCGCCGCGACCGGAGCAGTTGATCACCACTTCCGTGCCATCAGCCAAGGTGGGGCAAAGCTGCTCAAGCCAGGCGAAAGCGTGGGCGGTTTCCAGGGCGGGAATGATGCCCTCAAGCTCACTCACCAGGCGCAGGGCATCGAGGGCCTGTTGATCGGTGACAGCGGCGTACTCAGCACGCCCGATCTCACGCAGGTAGCTGTGCTCCGGACCAACCCCGGGGTAATCAAGACCGGCACTGATGGAGTGGGCCTCCATCACCTGGCCGTCGCCGTCCTGCAGCAGCAGGCTCATGGCGCCATGCAGCACGCCGGCACGGCCCTCGGTGATCGTCGCGGCATGGCGACCGGTGGCCACGCCATCACCAGCGGCCTCGACACCGATCAGACGCACAGACGTGTCCTGAACAAAAGGATGGAAAAGGCCCATGGCATTGGAGCCACCGCCAACGCAGGCCATCAGCACATCGGGCAGCCGACCGAAGGCCTCATGGCACTGCTGCTTGGACTCTTCGCCGATCACGGCATGGAAATCCCGCACCAACATCGGGTAGGGGTGCGGACCAGCAACGGATCCCAGGATGTAGTGGGTGGACTCAACATTGGTCACCCAGTCGCGGATGGCTTCACTGGTGGCGTCCTTGAGGGTGGCGGTGCCGGCCGTCACCGGTTGCACCGTGGCGCCCAGAAGGCGCATGCGGAACACGTTGAGGGCTTGACGGCGCATGTCTTCCGCCCCCATGTAGATCACACACTCCAGACCGAAGCGGGCACAGACCGTGGCCGTGGCGACGCCATGCTGACCCGCACCGGTCTCGGCAATGATCCGCTTCTTGCCCATGCGTAGCGCCAGCAGGGCCTGCCCAAGGGCGTTGTTGATCTTGTGGGCACCGGTGTGGTTGAGGTCTTCTCGCTTCAGCCAGATGCGGGGGCCACCATCGAGGCGGCGGTAATGAGCGGTGAGACGCTCGGCCTCGTACAACGGTGTCGCCCGGCCGACGTAGTTCTTGAGCAGGTGATTGAGCTCAGCGGTGAAAGCTGGGTCATTCCAAGCATGGACCGCCGCTTGCTCTAGTTCTGCCAACGCCGGCATCAGGGTCTCGGGCACGTACTGGCCGCCGAATCGTCCAAAGCGACCGTGGGCTCCGGGGCGCACCGCTGGCTGCAGGCTGGAGGGATCCGGAGTGCTGGTGTTGGGCAGGGTGCTGGTCACGGATCCACGGCGGAGCGTCGGGTCAGCGTAAGCAGGCGGTCACGCCATGGGGCGCCGCATGGGCAGTCATCGACAATGCAACCCGGTTGCGATGGGTGGATGCCGAAGGGAGGCTGGCAGGAATTCAGCAGTGCCGAGAGCCTGCAACGACCGAGCGGACCTGCGGCGGATCCCACGGCGAAGGCGCAACAAATGGTGCGGGTGCAGCCCACCCGCGGGGGCAAAGGGGGCAAAACCGTGACGGTGATTCGAGGGCTGGAGCTGGATGCAGCGGGCTTCAAAGCGCTGCTTAAGAAGCTCAAATCACGCATCGGCAGTGGCGGTACCACCAGGGACGGCGTGATCGAACTGCAAGGAGATCAGGTTGATCTGGCGCTCGAGCTACTCAGCAAGGAGGGATACCGGCCGAAACGGGCTGGGGGTTAAGGGAGAATGGCCGCCACTTCATGCCGTGGCCATGACTGCCAGCCCTACCTACGGAGAACTCACCAACAAGGGTGCATCCACCAACATCGCCTGGCATGAGGCCTCGGTGGGCCGCGACGAGCGCTCGAAGCAGCGCGGTCACCGCAGCACCATTCTTTGGTTCACCGGACTGTCCGGCTCCGGCAAGAGCACCCTGGCCAATGCCGTTAACGCGGCTCTGTTTGAGAGGGGACTCGCCACCTACGTGCTGGATGGGGACAACATTCGCCACGGCCTCTGCAAAGACCTGGGCTTTTCCGATGCCGACCGTGAGGAGAACATCCGCCGCATCGGTGAAGTGGCCAAGCTGTTCCTGGATGCGGGCGTGATCGTGCTGACCGCCTTTGTTTCTCCCTTCCGTGCTGACCGGGACAAGGCCCGGGGCCTGGTGAAGGACGGTGACTTCCTCGAGGTGTTCTGCGCAGCTGATCTCGAGGTCTGCGAATCCCGCGATCCCAAAGGTCTGTACGCCAAGGCACGGGCGGGGCAGATCAAGGAATTCACCGGCATCTCGAGCCCCTACGAAGCACCGGAGACGCCCGAGCTCAAGATCGACACCGGCAAGCAGGATCTGGCCGACTCCGTGGAGCTGGTGATCAAAGCGCTCCAGGAGCGTGGGGTGATTCCGGCGGCCTGAGTTCGCCGTCGCCGGCCCGGGCGGCATCCGCCAGGGTCTTGATGCAACTGGCCATAGGCACTGCCAACAGCAGTCCCAGCAACTCACCGAAGCCGAAGATGGCGCCCACCCGAGCACCGATCGGCAGAGAGATCAGCAACCAGGCCGGTTGCAAACCCACGATGCTGCCCATCAGCCGCGGTTGGATCACCTGATCCACGATCTGACCCACCACGATCGCCGCGGCGAGCAGCTCAAGGCCTGTGCGGGGGTCTTGAACCGCCAGCACCGCACTCACCGAAACGATCGACACGGCACTGGCATAGGGCACCAATGTGGTGAAGCCGATCAGCACGGCGAACAAGACGCCGTAGGGAATTTTGAGGGCGGTGAAGACCAGAAGCTGACCACCACTGAGAATCAGTGCCAACACCACCTGGCCGGCGAAATAGCCGCGAAAGGTGCGCTCGAGGGTCGTCTGCACCAGATCTCGCCAACGATCAGGCAGCCAACGGGCCAGGCCATCGACGATCGGATCCGCCCCCAACAGCAGAAAAACCGCCAGCACCAGCACGATCACCACATTGATCGTGGTGCCCACCGTTGCCCCTAACAGGCCCAATAGGCGCTGGCTCAGTTGCGTGGCCAGCCGACTGAACTGGGCCACCAGATCACTACTGAGATCAGCGAAATCTGCAGGCAGGCCATGGTCGAGCACCCAGAGCTGACCTCGATCGATCCACTGCTCTGCCGCCGTGAGCAGAGATGGCGAGGCACTGATCAATTGGCTCAGCTGTTCAATCAGTAGAGGCACTAAGGCCACAGCCGCCCAGACCAGGAGCCCCAGGGTCATCAGGACGACACTGACGATGGCCCAGGCGCGCGGAAGGCCCCGTTGCGCGAGCCAGCGGCAGGGCAAGTCCAACAAAAAGGCGATCAAAGCCGCGGTGAGGAACAGCCCGGGGAATGGGGCGAACTGCACCAGCAAGCGCTTCAACACAAAGGCGTTCAAGCCCAGCAGCGGTAACAGAAGACCAAGTCGCAACCAGGCCGGCCAGGGCGTCATCGAAACGATGACGCGAATCGATCAGTGCTGCTCAAGGGAGGCCGGCTTGGAAGCGGAACTGACGTAATGGCACCAAAAACTGAGCCATACGGCAATCCCGAGGAATTTGAAACCCTCCTCAAAGATCTGCACCGTCTCGTAGGAATTCGGCCACAGCCACTGGAGGGCATCGGTCAGAACCGACAGACCCAACAACACAACGGAAACCAAAAAGGTGTCACCACCGAAGCGCCGCAGTGGCCCACAGAACCGAAACAACAACAGCCCGGTGAAAAAGGCGTAGGTGATGTAGAGGAAGGCCTCGCCGAGTTAGCGGTCATGCACCAAAAACATGTCGTCGAGGCACAGCCAAAGCGAGAAGCCGCCACCACAGAAGGCGAATTGGCGGTTCAGAACGGAGCCTTGGATCTGCCGGGTGGACGCTGCAAATAAGGCAATGGCAGCCGCCGCCATCCAAAGCAGATAGCCCACGCTGGAGAGGAAACCTTCTCCGAGAGGGGCCTTGCAGGACTGGGCCAAATCCCTCAACACCATCTTGGCGCTGATGCCCTCTGAGGCGCTCCAGACCAGGGCGACCGCATAGACGATCGCCGCAGGCACCACCGCCCCAAGCAGCGTGGAACGAACAGGAACATTCATGAATCCATCTGGGAGAGGTAATCCGTGCTGCCGAGAACAACCAAGCGCGCATCCTTGGCCACCACAGCATCGTGGAGGCTGCTGCGGTAGGCCTCAAGTTTCTGGGCCAAGCCAGCATCGGCCACCGAAAGGATCTGGGCCGCCAGCAAGCCAGCGTTGAGGCCCCCACCGATGGCGACGGTGGCCACGGGAATCCCCCCCGGCATCTGCACGATCGAGTGAAGGGAATCGACGCCGGACAGCGCCCGACTTTTCACCGGCACGCCGATCACGGGCAGTGTGGTGAGGGCGGCCACCATGCCGGGGAGATGGGCCGCCCCACCGGCACCGGCGACGATCACCCCAAATCCCTGGTCCCGGGCTGCTTGAGCGAAGTTCACCATCTCCAAAGGGGTGCGGTGGGCCGAGAGCACCCGAACCTCCACCTCCACTCCCAGCTCGCGCAGGATGGCGGCAGCGGGTTCCATGGTGGGCAAGTCAGAGTCACTTCCCATCACAACGGCAACTCGGGGGAGCACTGGCGGCACAACGCAGAGGGGCAAGACTGCCATCGTGTCCCCCCATGGCTGCCCCGGCCAGTGTTGCGTTGATGCACCGGATATCCAACGTTCGTTTGCCGGTTCCCCTGCCTGGGGACGGAGACCAGCGCTACGGCATCGACCTCGACGACCAGGGGCTGATCTGCCGCATCGACGCGATGGGCGCAGAGGCTCAACAGACTGATGAAGACTGGAACGGCGACTGGCTCAGCCCCCGGGGTGTTGACCTGCAGATCAATGGCGGACTGGGGCTGGCCTTCCCGGAACTGAGTGCGGCGGATCTGCCCCGGCTTGAGGAACTGCTCGAGCTGTTGTGGCGCGATGGGGTCGAAGCGATCGCACCAACCCTGGTTACCTGCGGCATCGCACCGCTGCGCCAAGCCCTGGCCATGCTGCGGCAGACGCGGCAGCAACACCGGCCAGGCCGTTGCCGGCTGCTGGGTGCCCATCTGGAGGGTCCTTTCCTGGCGGAGGCCCGCCGCGGTGCCCATCCCCGTGAACACCTGACCAGCCCCAGCCTGGAGGCTCTCGAGGAACGAATCGGCGGGTTCGAAGAAGAGATTGCCCTGGTCACCCTGGCCCCCGAACTGGAGGGGGCCGCTGCGGTGATCGGGCGGCTGCGGGAGCTGGGCATCAACGTGGCCCTGGGGCACAGCGCCGCCACTGCCGAACAGGCCAGCACCGGTTTCGATCAGGGGGTGGCCATGCTCACCCACGCCTTCAATGCCATGCCGGGCTTGCACCACCGGGCACCGGGACCACTGGGGGAAGCCTGCAGGCGCGGGGGGATTGCCCTGGGGCTGATCGCCGATGGCGTGCACGTCCACCCCACGATGGCGGTGCTGTTGCAACGGCTGGCACCGAAGCAGACGGTGCTGGTGAGTGATGCATTGGCCCCCTACGGCCTGGCCGACGGCGAACACCGCTGGGACGAGCGGGTGCTGCTGGTGAAGAACGGCACCTGCCGGCTCGATGACGGCACCCTGGCGGGAGTCACCCTGCCGCAACTGGAGGGGGTGAAGCGGCTGGCCCGCTGGAGTAACAGCCCCAGCGCTGCAATCTGGAGCGCCACGGTGGCACCGAGGCGGGTGATTGGCGATGCAACGGGGTGCCTGGACGCCCTGATCGGAAGGCCACTGACGCAGCTGCTGCGCTGGCACCAGCAGGAGGGTGAGCTGCACTGGGCCTGCGCTGCTTAGGATCCCGCCGACGCAAACCCTTCCGCCATGGCCCCCGATCAGCTGCTGGAGCAGAAACAGGCCGAGAAGAAGGAGGTGAAGGGCTATTTCGAAACCACAGGCTTCGACCGCTGGAACCGCATCTACAGCGACAGCGACGACGTGAACAAGGTGCAGCGCAACATCCGCATCGGTCACCAAAAAACCGTTGATGAGGTGCTGGCCTGGATTACGGAAAGCGGTGAACTCAGCCAGGCGAGCTTCTGCGATGCCGGCTGCGGTGTGGGCAGCCTGAGCCTTCCGCTGGCGGCCATGGGCGCTGGATCCATCAACGCCAGTGACATTTCCGAGGCCATGGCCCGGGAAGCGGAGCGCCGGGCCCGCGAGGCCGGCCTCGACATGGCCAAGCTGAACTTCTTCGCCAGTGACCTGGAAAGTCTGAGCGGCTCCTTCCACACGGTGTGCTGCCTGGATGTGTTCATCCACTACCCCCAGCAACCGGCTGAGGAGATGGTGAAACACCTCTGCAGCCTCACCGAAGAGCGCCTGATTGTGAGCTTTGCGCCCTACACCCCGCTGCTGGCGCTGCTGAAGGGCATTGGCCAACTGTTCCCCGGCCCGAGCAAAACCACCCGGGCCTACACGCTCAAAGAAGACGGCATCGTCAAAGCGGCAGAAGCCTGCGGCTTCAAGCTGGTGCGCCGCAGCCTGAACAAGGCCCCCTTCTACTTCTCGCGCTTGATCGAGTTCCGCAAAGCCTGATCTCCCTCACTTGGGGGATCCACCTGGAGTGTTGTCTCCCCCAAGTGAGGGAGACCCGAAAGCCGCCAGGCATGCAGCCGGTAGCCGCCATCCCCGGGGGTTGCTGTTGCTGTGATCTCGCGATTGCGGAGATACAGCGGATCCCCCAGCAGCGGACTACCCAGCTGCGCCAGATGAATCCGGATCTGATGCGGCCGGCCGGTGGTGATTGTCACTTGCAAGCGATCGCCCTCAGCCGTGCGCTCCAACAGCTCCAGCTCGGAGCGGGCTGAGAGCCGTTTGCGGATCGGCTCATCGTCGAGCGGTTCCGGCCCCCAGATCCAACCCAAGAGCGGATGCGGCCGTTGCACCACATCACTGCTCACCGTCAAGCACTGGCCCAGCTCCAACCCTGGCACCCGATAGCTCCAGGCCTGATACACCTTGCGGCAACCGCCTTCGGGCCGGAATTGCTTGGACCAGAGGGCTCGCGTTTGCGGCGTGCGGGCACACACCTGCAGGCCGGAGGTGAAGCGCCCCAGGCGGTGCACCGGCCGGGCACCGGTGGGCTCAAGCAAGGCCGTGAGCGTGTGGCACAGGAAGCCACCACCAGGCATCACCGGCAAGCCGGAGGGCTTGTTGATCACCAACAGGTCGCCGTCGTCGTGGAGCATCTCCCATTGATCCGGGATCGCCTCCTCTAGCCAGGGCGGACGCCGCCAACAGAGGGTGTCCCCCCCCTGCAGTGCTCTATCACCGGTGAGCAATGCGCCGTTCCAATCCAGCTCACCAGCCGCAATTCGCTGCTGCCACACCAACCCATCGGAGTGGCGGTAGCGGTCTGCAAGCCAATCGCTCACCGAGGTGCCGGCATCGGCCCGCGGCACCTTGTCGCGATAGGTCCAGCCATCATTGAGCGCGGCCGGCTTCAAGTCACCAGACGGTGCTCCAGGGCGTAGCGCACCAGTTCCGTGCGGCTGGAGGTACCCGTCTTGTTGAACAGACGGCTCACGTACTTCTCGACATTGCGGATCGAGGTCTCCAGCTGACGGGCAATCTCCTTGTTCATCAGGCCCTCAGCCACCAGCTGGAGCACACTCGCCTCCCGCGGCGTGAAGCTGTGCACCACAGGCTCTGTGGAGGGCAGCGCTTCCGCCTGGGCGAGCAACGAACGAATCTCGGTGATCTGCTTGGCCATCTGGCCCATATCGGTATCGGCGAAGCGCGCTGCTTCCTGCAACAGCCGTTGCTGGCGCTGGGCCACGTTGCGCACCCGCGCCACCAGCTCATCGGGGTCGAAGGGCTTGGGGATGTAGTCATCCACCCCGGCCAGATAACCCTGGGTGCGGTCCGCCGTCATGCCCTTGGCGGTGAGGAAGATCACCGGAGTGCCGCCGAGCCGTTCATCGGCGCGCAACTTCTGCAGCAAGCCATAGCCATCCAGCCGCGGCATCATCACGTCGCTGATCACCACATCCGGCAACATCTGCTGGGCCTTGCTGAACCCCTCTTCCCCGTCCACCGCAGTGGTCACGTCAAAGCCTTCGTCTTCCAGGTAGGCCTGCACCGCCGTGCGCAGACCGGGCTCGTCGTCCACGAGCAACAGGCGCGGGGCGGGCGCCGCGGCCTCTGCGGATTCAGCGGTGGGAGTAGGCGCGTCGCTCATGGCCGGAATCGCTCTTGTCGCAATGTATGGAGCACGCGCTCAACGGGCCAGTGCGGGTAACTGCTCCTGCTGTTCGGGAATCAGGGTGGAAAAGCCCAGATCCAGGGCCTTTTGCCGCAACATGGCAGGGTCGGTTCCCGCCACCTCCGGCACGCAGGCCGCCCACCACACCAGGTGATCTTCCCGGTTGACATCAGTGATGGGACCACCGGGATTGAGGGTGCGCACGTAAACCGCCATCGGGGTGCGTTTCACCCGCACAGGCTTGGTGGTGGAGCAGTTGACGCTCTCGACATAGACGTTTAGATCCGACGCCGACTCCTCCCACAAGCTGTAGCTGCGGGTATCGGGATTCGACGAAACTGGCTTGACCCCATAAATCCCGATCGAAAGGATGCCAACAGGGGCCGGGCGTTCGATCAGCACCTTGAGATCAGCTGGCCGCGATTGCCGCATCTGCTCCAGCACCTGCTCACGATCGAAACTACTCACGGGCTGTGCCCAGATCAGCCCCCCCAAGCCCAGCAGAGCCATCGGCATTCGCAGACCCATGCCAGTGCTGTTCGCAATACAGCACCATGATCGCAACATCTGCCTGAATCGTCCTGAGCGGCTCGGCTCTCGCCTTTGATTTCCAGGCCACCACCCCCTGTGCGGCCGAGGTGGTGCAGGCGATGGCGCCTTTTTGGAGTACGGATTGGGGCAATCCCTCCAGCCGGCAGCATCGGCTCGGCCTGAGCGCCTCAGCAGCAGTGAAGCTGGCGCGGCGCCAGCTGGCGGAGGCGGTGGGGGTGAACCCGGAGCGGCTGGTGTTCACCAGCGGCGCCACCGAAGCCAACAACCTGGCCCTGTTGGGCCATGCCCGCGCCCTAGGCAGGGCTCATCTGATCAGCGTGGCCACCGAACACCACGCCGTGCTCGATCCGCTAAAGCAACTGCAACGAGAAGGGTTCAACGTCACCCTGCTGGACCCGGGCCCCGATGGACTGATCAGCCCAGAGCAGCTGGAGGCGGCGATCACCCCCGAGACGCGGCTGGTGAGCGTGATGGCGGCCAACAACGAAATCGGCGTGCTTCAGCCGCTCGAGCAGCTGGGGGCTCTCTGCCAGGCCCACGGCATCACTCTGCATAGCGACGGGGCCCAGGCCTTCGGAACGCTGCAGCTGAACCCTGATGCCCTGGGGGTTGACCTGCTCAGCCTCAGTGCTCACAAGCTCTACGGCCCTAAGGGCATCGGCGCCCTGGTGCTGCGGGAGGGCATCGCCATCGAACCGCTGCAGTGGGGGGGCGGCCAGGAAGCGGGGCTCCGGGCCGGCACCCTGCCCACTGCCTTGATCGTGGGCTTTGCCGCAGCAGCCCGCCTGGCAATGCAGGAGCAGGAGCAGCGCAACGGCCGGCTTGAGCATTTACGCAATCAGCTTTGGGAAGGCCTGCAGCAAGACCTCCCCGGCGTGCTGCTCAATGGAGCCCTACAGCCGCGCCTGCCCCACAACCTCAACATCAGCCTGCCTGGAGTGAACGGCAGCCGCCTGCACCGGGCCCTGCGCCCGCAACTGGCCTGCAGCAGTGGCTCCGCCTGCAGCAACGGAGCGCCATCCCATGTACTACTTGCGATCGGTCGCTCGCGCGCTGAAGCCGAAGCCTCCCTGCGGCTGAGCCTGGGGCGCGAGACCACAGCCGCGGAAGTTGATCAAGCCATTGCCGCGATCACCGACGCCGCTGCTGCCGCCGGGCTCCTCAGCGGTCGCTAAGCAAGGGCCAAACGCTGGGCCACCCGCCATTTGGCACTACGGCTGCGGGGGTTGGCCTCTTCCTCCTGCTCAGTCGCCACCACCGGCTTGCGGGTGATCCGTTGCAAGCGCTCATCGCGCAGGAAGGCGGTTTTGACGCGGCGGTCTTCCAGGGAGTGAAAACTGATGATCCCCAGCAGGCCCTCGGGCTCAAGCCAGTCAGGGGCCTGCAGCAGCAGGCGATCCAGCACCCCCAGCTCATCGTTCACGGCAATCCGAAGGGCCTGAAAGGTGCGGGTGGCGGGGTGAATCCGCCCCCGCCGCGCCTTGGGGGGATAGCAACCGGCCACGGCGTAGGCCAAGGCCGCGGTGCCGTCATAGGAGCCCTTGTCTTTGAGATCGGCTTTGATCCGCCGGGCGATGCGGCGGGAGAGCCGCTCTTCCCCGTAGCCATAGATCAGATCCGCCAGCGCGTTCTCCTCAAGGCGATCAATCAACTCAGCCGCAGTCTCCCCCTCACCGCTGGCATTCATCCGCATGTCCAGGGGACCATCCAGGCGAAAACTGAAGCCCCGCTCCGCCACATCCAACTGCGGGCTGCTCACCCCCAGATCCGCCAGCACCATCACGGCGGGCTCTGGCGGCACATAGTCGGCAAAGTTGGTGGCCACAATCGAGACCCGATCGCCGAAGGGGGCCAGACGCTCCGCCGCCGCTGCCCGGGCCGTGGCGTCCTGATCCAAACCAATCAAGCGAAGGCCGGAATGCTGTTCCAGCAACAGGGCGCTGTGGCCGCCACCACCGAGGGTGGCATCGATCAACAAGCCATCCGGACGGGGGGTCTGCCGGGCCGCGTCCAGCACCGCATCGGCCAGCACGGGTACATGGCTGAAGGGGGGCACAAGCCACAGGCGAAGACTCCTTAAGATCTACACATCGATCGGACCACCGCTCCCATGACGCAGCTGGAAACGCGCACGGAGCCCATGGTGGTGAACTTCGGGCCCCACCACCCCTCCATGCACGGGGTGCTGCGGCTTGTCGTCACCCTCGATGGTGAGGACGTGGTCGACTGTGAACCGGTGATCGGTTACCTCCATCGCGGCATGGAGAAGATCGCTGAGAACCGCACGAACGTGATGTTCGTGCCCTACGTGAGCCGCATGGACTACGCGGCGGGGATGTTCTATGAGGCGATCGTGGTGAACGCCCCGGAAAAACTGGCGAATATCCCTGTCCCCAAGCGGGCGAGCTACATCCGGGTGCTGATGCTGGAGCTCAACCGCATCGCCAATCACCTGCTCTGGCTTGGACCCTTCCTGGCGGACGTTGGAGCCCAGACGCCGTTCTTCTACATCTTCCGCGAGCGGGAGATGATCTACGACCTCTGGGAAGCCGCCACTGGTCAAAGGCTGATCAACAACAACTATTTCCGCATCGGCGGCGTCGCCGCTGATCTGCCCTGGGGATGGCTTGAGAAGTGCCGTGATTTCTGCGACTGGTTCGGCCCCAAGATCGATGAATACGAAAAGCTGATCACCAACAACCCGATTTTCCGGCGCCGAATTGAAGGTTTGGGAACGATCGAGAAGGAAGACGCCATCAACTGGAGCCTCTCCGGCCCGATGCTGCGCGCCTCTGGTGTGCCCTGGGATCTACGCAAGGTGGATCACTACGAGTGCTACGACGACTTCGACTGGCAGGTCGCCTGTGAGAAGGAAGGCGACTGCTATGCCCGCTATCGCGTGCGCATCGAAGAAATGCGCCAGTCACTCAAGATCCTGCGCCAAGCCTGCGACATGATTCCCGGCGGCCCTACCGAAAACCTCGAAGCCAAGCGCCTCAACGAAGGCAAGGGCAGCGACGCTGCTGGTTTCGATTTCCAGTACGTGGCCAAAAAAGTGGCTCCCACCTTTAAGATCCCCAATGGCGAGCTCTACACCAGGTTGGAGTCTGGCAAGGGTGAGATCGGCGTGTTCATCCAGGGCAACAACGACGTCACCCCCTGGCGCTTCAAGATCCGCGCTGCCGACAGCAACAACCTGCAGATCCTTCCCCACATCCTCAAGGGACACAAGGTGGCCGACATCATGGCCATCCTCGGTTCCATCGACGTGATCATGGGATCGGTGGATCGCTGATCTCTGAACCGTTTTCTGCGGCGGTTGTAACGCACGGGCTACCTGCTGCCCGTGACTTTCACTGGTGGGTTGTGGCTCAAGGGACTGCATCCAGGCCTTCCCGGCCTGGGCTATCCGTTGCGTGCCCTCACCTGCGTTCCTTGACCCACCTGCTTTCTGACCCGCGCGACGGGGGCAGCACTCACCGGTGATCTGAGCGGATCGCTGCAATGGCATCTGTTTGGCCCCATTGCCGCCCTGGGGCTTGTGCTCTGGAGTGTGCTGGCGCTCCAGCAACGGCGTCTCATCCCGAAGGGCCTTCCCTTCTGGCCCCTGCCGATGGTGGCTGGAGCGTTAATCAGCTACTGGCTGCTGCGCCTGAGCGCCAACAGATGGCCCAGTGCCGAATCACTACTGCCGATGATCGCCGACACCACCGGGATGTGATGCAGGAAGGCCTGCCAGGCCTTCTGGACGGACGGGGGCTCGAAGGCGATGGCGCGGCCATGCTTGGGGCGAAATTTCTGTCAGGGTGACAATCGGCACCGGCTCTAACAACACATCGCCATGACCTCTGCCCCCTGGCTGGAGCTGAGCCGAACCGTGCGCTTTAGCGACACGGATGCCGCTGGCGTGATGCACTTTCAGCAGCTGCTGGGCTGGTGCCACCAGGCCTGGGAGGAAAGCCTGGAGCAGTTTGGGTTACCAGCGGGTTCAGTCTTCCCTGGCGGCCGCGGAGAGCAACCGAGCGTGGCCTTGCCGATCGTGCACTGCCATGCCGATTTCCGCGTCCCGGTGCAGGTGGGCGACAAGCTGCTGATCCGCCTGGAACCAAAACGGCTTGATCCCAGCAGCCTTGCGGTGAACAGCCAGGTGCTGCTGGAGGACAAGCTTGTCGCCACAGGCTGCCTGCGCCATGTGGCCATCGACGTCAACACCCGGCGCCGCTGTGCTCTGCCCGATGGCGTGGACCGTTGGCTAGAGGCGTCAAGCCTCGGCCACATCCAACCGCTCTAACCACTCCCGCCAGCGCTGGCGCTGCCATTTCCCCAGCGCCGAGGGCGCCAAGTCGGGGCATACGACCCAACGCCGAGGCGTCTCCGCCGGTGACCAGGACAGTGTGAGGGCTTCAAGCCGCGGCAACACCGCAGCGTCCATGCTGCCGACGAGGGCCACCAACCGCTGTCCCCACTCAGGATCATCCACACCGAGCAACAGCACGGCGCTCACCGGGAGTGATTCCGCCTGAATCGGGGTCATCAAACGCTCCTCCAGCTGCTCGGGAAACACGGTTTCTCCGCCGGAGTGAATGGCACCATCGATCCGGCCCGCAATCTGGAGGCCTGGGGTCAACATGGCCCGATCCCCGGAGCGCCACCAGCCATCAGCATCCCTGAGCGGTTCCCACCGATCGGGCTGATCCGCCCACCAACGGCCCAGGGCCAACCGATCAGTGCGCACCTGAAGCGCCCCATCAGCGGCCAGCCGCAGCTCCACATCCATGAGCGGGTCGCCACACCCCGGCTCGCCGGCCAAGAAGCGGTCTGGTGGCAATGCCGTCACCATCGCCGCCGTCTCCGTTGACCCATAACAAGGCGCCAGCGGCAGCTGCAACGCCCGAGCCTGATCCGCCAACGGAGGCGGAAGGGCAGCGCCACCGATCCAAATCAGCTGCAGCTGCTGCAGGAAGGCCACCCCGTCGGGATGGGCCAGCAGACGCGCCAGCTGCGTGGGCACCAACGACAGCAATGCAGAGGTCGTCCGCCAGGCAGGCAGGCCCTGGCAGAACGCAAGCAATTCGGTGGGGGTTTTCATCAACCCCGGCGCCAGTGGCTGATGCCCCGCGCCCCAACAGCCGGCGCGCCACCAAGGCATCAGACCACTCACATGGGTGTGAGGCAGTGCATTGAGCAGCAGAGTGGCGGCGGGGTCAAGGCCGATCCCCGTCAACCAATGGGCGGTGGCTGCGGCCGAACGGTCGAGATGCAGCGACGGCTGGGCGCAGCAACGGCTGCCGCCACTGCTGCCACCACTACGCACCAGCACACCCGGGCCTGGCGGCAGTTGATCGATGGGGGCAGCATCCGCCTCCGGCGCCAGGGGCACCCACTGCCCCGCCGCCAGCCTCTGCTCCAGCCGCTCGAACTCGCTCATGCTGCTGCGGCCCAGACCTGTTCTGAATCCGTGGAGAACAAGGGCCCCGATGGCGTCCAGCCGGGGGCCAGGCCCGGTGCCGTCGGCGTAGGCCCCTGGGCCTGAAGCCCGGCTAGATGCTCCAACCAACGCCGACCGATGCCGGTTTCAAACGCCGTGCTCAGCATCCGTTGGGGGATCCCCGCTTGCAGCTCCCGCAACAGCAGGCGGGGATCCCCCTCCAGCGCAGGCCGCCGCACCTGCCAGCCGCTCCAGCTGCGGCACAGCTCCGGGTGCTGGTCGAGCGATTCATCGAGGGCCACCGGCCCCAGCACCGCCAACTGCTCCAGGCCAGCTTGATCTTTCACCGCCAGCGGCTGCTCCAACCAATCCAGGCGCGGGTCATCGCACAACCGCTGCATCCAGGCCTGGGCCGTGCTGCGGTCCCAGCCGCCGTTGGCATCCAGCCGCAACCGGGCCGTGGTGGGCAGCCGCTGAAGCAGCTGCTCGAGCAGCTGACGTTCGAGGGGATCGGGCTCCGTCGCTACCTTCCACTTAAAGGTGCGCTCCTCAAGGCCACCCGCCGATGCTGCCGCAGCCTCCAGAGCCGCAAGCATGGCCTCGCCAGCAGGCAACAAAAGCGCAGGGGCAGGCGCCCTCAGCCATCCCTGGGGCGAAGCAGCACCCACCACACCTTGCAGCTCCGCCAGCGCCGCCCCCAGACCAAAACCCAGTGCCCCCGGCACCTCCTGCAGCAGGGCCTCCAACTGAGCCTGAGGAAACTCGTCTCGCAGCGAGGCGAGAGCGTGCTCACAGGCCGTGAACTGATGCCGCTGAAGCGGAGCCGCTTCGCCCCAGCCCACGGCCCCCTGATCACCCTGCAGCCGCAGCAACCAACCAGAGCGCTCCTGCAGCACGCCGGCTGCCGTGCGCAGCGGCTGCAGCAGGGCAAAGCGGAAGCGGCGACGCTGCAGCCGGAGCGTCATCCGCCCGTCCAGAAGCGAGCCAGCGCCAGACCTGCACTCAGCCCCAGACCATTCCAGCCCTGGAAGCGCAAGGCCAGAAACTTGCTGCCGCTGATCAGCTCCGGCCGATCGTGGTGGCGCTGGAGCAGACGCATCAGCTGCACCCCGGCAGGAAGACCAAGAGCGCTCAACAACACCGTCGGAGGCCAGTCCCCATGCAGCACGGGCACCCACTCCAGCGCCAGCGTCATGGCCACAAACCAGGGCACCAGCCCCGCCGCCCGAGCCGTGCCCAGACGCACCACCGGCGAACGTTTGCCGTGGGCGGCGTCCTCCTCCACCTGATGGAAGTGGGAGCAGAACAACACCAGGGTGGTCGCCAGAGCGGGGCCTGCCCCCAACATCCACGCGGTGCCCCAAGCAATCGATGCTGCCCCCCTGGGCTGCAGGACCAACAGAGCCGCTGCGGTGGCGAAGGGCCCAAAGGCCAGCCAGCACAGGGGCTCGCCCAGGCCGCGGTAACCCAGACGGAATGGAGGGCCCTGGTACACGTAACCCAGGCCGCAGCACACCAGCACCAGTGCCAACACCGCCCAGCTGCTGTTCCAAGCCACCCCCCCCATCAACAGCAACCCCAGCATCAGCGCGGCGGTCGCCCCCTGGGCGACACGGTCCCGGCGGCCGATGAGGTTCACCACGGAATGGGGCTTGCCGGTGGCATCCACCCCCGTGGCCGCATCAAAAACATCGTTGCTGAGGTTTTCCCAGAGCAACAACAAAATCGCCGCCAGCAAAAAGCCCCCCAACTGCAGCCATCGCAGAGAGCCCACCACCCCGAACTGCCATCCAGCGGCGACCAGCACTGGCATCACGGCGACGGAATACATCGGCCACTTGATCGCTGCCTTCCACAAACGGCGCCGATCGGCGTAACGGGATGCGACAGCCTGCGGCTCAGACATGGACAGGACCCGTTCCCGCAGGGCGAAGACCCATACATTTGAGCAGTAACCCTGGCCGGAAACGCCGCGGATGTCGGCTGATTGTTGTTTCAGCACCCTCCTCTCCGCTGCCCAGCGGGGATGGTTGGCCTGTGACGGCGATGAAGCGCTGCTGAGCCTGGCCCTGCCGATCGAAGGGATCGACCCGCTTCTTGCCCTGCCGCAGCTGGCGGAACAGGAAAGTTTGCAGGTGCTGTGGGACAGCGCCCCGGGCCTCTGCCTGGCCGCTGCAGGGCCCTGCCAGGAATTGGAGCTGGCGGGCAGTCGTCGCTTTGAGCAGGCCCAGCGCTTCGCCGACCTCTGCCTGAGCCGCTTGCACGACACGGCAGCGGACAGCCCAGCCCATGCGCGGCCTCGGGTGCTGCTGCGTTTCCGCTTCTTCGATCAGGTGAGTGAACGCCGCCGCAGTGAAGCGGTGGTGCCATCGGTGCAGGCGGTGCTGCCTCGATGGCAGCTGAGCCGTCAGGGACGCCGCGGCTGGCTGCGGCTGAATGGGGTCGTGAGCAGTGCAGCGGACTGCCGCGAGCTGGCGGAACAGCTTTGGCTCAAGCACGAACAGCTGGTCAAGAAGCCAGCCACGCCAACCCCGCTCAAGCCCCAGGCGATGGTGGCGGCAACGGAACCGGAAACCTGGCGGCAGCGCTACGCCGCAGCCCTCACCCGCGGCATTGATCTGGTCAACGACGACGAGCTGCACAAACTGGTGCTGGCAGTGCGACATCGCATTATTCTGGCCGAAACCTTCAACCCCCTGCCGCTGTTGAAACGACTGCGGCGGCAGCAGGCCGGCAGCTGCCGCTTCCTCTGGCAGCGCCATGCCGGAGATGCCTTTTTTGGTGCATCTCCGGAACGGCTGCTCAGCCTGCGGGCCGGTTGGCTGCGCAGCGATGCCCTGGCCGGCACGGCGGGGCAAGGGGATTCCGGGGCTCAGCTGCTGCGCTCCGACAAGGACCGCCGCGAACACCAATTGGTGGTGGAAACCATCACCGACCAACTGCGCCGCAACGGCTTGACCCCTCGCCACCGCCGGCAACCCCAACTAGCCCGGCACGGCAATCTCACCCACCTGCACACCCCGATCACGGCGGAAACCCACGGTCAGCCGGTGCTGGCCCTGGCTGAACAGCTGCACCCCACCCCCGCCGTTGCCGGCTTACCACGACGCGACGCGATGGCCTGGTTGCGCACCCTCGAACCCTTCGAACGGGGAAGTTACGCAGCGCCGATCGGCTGGATCGACAGCGCCGGTGATGGGGAACTGCGGGTGGCAATCCGCTGCGGTCATGCCCGGGGCTGCGAGCTGGACCTCACCGCCGGAGCAGGCCTGGTGCGGGGATCCGTTGCCGAGCGCGAGCTGCAGGAAGTGGGACTGAAGCTGGCCGTTCTGGCGGACCAGCTGGAACTTCAGACCAGCGCGCGCAACCGCTCAATCGTCTGATCCGCCAGGGGCTGGTTCATCAGCCGCTCCACTTCCCGCACACCGGTGGGGCTGGTGACGTTTATTTCGCTGAGCATGCCGCCGATCACATCGATACCGACGAAGAACAATCCCTCGGCCCGCAGCGCTGGGGCCAGAGCAGCACAGATCTGACGTTCCCGCTCCGTGAGTTCCGTGGCCTCCGCCTGGCCACCCACAGCCAAGTTGCTGCGGAACTCACCAGCTGATGGGCGCCGGTTGATCGCCCCCAGGGGATCGCCGTCCACCAGCAGGATGCGCTTGTCGCCCTCGCTCACGGACGGCAGAAAAGCCTGGGCCATCACCGGCAAGCGTTCCTGCTCCGTCACCAACTCCAGCAGGGCCTTCAAGCCCGGCGACTGACCGTTGACCCGAATCACCCCCAGGCCGGCACGGCCCCCCAAGGGTTTAAGCACGATCTCCTGCTGCTCCTGGGCAAACAACAGCAGCTCAGACACCCGCCCCGCAACCAGCGTGGGGGCCATCCAACGGCTGAAGCGCAACGCCCCCAACTTTTCATTCCAGCTGCGCAACGCACTGGGGCGATTGAGCACCCGCACCCCGGCCCGCTCCGCCACCTCCAGCAGATGGGTGGCGTATAGATACGCCTCATCCACCGGCGGATCCTTGCGCATCCAAATCACGTCAAACCCAGCCAGGGCCTGACGTTCGGCCATCCCAACCGTGATCCAGGGCTCCGGGGTCACCGGCAGGGCAATCACTAGGGGTTCATCACCCCGAGCAATCAGATCAGAGGGCGTGCAGGCCCACACCTCATCGCCGGCCCGACAGGCGGCCTGCATGAGCGCAACAGAGGAATCCTTGGCTGGATTGATCTGCCCCAGCGGATCCAGAACAAACAGCTGGCGCATCGATCAGGCCTTCAGCAGCGCATCAAGCTCAGCGGCGCGCTCCAAAGCATGGAGGTCGTCACAGCCACCGATGTGGCGATCGTCGATGTAAATCTGAGGAACGCTGCGGCGACCATCGCCCCTGGCCGCCATGGCATCGCGGCCAGGCTCATCGCCATCCACGCTGTATTCGGTGTAGCTCACCCCCTTGCGATCCAAGAGCCCCTTGGCGCGGACGCAGAACGGGCAAGTTTGCCAGGTGTAGATCTCAACCTTGGCCATTGCGTTGATGATGCCGGTGGTCGGATCCTATGCAGCAACTGCGCTGATAGCGTCAGAGGCTGATCAGGATCGAGTCTTTGCTGGATCTCACCGACTTCAAACGCGACCTTTCCGAGCTCACTGACCGCCTGGGCAATGCCCAGGACTGTCTTTGACGTCCCTGCACTGAACGCAAGGCAACAGGATCTCGAACAACTCGCGGCCCAGCCCGATTTCTGGGATGACCAGCAGAACGCCCAGAAGCAGATGCGGCGTCTGGATGAGGTGAAAGCCCAGCTGTCTCAGCTGGCCGGATGGCGCGGTGCAGTCGATGACGCCCAGGCCACCCTTGAGCTCTATGAGCTGGAGCCCGATGAGGACCTGCTGCAGGAAGCCCAGAACGGCCTGAACCAGTTACGCCAAGGGCTGGACCGCTGGGAGCTGGAACGCCTGCTCAGCGGCGAATACGACAAAGAGGGTGCCGTCCTCAGCATCAATGCAGGGGCCGGCGGCACAGACGCCCAGGACTGGGCTCAGATGCTGCTGCGCATGTACACCCGCTGGGCGGAAGACCGCGGCATGAAGGTGACCGTGGACGAACTCTCCGAAGGGGAAGAAGCCGGAATCAAGAGCTGCACGATCGAGATCGAAGGGCGCTACGCCTACGGCTACCTGCGCAACGAGAAAGGGACCCATCGCCTGGTGCGCATCTCACCGTTCAACGCCAACGACAAGCGCCAGACCAGCTTTGCCGGTGTGGAGGTTATGCCCAAGCTCGAGGAGGACCTCAAGCTAGACATTCCAGAAAAGGACCTGGAAATCACCACCAGCCGCTCGGGCGGCGCCGGTGGCCAGAACGTGAACAAGGTGGAAACAGCTGTGCGCATCCTGCACATTCCCACCGGGCTGTTTGTGCGCTGCACCCAGGAGCGCTCCCAGCTCCAGAACAAGGAGAAGGCGATGGCGTTGCTGATGGCCAAATTGCTGGTAATCGCCCAGGAGCAACGGGCGGCCGAAATCGCCGACATCCGCGGCGACATCGTTGAAGCGGCCTGGGGCAACCAGATCCGCAACTACGTCTTTCAGCCATACCAAATGGTGAAAGACCTCCGCACCAATGAAGAAACTAACGATGTGCAAGCCGTGATGGATGGGGCCCTCGACCCATTTATCGACGCCTCTTTGCGCCAGGGTGTCGATAGCCCCGGCGCCGACGCCGATTCCTGATCCCATGGCCACCGAGAGCACACCACCGCCGAGCTTCGTTAAACAGGCCATGCGCAACATGGTGCGCAAGGGCAGCAAGAGCCTGTTTCACTTCGGTCTCACCGCCATGGGATTACTCGGCTTCATCACCCTCGTGGCATGGCTAGGGCGTCCGACACTGCCGGGGTAGGCATGGAGCTCGACCTTGCGCTGGAGCAGGAGGGGGTGGCGCTGGAACCCTCCGACAGTGCCGACCTGCTCGATGAGACGGTATGGCTCCAGCAGCTGGAGCATTGGCTGAACAGACTTTTCGGGGATGAGAGCCTCGACTGCCCAACCCTGGTGCGCGCGGCGGAAGAGCTAAGCCTGGGGCTGCGCTTCACCGATGACGCCAACATCGCGGATTTGAACAGCACCTGGCGCCAGAAAACTGGCCCCACGGATGTGTTGTCGTTTGCCGCCCTCGACGATGCCGGTGACTGGATGAAAGGGCCCAGCATCGAACTGGGAGACATTGTCGTTTCCCTGGAAACGGCCCGACGTCAGGCCCAGGAACAGGGGCACAGCCTGCAGCGGGAATTGCGCTGGCTGGTGAGCCATGGCCTGCTGCACCTGCTGGGCTGGGACCATCCCGATGACGACAGCCGTGCCGCGATGCTGGCCCTGCAAGAAAGGCTTCTTGGGGATGGGTGGTCTGGAGAACCCAGGTAATCTTCCAAAAGCGGGCATGTGCCCTGCGGAGTCCGAGTTCCGTTCCGATGACCACCGAATCGCCCCGGAGACCACCCGCAGACGCAGCTTCTGAAGAAGTGGCCATGGTGCCCAACGCCATGCGACGACGGGGCAGCTGGCGCATCGCCGGTGATCTGCCGTCGAGTTTTCGCTACGCCGCCCAAGGCCTTGGCTACGCCTTCCTCACCCAGCGCAACTTCCGCATCCATGTGGTGACGGGCCTGGTGGTGTTTGGCATGGCCACCTGGCTGCAACTGGATCTAATCCGCCTGGCCGTGCTGGTGCTTACGGTGGCTGCCGTTCTGGTATTGGAGCTGCTGAACACTGCGATGGAAGCGGTAGTGGATCTGGCCATTGGCCGGCGTTATCACCCCTTGGCCCGCATCGCCAAAGACTGTGCTGCTGCCGCCGTGCTCACGGCCGCCATCAGCTCCTTGCTGATCGCTCTGTTCCTCCTGCTTCCGCCGCTTTTGCTCCGCCTGGGGCTCTAACTCCCGATTCGCAGATGCTGCTGGTCATCGACAACTACGACAGCTTCACCTTCAACCTGGTGCAGTATTTCGGTGAACTCGCTGCCCAGCATCCCGTGGCAGCCGATCTGCAGGTGCATCGCAACGACGCCATCAGCCTCAAGCAGATCCGCGCCCTGAAGCCCGACGCGATCCTGCTCTCTCCAGGGCCCGGCGACCCGGATCAATCCGGCGTCTGCCTCGAGATCCTCAAGGAGCTTTCAGCCACCGTGCCCACCCTGGGGGTGTGCCTGGGCCATCAGGCCATCGCCCAGGTGTACGGCGGCCGGGTGGTGCGCGCCCAGCAGCAGATGCACGGCAAGACCTCACCGGTGCTGCACAAGGGCGACGGCGTGTTCGCGGGACTGCCCCAACCGCTGACGGCCACCCGTTACCACTCCCTAATCGCCGAACGCGACACCCTGCCGGACTGTCTCGAGGTGACCGCCTGGCTCGAGGACGGCACGATCATGGGCCTGCGGCATCGGGAGCATCACCACCTGCAGGGGGTGCAGTTCCACCCCGAAAGCGTGCTCACCGATCAAGGCCACCAACTGCTGGCCAATTTCCTGCGGGAAGCCGAGGTATAACGCTGTTAGCGTCCGAAACACGTTCGACCCCGCCCATGTCCGTCCTGCGTTCCGCCGTGACCGCCGCTGCAGGCCTGGCACTCAGCCTCACGTCTCCTGCCATGGCGGGCGGTGGAGTATCGATCAGCAGCTATGGGCAACGGGCCCTGCTGATCCAGGGGGGCGGCCAGTCGGTGCTGCTCAACCCCTACAAGGCAGTGGGTTGCGCTGCGGGGCTTCCTGAACCCCGGCTAACGGCCGGCGTTGTTCTGGCCAACTCCGAACTCGCCGATGAAGGAGCCCGGGATGTGGCCGGCGGCCGCTTTCTCGCCCAACCCGGGTCGTATCGCATCGGCGGACTGAGCCTGGAGGGCTTTGCCAATCCCCACGACCGAATGGGCGGACGCCGCTTTGGCAATGCCACCCTCTGGCGATGGCAGCAGGGGGGCCTCAGCTTTGCCCATCTCGGTGCAACCGCAGGTGAGCTCACGGCCGCCGACCGGGTGCTACTGGGCAACCCCGATATGCTGATCATCGGCGTGGGTGGCGGCAGCAAGATCTACGACGCCGAAGAAGCTGCGGCGGTGGTAAAGCAGTTGAACCCCAAACGCGTCATCCCGGTGCAGTACGTCACCGGCGATGCGCCTGATGGATGTGACCAAGAGGGCGTGCAGCCCTTTCTCGACGCCATGGGTGGCACCGCCGTACGCCAAGTGGGCCGGTCGCAAACCCTGCCCGGCCGCCTCGACGACACCACCGTGATCACGGTGATGCAGTGATCAGCGCATCCAGCTGATTTCTGTCCCAACCCGCCAGCACAGCCAACAGCAACAACACCCTTGCTTTCTGGGGATTCAGGCTGCCTGCGGGCAGCAACCCAAGCCGTTCGTCCTCGGCATGGCGATGCACGGGTCCAGACCCGCAACGATTGGCCCGCAGCATCAACGGTCGTGGGCCAGCCCACGCCTCCAACACTCGGCATTCGCCAACCGACAGCTGACCCGCACCGGTACCCGTGAACACCAGGCCTGCAACACGGGAAGTGAGACAGGTGCTGAGCAGGAGCGGCTCGGGGTCCACACACCCGTAAACGATCGGCACCTCGGGCCATTGCTCCGGTAAATCGAAATAAGCGAAGGGCACCTGCCGAGGTCCACTCACACTTGTCAGATGAATGCCAACGTCGTCCACCCAACCCAACGGCCCGCTATCGGGACTGGCAAAGGCCCCCACCCCCTGGGTGGCCAGCTTGGTGACCCGCTGGGCGGCATGGACCTGGCCATCCATCACCACCAGCACGCCGTGGCCGCGCGCTTCGTGGCTCAAGGCCACCTGCACCGCATGCAACAAATTGAGGGGGCCATCGGCACTGAGGGCCGTGGCCGGCCGCATCGCCCCCACCAGCACCACCGGCCTGGGGTCGTCGATCAACAGCTGCAACAACCAGGCGGTTTCCTCCAGCGTGTTGGTGCCATGGGTGATCACCACCCCAGCCAGCTCAGGGTCCGCCGCGAAGGCATCACGGATGCGCCCCACCAGCGCTCGCCAATGCGCAAACAACAGGTCGGCGCTGTCGACATTGGCGATCTGCTCAACACTGATCGTCGCCAAGTCCTGCAGCTGCGGCACCGCCGCCAGCAGGGCATCACCCCCCAGCACACCCGCGGTGTAGTAGTTCGACGTTGCACTGTCGGCCGCACAGCCGGCGATGGTGCCGCCGGTGGCCAGCAGCAGCAGGCGGTTCATTGCTCCAAGGGGAGGAAGGCCTCCATGAAGCGCTGCATCTGGCTGGTGGTGCCAATGCTCACCCGAAAACAGCCGTCAATCAGGGGCTTGCCTGTCATCGAACGCACCAGGATTCCCCCTTCACGTAACGCCGCATCCACCTCCGCCACAGGGCGCTGGGGCCAGATCAGCAGATAGTTGCCGCCATCACAGTGATGCCGAACCCCCGCGTCCTGCAGCGCCTGCAACGTCCAATCGCGAGCCCGCAGCACCTCGGCCACATAGGCATCTACATACGACTGATCCGCCAAAGCGGCGAACGCCGCGGCCACGGCCACGCTGTTGACGTCGTAGGGCCCCGTGACGCGGCTCACCCGATCGACCACATCGGCATGGCCGATGGCAAAGCCGATGCGCAAACCCGCCAAACCAGCTGTTTTGGCCAGGGAGCGGAACACCAGCAGGTTCGGGGTGGCCGTGAAATCAACGCTCGGCAGCACGCTGTCTCCGGTGAAGGCCTCATACAGCTCATCCACCACCACCAAGGTTCCCGAGGCCGAAGCCGCCAGGGCTATCACCTCTTCTGCCGCCAAGCGTGTGCCGGTGGGATTGTTCGGATTGCAGATCAACAGCAACCGCGGCGTACGAGCGGCCAATGCCTCCTGAATGGCCGCGAGGGGAAAGTCAAACGTCTCGCCTTGGTAGGGGATCGCCTCGATCGCCATGCCCTGCATCCCGGCGCAAGGGGTGTAGTACCCGAAGGTGGGCGCTGTGGTCAGCAACGTCTTACCAGCATCGCCATAGGCCTGAAACACCGCATGGATGGCGGCATCCACACCGTTGAACAGGCCCACCTGATCAGGAGTCAATCCCGGCTGGCAGCCGGTTTCCACCAGGTTCTGAAGCAACGCTTCCCGCAGGCCGTCGTACTCCGGATAAACGGCAATTTCTTCGGTGCTGAAGTTGCGCAGCGCCTGGGCCACCAGGGGGCTGGGGCCAATGGTGTTTTCGTTGAAATCCAGCCGCAGCATCTGGCGGCGGCCCTCCAGCGGAGCGCTGTAGGCCTTGAGCTGCTCAACAGCGGCGCGGGCCACTGGAGCACCATCAGGTGTGAACGGTTGGATGTTGTCGCTCACATTCGGTCCAGGGTGGGAATGCCCAGCAGTCCGAGCCCCAGTCTGAGGGTGTCGGCCGTTAAACGACAAAGAGCGAGGCGGGATGCCAGCGCTTCAGGATCGGCCTTAAGCACCGGCACCTGGTCGTAGAAGCGGTTGAACACCTGGCTGAGCTCGAACAGGTAGCTGCACAACCGGTTGGGCAGCAGCTCTGCCTCCACCTCAGCGATCACGGCGTCGAACTTGAGCAGTTCCCGCACCAGGGCCCACTCCTGGAGCTCGCTGAACTGCAGTCGTGCACTGGTGGCCGCAAGGTCGCCCCCCTTGCGGGCGATGCCGGCGATGCGCACCACGGCATAGAGCAGATAGGGCGCGGTGTTGCCCTGCAGCGCCAGCATCCGGTCGAAGGAGAACTGGTAATTGGTGATCCGGTTCTGGCTGAGGTCGGCGTATTTCACCGCTGCCAAACCCACGGTGCCTGCCACATGCTGGATGAACTGCTCCGACTCGCTGCGCTCCTCCTCGTTCAGGCGTGATCGCAGATCGGTCTCGGCGCGCTCGACGGCTTCATCGAGCAAATCCCGCAGACGCACGGTGTCACCCGCGCGGGTCTTGAGTTTCTTGCCGTCCTCCCCCTGCACCAGGCCAAAGGGCACGTGCTCGAGGCGCGCACCGTCCGGGATCCAACCGGCCCGTTCCGCCACCTGGAACACCCCGGCGAAATGGTTCGCCTGGCCGGCATCGGTGACATAAACCACGCGCCGGGCACCATCTCCCTCTGGAGCCGCCCCAAAGCGGTAGCGGATGGCCGCCAGATCGGTGGTGGCGTAGTTGAAGCCGCCGTCGCTCTTCTGCACAATCACAGGCAGGGGCTTGCCGTCCTTGCCCTGCACACCCTCGAGGAACACGCACTGGGCACCGTCGTCGGTGACCAGCAGTTCGGCGACCTTCAAGCCATCAATCACCGCTGGCAGAAAGGGGTTGTAGAAGGATTCACCTCGTTCGCTCAGGCGGATGTCGAGCCGGTCGTAGATCTTCTGAAACTCTCGCCGCGACTGATCGCAGAGCAGGCCCCAGGCCTTGAGCGACACCGGATCGCCCCCCTGCAGCTTCACCACCTCATCGCGGGAGGTGAATTGAAAGGCTTCATCGTCATCGAAGCGCTTCTTGGCCTCGCGGTAGAAAGCCACGAGGTCTCCCAGATCCACCGCATCGGCGGTCTTCAGGGCTTCCGGCGCCACCTGCTTGAGATGGGTAATGAGCATGCCGAACTGGGTGCCCCAGTCGCCCACGTGATTGAGCCGCAGCACCGGATGGCCGCGGAACTCCAGCACCCGCGCCAGCGAGTCGCCAATGATCGTGGAGCGCAGATGCCCCACATGCATCTCCTTGGCGATGTTGGGGCTGGAAAAATCCACCACCACCGGCGCCGCGTTGCTGACCGCCGGGACGCCGAGCCGCTCGTCCCCCAGCCGGGCCGACACCTCAGCCGCCAGCCGCTCAGGGCGGATCGTGAGGTTGATGAAACCAGGCCCAGCGATCTGGGGCTCCAGGCACAGATCTGTGAAGGCGGGATCGGCCTGCAGCTGCTCCACGATCGCAGTGGCGATCTGGCGGGGGGCCTGCTTCAAGGGCTTGGCCAGGGGCAGCGCACCGTTGGCCTGGAAGTCGCCGAATTCAGGCTTGCTGGCAGGAGCCAGCTGGGGGTCCAGCCCCGCATCAGCCTCAGGGAAGGCCCGTTGCATCGCCGCCCGCAGCTGGGCATCCAGGGACTGGGACAGGCTGAGCATGGGCAGTGCGTGGCCGGGGGAATCCGGCTCTGATCATCCCTCTTCAGGTGAAACGCATGCTCAGGTCCAACCAGCGGCTGCGGGTGACCGGCGCACTGGTGGAGATCAGATCGATGCCCGTGGCGGCGTAGGCCTGCAACTGCTCGGGCTGAATGCCGGAGGCCTCCAACACCACCCCACGATCGCTGCAATTCCGTAGACGCGGCACCAGCTGCGTGAGCTGCTCGGGGCTGAACTCATCAAGGAGTACTCCGTTGGCGCCCGCCTGCACCGCTTCGGTGGCCTGGGCCTCCGTCTCCGCTTCCACAATCACGGCCGTTGGCCAGGGAGCCTGATCGCGCACAGCCGCGATGGCCGCCGTGATGCCCCCAGCCCAGGCGATGTGGTTCTCCTTAAGCATGGCCGCGTCATCCAGCCCCATGCGGTGGTTAAAGCCGCCGCCGCAGCGGACTGCGTATTTCTCAACAAGACGCAGCCCAGGCGTGGTCTTGCGGGTATCGGCCAGACGCACACCCGTGCCCTGCAGCTGAGCCACCAACTCAGCGGTGGCGGTGGCAATGCCCGAGAGGCGCATGGCCAGGTTCAAGGCGGTGCGTTCTCCCGCTACCAGGGCCGTGGTCGGACCCTCCAGTTCAAGCAGGCAGTCCCCGGCCTCGACGGCGTCGCCGTCATGCCGCAGCAAACGAATGCTCACCCCAGGATCCAGCAGCTGAAACAAGTGCTTCACCAATGGGCCACCGCAGAAGCGGCCAGGCTGTTTGGCAACCCAATGGGCCTGACCCTGCTGGCCCTGCAAGGCAGCCGCCGTCAGATCGCCACGACCGATGTCTTCTGCCAGCCAGGCCTCTAACGCAGCGGTGAGTGCAGGGGATTGCCAGTCCAAACCGTTCAAAACATCCGCTAAACCTATTTTCCGATGCAGAAGCGCGAAAATACACGATCTAGCACCGCTTCGGTGAGCTCTTCTCCTGTGATCTCCCCCAACGCGCGGATCGCCTCCCGCAGATCGATCGTCCAAAAATCCCAAGGCAACTGCTGAGCCGCCACCTCCTGGCTGCGGGCGAGGGCCTCGGCCGCTCGGGCGGCCAGATCTCGTTGGCGTTGGTTCAGGGCCACCAACATGCCGTCGGTTCCAGCAGCCCCGCAACGCTCCAGCAGGGCCTGCACCAAAGCTGCCTCCCCCGTTCCCTCCAACGCCGACAACTGCACATCCACCGGCTGGGGGAAGGCCCCAGCCGAGAGATCCGCCTTGTTGGCCACAAGAATGCGGGGGATCTCCTCGGGGATGCGCGCCAACAAGGCCGCGTCCTCAGCGGTCCAGCCCGCATGGCCGTCTAGCACCAACAGCACCACATCAGCCGTGGCCAGTGCTTCCTCGCTGCGGGCAATCCCCAGCTGCTCCACAGCGTCATCGGTGTTGCGGATGCCGGCAGTGTCGAGCAGGGTGATCGGCACCCCCTCCAGAACGATCTCGCTCTCCAGAAGATCTCTGGTGGTGCCCGGCAGATCAGTCACGATCGCCCGCTCGCGGCGGCTGAGCCTATTGAGCAGGGAACTTTTCCCAACGTTGGGGCGACCCACCAGCGCCACACGCAGGCCCTGGCGCAGGGCATCTCCGCGCTCGCCGTCCCGCACCAGCTGCTGAAGCTCCAGGCGCACGGCTTGCAGCTGCTGCAGTAGGGCCTCGCCATCGAGGGGGGGCAGGTCCTCCTCGAAATCCACCCGAGCCTCCAGCTCAGTCAGCTGGTCCAGCAGTCGTTCCCGCAGCGCCGTGATCTGGGCCTGAATGCCGCCGTCGAGGCCCGCCATCGCCAACTCGGCCGCCCGGCGGCTGCGGGCCGCCACCAGCTCACTCACCGCCTCCGCACGGGTGAGATCGAGCCGCCCGTTGAGCACGGCCCGCTGGCTGAACTCTCCGGGCTGGGCCCGGCGCACTCCCGGCTGCCGCAGCACCTGTTCGAGCACACGCTGCACAGCGATCACCCCGCCATGGCAGTGGATCTCCACCACGTCCTCACCGGTGAAGCTGCGGGGCCCGCGCATCAGCAGCAGCAGAACCTCATCGAGACGCCGGCCCTCGCCATCGATTACGTGGCCGTACACCAGCCGGTGCGTTCCCCATTCCTGACGGCCCGGGCAGTGCACAACGCTGCGCCCCGTCACTTCCGCAGCCGGCCCGGAGAGGCGAATCACGGCGATCCCGCCCTGACCCGGGGCCACGGCGGTGGCCACTGCCGCAATCGTGTCGGTACTGGTCACAGCAGTCGCCGCTGGTCATCCATACCTAGGATCCGGCCGATTTCTGCTGGGTTCATGCGCCGGTTGCTGCGCCTCAGTCGCATCCGGATGCGCCGCGGGGGCCTCTGGTTGTGGAGACAGGAAGGAACACCAGGCCAACGGGCCCGCGGCCTCGCCGCTGGCGTGTTCTGCGGCTGCTACCCCTTCTTCGGGCTGCAGATCTTCCTCAGCGTGGGTGTTGCCAGCGTGGTGCGTGGCAATCACCTGCTCGCCGCCGCAGGCACCTTGGTGAGCAATCCCATCACCTATCTGCCCCTTTACTGGTTCAACTACCTGGTGGGCTGTCAGCTACTTGGCCCCGGCCAAGGCGGGATCAACCTGGCGGAGCTCACTCGCAGCAGCCTGTGGGCCCAGGGATGGGACTTCAGCCAACGCATCCTGCTGGGCTCCACTGTTGTGGGGATGGTGCTGGCGATCGTCAGCGGCTGGATGGCCTACCGCCTGTTTTTGCGACGTGAAGCCCATGAAGTCGTGAGCAGAGGCAGCTAGCTCGTGCCCGCCCGGGCAATTCCGATCACATCCGCCATCGAGCGGATCTGGTCCATGGTGAGGCTGAGCTGATCTGCTCCCTCCAGTTCAACCCGAAGATCAATGCGAGCAGGCTTGCCAGCGGCAGTGGTTACCCGAGCATCACTGACGTTGATGGCACCATCAGAGAGACGCAGAAGGATATCTTTGAGGATGCCAACACGATCGATCACTTCGATCCGCAGCTGCACCGGGAAGCGCTGTTTCTCCTGTTCGGCGTGGGTGGTGTTCCAGCGCACGGGAAGGCGCCGTTCTCGCGGGATCGTCTCCACGTTGGAGCAGTCTTGCCGGTGAATGGTGATGCCGTGGTTGCCGAGGGCCACCGTGCCAACGATCAACTCGCCCGGCAGTGGACTGCAGCAGCCACCAAGGCGGTAGTCCAAGCCCTCCAACCCAAGGATCGCCCCTTCACCTCCGGAACGATCCGTCGCAACATCCCGCGATGGCACCAGCGCCGCGGCCACGTCTTCATTGCTGGGTGGGGCCTGCTGCTGTTCCGCCAGCAGACGCATCTCCTCCCGCAGACGGTTGAGCGCCTGCTGGAGCGTGATGTCTCCAAACCCCAGTGACGCCAGCAGGTCTTCGGTGGTGGGCACATTGCAGCGCTGCGCCACCCGCTGCATCGCCTCACTGTTCAGCAGGGCATCAAAGCCATCACGGCCCAGCTCCCGTTCCAGTAGATCCTTGCCCCGTTCAATCGTTTCGTCCCGGTGGCTGCGCTTGTACCACTGGCGGATGCGGTTGCGCGCCGTCGGCGTGGCGACGAAGTTCAGCCAATCCAGGCTGGGGTGGGCCGTCTTACTGGTGAGCACCTGAACGAAATCACCGTTCTGAAGCGGCGTCGCCAACGGACACAGCCGATCGTTGATGCGAGCGCCATGGCAGTGATTACCCACCTCGGAGTGAATGCGATAAGCGAAATCAACGGCGGTTGCCCCCTTGCGCAAACCGAGCAAATCGCCCTTCGGGGTGAAGACGAACACCTCCTCGTCAAACAGGTCTTCTTTGATCGAGGAGAGGTAGTCGTTGTGATCGTCGTTGCCGCCTTCCTGTTGCCAATCCACCAGCTGACGCAGCCAGTTGAACCGCTCCGCATCGCTGCTGCTGCTGGCCGGCGAGCCGCCTTCCTTGTATTTCCAGTGGGCCGCAATCCCGAATTCGGCCACATGGTGCATCTCAAGCGTGCGGATCTGCACTTCGATCGGGCGATGCCGACCGATCACAGCGGTGTGCAGGGATTGATAACCGTTGGGTTTCGGCAAGCCGATGTAGTCCTTAAACCTGCCGGGAATCGGGCGGAAGGTGTCGTGAACCACCGCAAGCGCGCGATAGCAGCTCTCAACATTGGGAGTGAGGATCCGCAACGCCGCCACGTCGTAGATCTCGTGGAACTCCTTCTGCTGGCGCTGCATCTTGCTCCAGATGCCAAACAGATGTTTGGGGCGACCACTCACCTCGCAGTGGTCTAAGCCAGCCCGTTCCAGCCGCTCGTTCAGCAGCCCCACGGTGACGCCAAGCCGCTCCTCCCGTTCACTGCGCTTGGTGGCCACCTCCTCCTGAATCTCGCGGAAGGCCTCTGGTTCCAGCAATTTGAAGGCCAGATCCTCCAGCTCCCACTTGAAGCGGCCGATGCCGAGGCGGTTGGCGAGGGGGGCATAGATCTCGCGGGTTTCGCGGGCGATCCGCTGGCGCTTCTCTTCCTTCAACGCACCCAGGGTGCGCATGTTGTGCAAGCGGTCAGCCAGCTTCACCAAAACCACACGGATGTCGCTGGCCATCGCCAGGAACATTCGCCGCAGATTCTCCGCCTGAGCTTCCGTGCGGTCGTTGAAGTGGATGCCGCCGAGCTTGGTGACCCCCTCCACCAGTTCACGCACCTCGGAACCGAAGTGCAGCTCGATCTGATCGGGGGTGACGTCGGTGTCTTCGACCACGTCGTGAAGGAACCCCGCGGCGATCACCGGGGCGCTAGCGCCGATGTCCCGCAACAGATCAGCCACTGCCACCGGATGAACGATGTAGGGGTCTCCACTGACGCGGAACTGGCCTTCATGGAGCTGAAAACCGAAATCGAAGGCCGACACAAGCAGCGCCTCGGCATCAGTGGGGCAGCTCTGGCCAATGCCAGGCGGAACATTGGCGATGCACTCCCTCAACCACTCAGGCAGAGCGATGCCGTAATCGTCCGGATGACGGACGGGATGGCGCCTTACTTCGGGCAACGCGCAGGCCACCTTGGCCGAACCCGTGCTGGTTCGAGGCTCTTTGGGTGTGGAGGCAGCGTTGAGCATCCGACCCATCGGGTCAATCCATGGTATTCAGTGCAGGACCTCCTGTCTCTCCAGCCGCACTGTTCATGGGCCGGCCTGTTCTGGAACTCGAACAGCTGCGGTTGCGCTACCCCGGCAGTGAGCACTGGACGCTGGATGGGCTGAATTTGAGCCTCGAGCCGGGAGAAACACTGGCCTTAGTGGGGTCTTCAGGCTGCGGCAAAAGCACGGTGGCGCGGGCCGTGATGCAGCTGCTGCCGCAGGGAACGGTCTGTGAAGGACGGCTGGCCTTGACCGGCCAGGATCCACGCCAGCTCAGGCGACCGCAGTTGCGGCAGCTGCGGGGCGAGGCCGTGGGACTGGTGTTTCAGGACCCGATGACGCGGATGAATCCGCTGATGAGCGTGGGCGGCCATCTGATCGACACCCTCAGGGGCCACCAGCCTCATGCCAGCGCTGTAGCTCACCAGGAACGGGCCCACGAACTGCTGGAACGGGTGGGCATTGGCGCCAACCGCTTCCGCGCCTACCCCCATGAGCTCAGCGGTGGGATGAGGCAGCGCCTGGCCATTGCCTTGGCGATTGCCCTGGAACCACCGCTGCTGATCGCCGACGAACCCACCACCAGCCTGGATGTGGCGGTGGCCGGGCAGGTGATGGCCGAGCTGAGCGGTCTCTGCAAAGAACTGGGTAGTGCCCTGCTGCTGATCAGCCACGACCTGGCCATGGCCGCCCGCTGGTGCGACCGCATGGCGATGCTCGACGGCGGACGCAAGGTGGAGGACGGCCCCAGCCACCAACTGCTCACGCGGCCGCAGTCTTCCGTAGGGCAACGGCTGGTGGCCTCCGCCCAGGCCCGGGAAGGGGGACACTCACCGGCACGTCCCTACAGCGGCAGCGTGCTGCGGGTGGAGGAGATGCGCTGCTGGCACGCCGTGGGCGGCGCACCTTGGTCACCCCTCTGGCTGAAGGCGGTGGACGGGGTGAGTTTCGAACTCAGAGCTGGGGAAAGCCTTGGGGTGGTGGGAGCCTCAGGCTGCGGCAAGAGCACCCTCTGCCGTGCGCTGATGGGGCTCAATTTCATCCGCGGCGGTCGGGTCGACCTGCTCGGTCAGGACCTGCTGAGCCTGCGTGGAGATGCGCTGCGAAGAGCTCGCCGGGCCCTCCAAATGGTGTTTCAGGATCCGCTGGCCTGCCTCAATCCGGCCCTGCAAGTAGCCGATGCCATCGCCGATCCCTTGCTGATCCATGGCCTCTGCTCCAAAGCGGCAGCCCGGGAGGAAGCCAGGCACCTGCTGGAGCGGGTCGGCCTCAGCCCGGCCGAGCAGTTTCAAAACCGCCTGCCGAAGCAGCTCTCCGGCGGCCAGCAGCAGCGGGTGGCGATCGCCCGCGCCCTGGCCTTGAAGCCCAAGGTGCTGATCTGTGATGAGAGCGTCAGCATGCTTGATGCGGAAGTGCAAGCAGATGTGCTCGCACTGCTGCGAGAGCTGCAGCAAGAACTGGGCCTGGCGATCGTGTTCATCACCCACGACCTCTCAGTGGCCAGTGGTTTCTGCCACCGGGTATTGGTGCTGGACCAAGGGAAAGTGGTGGAAGAGGGTCCAGGCGACCGGATCTTCAGCGCGCCTCAGGCACCGATCAGCCAGACCCTCGTGGAGGCTTGTCCGAGGCTGCCGCATTAAGCAGCGCGCCGTCGCAACACCCCCAGCAACTTCTCCATTACCGGAGGCAGGGGAGCTTCGAACACCATCCGCTCGCGGGTGATCGGATGGTCCAGCCCCAACTGCACGGCATGCAGGGCCTGACCGGGCAACTCGATCGGCAATTTGCGGCAGCGGCTGTAGGTGGGATCCCCCACCACGGGGTGGTTCATGTGGGCGCAGTGGACGCGGATCTGATGGGTCCGTCCAGTGTCGAGCTTGAAGCGCAACAGGGAGTAGTCGCCGAGACGCTCTACCAGAGTCCAGTGGGTGCAGGCATAACGACCGTTTTCGCTGCTCACCACGGCGTATTTCTTGCGATCCGCCGGATGACGGCCAATGGCGCCAACGATCGTGCCGGAGTCGCCGTCGGGCACGCCATGAACGACGGCGAAGTACTCGCGGGAGGCGATCCGTTTCTGGATCTGAACCTGCAGCCGCACCAGGGCCTCCTGGCTCTTGGCGATCACAATGCAGCCGGTGGTGTCTTTATCGAGACGGTGCACGATCCCCGGCCGCAACTTGCCGCTGATGCCGGGCAAATCCGGGCAATGATGCAGCAGGCCGTTCACCAGGGTGCCGTCCTTGTTGCCCGGCGCCGGATGCACCGTCAGCCCTGCCGGCTTGTTGAGCACGATCAGATGGTCGTCCTCAAACAACACATCCAGATCCATCGGCTCCGGCTTGAGATATGGCAGCGGTTCCGGCGGCGGCATCCAAAGCTGCACCTCATCGCCCTGGCGCAGAGGTGTTTTGGCCTTGCCGGTCTTGCCGTTGACGCGCACATAGCCCGCGTCGATAAACTTTTGGATCCGGGCCCGACTCTGCTCCGTGCGCTGGCTCACTAGCCAACGATCCAGCCGCATTGGCAACGTCTTGGGATAGGTCAGCGTCAGCAGCTCTCCCTCACCCTCCCCAAAGCAATCGGTGAAGGTCTCTTCCGGCAGCGGAGGACGCTTCCACTGCGGACTCATGCCGGCAGCTCCAGAGCAATGCTGCCGAGGGCCGATTTACGGAAATCATCCAGCAGCCGCTGGGCCATGCGCGCTGTCTCTCCAGAGGTGTGGCGGGCCGCTGCAGCCTCCAGCCAAAGGGCGGGGTCCGCCGTTTCACCGCTCAGGGGAATGCCATAACGCTCCTGCAGCAGCGGAATCGTCACCCCAGCCGCAGCCTGCGCTGCCGCACCAAGCAGTAGCTGCAAGAAAGCCTGAGCCACGAGCTCACCGTCATAGGCGGCCTGGCCGATGTCGTCGCAAAGAGCCAGCCGCAGGGCCGCCTGCTGGTCATCGAGCCGAGGGGGCAGCACCCCAGGCGCATCAAGAAGATCGAGGTCTTGCCCCAGACGCACCCAGCGAAGGGTGCGCGTCACCCCAGCCCGCCGAGCACTTGCCACCACCTTCTGCCGCACCAAGCGGTTGATCAGGGCCGACTTGCCGACGTTGGGGAAGCCCAGGGTGAGAGCCCGCACCGGCCGGGGCCGCATGCCCCGGTTGCGGCGGCGTTCGTTGAGCTGATCCCCAGCGCGAATCGCGGCTTGCTGCACCTGCTTTACGCCAGTCCCGGCCTTGGCATCACACCAAACCGTCCGCTGCCCTTGGGCCTTGAACCAGGCCTCCCAGGCCTCCCTAGCGGCCGCGGTGACCATGTCGCGCCGGTTGATCACCAACAGATGCTGCTTGCCCTTCAACCAGCGGTTGAGATGGGGATGACCTGTGGCGAGGGGAATGCGGGCATCACGCACCTCGATCACCAGATCCACCTTGTCGAGATGGCGTTTGAGCTGCTGCTCCGCCTTGGCGATGTGGCCGGGGTACCACTGAATCGTTGGAGTGCTCACGAACGCAAAGGCACAGAACAGAGAGCCAGCCGGAACAAATTCACCTTGACCTCGCTGGCGCTTTCGCCATTCACACGGGTTAGTCTCTCCCCGTTTTCTTACCGCACGACACAACCCTATGGCGAAGCGTTCCCTGGCCAGCCTCAACGCCGGCGACCTGAGCGGCAAACGCGTTCTCGTGCGGGTTGACTTCAATGTGCCCCTGAACGACGCCGGTGCCATCACCGACGACACCCGCATCCGTGCCGCCCTGCCCACGATCAACGATTTGATCGGCAAGGGTGCCAAGGTGATCCTTTCCGCTCACTTCGGCCGTCCCAAGGGCCAAGTGAATGACGCGATGCGCCTCACCCCCGTGGCCGCTCGCCTGCGCGAACTGCTTGGCAAGCCCGTGGCCAAGACCGACAGCTGCATCGGGCCCGACGCCGAAGCCAAGGTGGGCGCTATGGCCAACGGCGATGTGGTGCTGCTGGAGAACGTGCGCTTCTTCGCTGAAGAAGAGAAGAATGAAGCCGGTTTTGCTGAGAAACTCGCGGGCCTGGCTGAGGTGTACGTGAACGACGCCTTCGGCGCCGCCCACCGCGCCCACGCCTCCACCGAAGGCGTGACCAAGTTCCTCAAGCCCTCAGTGGCTGGCTTCCTGATGGAGAAGGAGCTTCAGTACCTGCAGGGTGCTGTGGATGAGCCCAAGCGTCCCCTGGCTGCCATCGTCGGCGGCTCCAAGGTGAGCTCCAAGATCGGCGTTCTCGACACCCTGATCGACAAGTGCGACAAGGTGCTGATCGGCGGCGGCATGATCTTCACCTTCTACAAGGCGCGCGGCCTCTCGGTGGGCAAGAGCCTTGTGGAAGAGGACAAGCTGGAACTGGCCAAGGAGCTCGAAGCCAAGGCCAAGGCCAAAGGCGTGGAGCTGCTGCTACCCACCGATGTGGTGCTGGCCGACAACTTCGCCCCCGATGCCAACAGCCAGGCCGCTGACATCAACGCCATCCCCGACGGCTGGATGGGCCTCGACATCGGCCCCGACTCGATCGAGGTGTTCCAGGACGCCCTGGCCGACTGTCAGACCGTGATCTGGAACGGCCCCATGGGCGTGTTCGAATTCGACAAGTTCGCTGCTGGCACCAACGCCATCGCCACCACACTGGCCGACCTGAGCGCTAAGGGCTGCTGCACGATCATCGGCGGCGGTGACTCCGTGGCAGCCGTCGAAAAGGCTGGCCTGGCCGAGAAGATGTCTCACATCTCCACCGGCGGTGGCGCCAGCCTCGAACTGCTGGAAGGCAAGGTGCTGCCAGGTGTAGCAGCCCTCGACGCCGCCTGATCAGCGGCTCAGGGCTGGAGTTTCCGGCCTCTGGCATCACGCTTGTTGCCTGTACGCGCCGGAAGCCCCAGTTGATTCCGAACCTTGTTCATTTACGCCCGGTAGTCCTGCTTGAGGGACTACCGGGCTTTTTATCTGCCGACGGCACGTCTTCAGGGCATCGGCGGATGCTGATGCATCGATGCAGCGCTGCTGGCTCTGCAGCAACTCCAGACGACGCTGGTAGTTGTCCTTGGCCCAGGTCTTGCGGGCCTGAAACAACACCTGGCTCTGCTCCGGAGACAGATCACTCCCCGCTGCTGCCGATGAAGCCGTCGAGATCACCGGTGCCGCCAAGACGGCAGCCAAGGCGAGGGAAGCGGTGGAGATGCGCATGGATCAGGCCTTCACATTGCTCTCAATCTGGCGACATCCGTGGAGCAGGATCTGAATGCTTCGCCGTAAGTCATGACCAGATGTGACCTGAGCCTGGGCTTCGTGGGGCTGGGGGCGCTGGGCGTGCCCATGGCAATCAACCTGCACCGCGCCGGCTTTCCACTACGGGTGCACACCCGCAGCCGCACAGCCGAAACAAACCCGGAGCTCGAGGGTGCAGCGCGATGTTCCAGCCCAGCCGATGCCAGCACCGGCGTTGATGTTCTTCTGCTGTGCGTCAGTGACGATGCAGCCGTTGAGAACGTGCTGTTCGGACCAGATGGCGCCGCATCACAACTGAGCACCGGCAGCGTGGTGCTGGATTGCTCCACCATTGCTCCCGCCACAGCCCAACTCTGTGCGGAGCGCCTGGCAGGCCAGAACGTCCACTACCTGGATGCCCCGGTCACCGGCGGCACGGAAGGCTCCAAACGCGGCAGTCTCACGGTGCTGGTGGGAGGAGCCAGCGAGCCGCTGGAAAGGGTTCGGCCCATCCTCGAGGTGATTGGAGGATCCATCCATCACTTCGGAGGAGTGGGGCGGGGGCAACAGGTGAAGGCGGTGAACCAGGTGCTGGTGGCAGGAAGCTATGCCGCCGTAGCGGAGGCGGTAGCCCTGGGTCAGCGCCTGGAACTACCAATGCCCCAGGTGATCAACGCCCTCAAAAACGGTGCCGCCGGCTCCTGGGCCCTCCAACATCGCAGCACCGCCATGATTGAAGGTACCTATCCCCTCGGCTTCCGGCTGAACCTGCATCGCAAGGATCTCGGCATTGCCCTGGAGGCGGCCAAGGCCGTTCAGCTGGATCTACCGGTAACGACGCTGGTGGAACAGCTGGAACTGGATCTGATCCAGAACGGCCATGGCGATGAGGATGTGTCAGCCCTGCACCGCTGGAACCAAACGAGACAGGAAAGCTAGTTACTGCTGACCACCCTCACCCGCTTGGTGGCCGTTACCACGCCATCGGGGTGCACCAGCATCACGGCCCAGGTCTGCGAACCAGGTGTCTGCGGTGCCTGAACGCTCTTGAACAATCCACCACCAGCCTGGGGCGCCAACGGCAGGGTGGGGCGCATCTGAGCAGACAGCTGCTCATCGGTGAGGTCGATCAAACCGCCTGCCACAAGGGCCTGGCCCAGCGGCTCTTGAACGATCAAGTCGACGTCGTAGCGACTGCCGGTGAGCACCATGTCGGGGATGACGACGTTGACCGCCAAAGGACGCTCGCCGCTGCGCAGTAACGACTGCTGGGCCAACAGTTCCTGTTCCACCAACTCGCCGCCTTCCAGACGAATCGCGATCTGTTCACTGGCCTCAAGGGAATAACTGAGCCCCTCGGATTCAGCGGTACCCCGCACCCGCAGGCTGAGGGTCGGGCGGCCATCCAGCATGGGCGCTGCGGGCTGCACCTGCCAGGTGACCTCAGGAAAATCCTGCCGGAACCGCTCCAGGCGCTGGGCCAACACAGGCTGCAGCTCAACGCTGGCCAGCGTGTCGAATGCCGAAGAGCTGCCGCTGTTCAACGCGGTTTGCAGGTGATCGCTGAAACGATCCACAGCACTGCCCTCGCGACCGGGCGGCTCAAGAGCATGGACCGGCGATAGCACCAACGCCATGGCCGACACGAGCGTGACACCCAGGAAACGACGCACGGGCCGGACCACAACAACCCAATTAAGTTAGGCCTGGTGTGCGGAGATGGCCGACGCGATGACCCGGCTTCTGATCGCCGCCAGCGGCACCGGCGGCCATCTCTTCCCCGCTCTGGCTGTTGCAGAAGCAGTTGAAGAGCAGTGGCTTGTGCGCTGGGTGGGGGTGCCCGATCGGCTCGAAACACAGCTGGTGCCAGAGCATTTTGGTTTGGTGTGCGTGAACGCCGGTGGCCTCCAGGGGCGCGGACTCACCAAGCTGCTGCAGTTGCTGCGGCTGTTGCTGGCCAGCGTCAGCGTGCGGCGGGTGATCCGCCGGAACGAGATCGATGTGGTGTTCACCACCGGCGGCTACATCGCCGCCCCGGCGATCCTGGCGGCGCGCTGGTGCGGCATTCCCGTGGTGCTGCATGAATCCAATGCCATCCCGGGGCGGGTCACCCGCTTGCTGGGTCGCTTCTGCAGCGCCGTGGCCATCGGCATCCCCGCTGCCGCCAAGCGCATCCCGAGCAGCCAGCCTGTGCTGACGGGCACGCCGGTGCGTTCCAGTTTTCTGGCCCCACAACCCCTACCGAGCTGGGTGCCCGCCGGCGAGGGACCGCTGCTTGTCGTGATGGGAGGCAGTCAAGGCGCCGTTGGCCTCAACCGGATGGTGCGTGCTGCGGTGCCGGCCCTGTTGAAGCAGGGCTGCCGCGTGGTGCACCTCACCGGCGACAACGATCCCGACATCGAGCAGCTGCGACATCCACAGTTGGTGGAACGCCGCTTCAGCAATGAGATTCCCGGGCTGCTGCAACATGCCGACCTGGTCATCAGCCGTGCCGGGGCAGGCAGCCTGAGTGAACTGGCGGTCTGCAGGACCCCAGCCGTATTGGTGCCGTTTCCGCAGGCGGCAGATCAGCATCAGGAAGCCAATGCAGCCTGTGCCGCATCCTTTGGTGCTGCGGTGATCGTGCATCAACACGAGCCCAATCAACCTGTGTTGCTGAACACCGTTGAACGGCTCCTGGCAACACGGCTGGGGCAAGACAAAGCTGCACCCGATCTCCTTGCCCAGATGCGTGAAGGCATGCAGGCCCTGGCTGAACGGGATGCCGAACGGCAACTGGCGGCCTTGCTTCAGACGCTGGTGGCCTGAGTCAAGTCAGAGGGCCGCGCTTCAACTCCTCACGCAACGCCCTCAAGATGCGGCGGTTGTTGCGGCGAGCATGCAACCCAATCCGTAGCCAGGTTTCACCCAATCCCTCGAAGGAGCGGCAATCGCGCAGAAGGATGCGATGCCTCTGCTCCAGTGCTTCCCGCAATGGCACCAAAGAGCTATGCGCGCGAATCAGCAGGTAATTCACAGAAGACGGCATGGGGGTAATGCCCGGCAGCTGCGCCAGCTGCTGCTGCATCCAGGCTCCTTCTGTGGCCACCCAACGCTGCACCCGTGCGCACCAACGGTGGTAACGCCGCGGCGATGCCAACAAACGTTCGCCAATGGCTAAGGCAATGCCGTTCACCGGCCAGGGATCTCGCCACTGCGTCCAACGCTGAAGACGTTGGGGCTGGGCCACGGCATAGCCCAAACGCAACCCTGCGATGCCGTAGAGCTTGGTGAGGCTGCGAATCACTACCAGGTTCGAATGCTCTGCAACCAAGGGAAGCAACGACTGCTGCTCGCCATTGGGCACCAAGGGAAGAAAGGCTTCATCGCAAATCACCAGCGCATAGCGCTCGAGCAACGGCTGCAACGAAGCACGGCTCCAGAGCTGGCCGGTGGGGTTGTGGGGATTGCAGATCCACAACACAACCCCAGGACCTGGCTCGGGGAACAATTGCGGGAATGCCTCACTCCAGACCAGGGGTAGCTGCTGCTGGCGGGATAACGCTGACCAACAATTCAGGGCACGTCCGTAATCCGCAAAACCCGGTGAAAGCATCACACTTTCACCCGACACCGAGGCGTCGCGCGCAGCCCAAGTGAACAATTCGGCAGCACCATTCCCTGGCAGCACATCATCAGGGTCCAGGCCATGCAGGCCGGCAATCGCATGGCTCAGCGACGTCTGACCCCGATCGGGATAGTCACGAATGGCGGCCGGAGAGATACCAGAACAGCGAGGACTCCATGGGGCCAGAGAAGCACTGGCATCCAGCAGCTGCGATGGCTTGCAGTTCAACCTTGCAGCGGCTGCTTCGAGGTTGCCGCCATGGCGCATGTCAACGCCCATCCCGACTCCCGTCAAAACGCATAGACATCACCAGCGTGGCTCACAGCTGAGTTCAAGCCAAGCTGACCACTTTGAGTTGAGGTAGCTCACCAAAAGCGAGCAGTGGCAAGCGGATTTATCCACTAAGCCAACGCTGTCGACGATCACCCCTTGAATCACTCCGCAAAAGAGACATTTAAGGGCGCAACATCGCTCAGATGAGGTTCCTTTGAAGCAACACGTTCAGTCCTGCCAGGGCAAGCCACTGCCTGACGCCTCCGCAATCGTGCGCAAGCCATGGCGATCCAACTGCAGCAGCAGGCCTTCCAGAATCCGCGGCACCAGATCCGGCCCCTGAAAAATCCAGCCCGTATAAAGCTGCACCAGGGAGGCACCTGCGGTGATGCGCTCCCAGGCAACTTGCGGAGAATCAATCCCACCCACACCGATTAACGGCAACGCCGGACCAGCACTGGCCCGCAAGCGACGGATCACCTCCTGGGCCCGATGGCGCAGGGGGGCACCGCTGAGACCACCGGCCTCCTCCGCCAGGGTGCGCCCGGTCTGCGGCAGACGCCGTTGCTCAAGGCCCAACCGATTGAGACTGGTGTTGACCGCAATCACACCGGCCAGGCCCTCTTCAAAGGCCAAACGGGCCACGGCATCAATCGACTCATCATCAAGATCCGGTGCGATTTTCACGAGTAAAGGCGGGCAGGCCGGCAGCCTTCGCAGCCGCTCCACAAGCCTCCGCAACTGGGCCGTGTCCTGCAGATCACGCAGGCCGGGGGTGTTGGGAGAGCTGACGTTGATCACCGCATAGTCCGCCAAGGAGGACAACAACTCCAGGGAAGCCGCGTAGTCGTCCGGGGCCTGCTCCAAAGCGGTGATCTTGGATTTGCCGACGTTGATCCCAAGCACCGCCGGCCGCCGGCCCGGCGGATCCAGCCGTTGACGCTCCAGGGTTTGCAACAACGCCTTAGCGCCGTCGTTGTTGAATCCCATCCTGTTCAACGCGGCCTGTTCTTCCGCTAATCGGAACAGGCGTGGTTTGGGGTTGCCAGGCTGGCCATGCCAGGTGACCGTGCCCACTTCGGCAAAGCCAAAGCCGAAGCGATCCCAGATTCCGGCCGCCACACCGTTCTTGTCGAAGCCAGCCGCCAAACCCACCGGGTTGGGGAAGCGGCAGCCAAACAGCACCTGCTCCAGGCGCAGATCACGCCGTTGCAGATCAGCCGCCACGCCATCCAGCACAGTGGACAACCCTGGCCAGCGGCGCCGCAGGCTGGCCTGACCAAGCGCCGTAAGCGCAGTGCGCGACAGCTGTTCAGCATCGAGGCCGTCGTCCCGCGCCAGCACCGGGCCAAGCCAACGCTGATAGAAGGCACCGCTGCTGAGCGGTCCGGCCGAAGGGGACGGCGACATGCTCGGGCTCAGGACTGTTCTGATCCTGCCTCGCGACGTTGCAGGGTCCAGCGCCCCTCCGCCTGGGGCTGGACGATCCAATCCCTCCAGATCCAGCTCTCAGCTTTGGTTTCCAGCTGTTTAAGCGGCTTTTCCACCAATTGCGCCAACTCCAGCAGCGAGAGGCTGTAACCACCTTGCGCCAGGCGATCAGCCAACTCCAAACGTGACAACACCTGCAGCAGGGGCTTGGGGGCAACCTCGGATGGGGCCTCTGGTGCGTCCTCGGTTGCTCCCTGCTTCCGAGCCAAGTTCGGCTGGGCGTTATGGGAGAACGCCACAGCGATGCGATCCACCCGTTCGTTGTCTGGATCACCGCTGTGGCCTTTGACATAGCTCAGGGGGACGTCGTCCAGTCGGGCTGCATCCAGGGCCTTCCAGAGGTCCTGATTGAGCACAGGCTTACCGGCAGCCGTTTTCCAGCCTTTGCGCTTCCAACCGTTGATCCAGGAGCCCAGACCATCAATCAGGTATTTGCTGTCGGTGCGCAGGGTGAGATCCGGATGACGGGGCAGCTGCTCAAGCCGTTGCAACACCTCCAACGCGGCCTGCAGTTCCATGCGGTTGTTGGTGGTGTCGGGGTCATGACCACCGAATTCCTCAACACTGCCGTCTTCGAAACGCAGCAACGCGCCCCAACCTCCCGGACCTGGGTTGCCGCTACAGGCACCATCCGTCGCTGCAGCCACGACCCGTCCCCGTCCTTCCGCCATTGATCGGTCCCAACACTGTTCGGTACAACACGGTTTCTGGCGTCACCGTGCATGAGCCGAACCTACCTGCGGGCTGTCGGTCTGACTGCCGTGGGGCTCCTGAACGCTGGCCTGACGCAGGCGAGCGCAGCACGGACTTTGTTTGACAGCACTGCCATCCCACAGGAGCGATTTGCTGTACTCGCTCAACCGATTGGCAGGGTCCAGTGGAAACTGCTGGTGCTGGAACAAATCAAGACCCAACCGCGCTGTTGGAGGGAACGCCAGGACGGACTGGTGGAGCCCAGCCTGAATCGCTTCAACTTCAGCGCCATCTGCAAGCGCTACCTGGACAGCAATGGCTACTCGCTACGCAGCGGTGGCCAGGACCTTGGAACCCGCTTTCGCTTCCGGCTCAAGCAATCCGGCACATCGCTGAGGCTCGAGGCCCTCGACCCCCAGCAAAGGGCACCACTTTTGGTGGGTCAGGCCAGAATTCCCAGACGCGATCTCAATGGCTTCGTACAGCTGCAGCTGGAGTCGGGCTGGGCCTTGGAACGACGTGTCTACCAAGCACGCCAGCTCAACCACCTGTATTTCGCTCACCAGGAACCGGTGAACCGGCTGCTCGCGCTGGCCAACAGCCACGGCCATCGCTCAGTTTTTAGCCGACTGGGAACCCCGATGCCGCCGATCGCACCACCGCCTTTGCCCGCCGCACGAACAACACGCCGACGAACGACACGCCTCGCTAGCAATGCTCCTATCCGGCTACAAGTGATTCCTTACCGCCGCTGAGCACCAACCATCACAGTGCCAGTTAAGAGGGCGACCAGACAGGGGCTTACAACTAAATCCAAGCCCTTATGTTGAGTTTGTGTGAGGAGTGCCGAACGCCTCTTCAGGGTCGAAACAAGGACAGACTCCTGAACGTGTTCCTCTCGACAAAAGCTCCGCCTTTGGCGGGGCTTTTTTGTTGCCGGAGATAAACACAAAAAAACCGGTCCTTGAAAGAACCGGCGGATGACTGAGAACAGGGAGGAGAGGGATAAACCCTCTCCCAAGGCGATCACTTGAGGGTGACCTTGCCGCCTGCTTCTTCGATGGCCTTCTTAGCAGCCTCGGCGTCTTCCTTGGAGACACCTTCCTTGACAGCCTTGGGAGCAGCCTCAACAAGAGCCTTGGCGTCGCCCAGACCCAGGCCCGTGACCTCACGGACGGCCTTGAGGACCTTGATCTTGGCGGAGGCGTCGAAGCCTTCGAGGATCACATCGAATTCGGTCTTCTCTTCAGCGGCCTCGCCACCGCCACCAGCAGCGCCGGGGGCAGCCATCACAACACCAGCAGATGCTGCGGCGGACACGCCGAAGGCCTCTTCGATCTGCTTAACCAGCTCGGAAGCTTCAAGCAGGGAGAGGGATTTCAGCGATTCGAGAATTTCGTCGGTTTTTGCAGACATGGTTTTGAAAGGGGAAGCAACAGATCAGTGAACAGTGGTCTCGGCAGGGCCGAATCAGCCTTCGCCGCCTTCGGCGTGCTGCTTGAGTGCCCTGGCCATACCAGAGGGAACCTCGTTGATGCCCACAGCGACCTTCGTGGCCACGGCGTTGATAGCACCGGCGATCTGAGCCATGAGCTGCTCCTTGGAGGGGAGATCGGCAATGGCTTTGATCTCGTCCTGAGACAGGAGCTTGCCTTCGAAAAGGCCGCCCTTGGTCTCGGACTTCTTGAGTTCCTTCTGGAAGGTCTGAACGGCCTTCACACCGGCGCCAACATCGCCCTTCACCAGGACGAAGGCGTTGGTTCCGGTCAGCAGGGAATCGAGGCTGGCCCAGTTGCTGTCACCATCAATGGCACGACGCATCAAGGTGTTTTTAGTCACCTTGCAAACGCTGTCGCTGGCCCGCAGACGATCCCGCAGGTCAGACATTTCCTTGATGGACAGGCCCTTGAAATCAAGGACAAGTGCCAGTTCGGCGTCGGCGAGGAGCTCTTTGAGCTCTCCGACGATCTGCTGCTTGTTCTCCAGCGTGCGGCCCATAGGGATTGGATCGGATCAAAGGAACAAGCTGGGCACACAGCCGATCGAGTCTTCGATAGGAAGACGAGGCCGCGTGCCGATCCAATCCTGAATGGGACAAAACCGTGTCGCGTCTGCCTCGGCAGGGATTACATCAACGGGAATAACTGATGTCATGCCCAGGGAAATCCTGCTGTCTCTGGCCGGGCGCGTGCCCGATTTGGCTTTCGCCAATCTTTAAGTCTAGAGGAGAGCCGGATCAGCTCCCCTGCTCGATGTCCTGCAGAGCAGAGAAATCGACTTCAACGGAAGGACCCATGGTGGAGGTCACATACAGGGACTTCCAGTAACGGCCTTTAGCCCCGCTGGGCTTGTTGCGGTCGATGGTCTCCTGCAGGGTCTTGAGGTTCTGCAGCAGGGCATCGGCGCTGAAGCTGGCCTTGCCGAAACGAACGTGGACAATGCCGGTGCGGTCGGCGCGGAATTCCAGCTTGCCGGCCTTGAATTCCTTGATCGCGGCCTCGATGTCCGTTGTGACGGTGCCTGCCTTGGGGTTGGGCATCAAGCCACGGGGACCGAGGACCCGACCCAACTTGGCCACCTTCGGCATCATGTCGGGGGTGGCGATCAACAGGTCGAAATCCATTTCGCCCTTGCTGATGCTTTCCACCAGATCTTCTTCACCGGCGAGTTCAGCACCGGCGGCTTTGGCTTCAGCCACCTTTTCACCGCGGGTGACCACGGCGATGCGCACGGTCTGACCGGTGCCATTGGGAAGAGCCACGGTGGTGCGCAGCTGCTGGTCGGTGTATTTCGGATCGATGCCGAGGCGCACATGGGCCTCCATCGTCTCGTCGAATTTCGCGTTGGCGTTGTCCTTGACAAGGGCAATCGCCTCGAGGGGTGCGTAGGCACGGTCCTCGATCTTGCCGGCCATGCTGGCCAGGCGCTTGGAGATTTTAGGCATGTTCAGTGGTGGGGTTCAGACGACATCAGTGATGCCTCCCCCAAATGGGTTGGAGAAGCGATGCAGCGACGTCAGTCGCTGACGGAAACGCCCATGTTGCGGGCGGTGCCTTCGATGATCCGCATGGCGGACTCAACGCTGGTGCAGTTGAGGTCGGGGAGCTTGGTCTTGGCGATTTCCTCGAGCTGAGCACGAGTGATCGATCCAACATTGCCCTTGGCGGACTCACCGGATCCCTTTTGGATCTTTGCGGCCTTGGTGATCAGCACCGAAGCCGGGGGTGTCTTGGTGATGAAGGTGAAGCTGCGGTCTTCGAAGACCGAAATCTCCACCGGAATCACATAACCGGCTTTGTCCTGCGTCCGAGCGTTGTACTCCTTGCAGAACATCATGATGTTCACACCGTGCTGACCGAGGGCAGGGCCCACCGGCGGCGCGGGGTTTGCTTTGCCGGCATCTAGGGCCAGCTTGATCACAGCTACGACTTTCTTGGCCATCGGCTGGGGTGTTTGGACAGCTGCGGATCACCAGACCCTCGGGTCGAGTGCGGCGGAATGGTTGCCCATTCCCAAGGCCGCCCTCCGCAGGGAGACGGCCGCCGCCAGGTCAGTTTTGTTTGCTGATCTGAGAGAACTCCAGTTCCACCGGGGTCTCTCGACCAAAAATGGAGAGCAGAGCCTTGAGCTTGTTGCGCTCCCCGGACACCTCGATCACCTCGCCTTGGAAGTCCTTGAACGGACCAGCGGTCACCAGGATCTGATCGCCTTCGGTGAGATCCACCTTGACGACAGTCTTCTTCTCGGCAGCGCGCTTGAAGATGCGATCCACCTCAGAGCGGCTGAGGGGACGAGGCTTGATATGACCACGGGCCTTACCGGTGGCACGCCGGTCTTCAGCACCGACGAAATTGATCACGTTCGGGGTGCTTCGCACCGCCATCATTGTGTCCTCATCCAGCACCATCCGGACCAGTACATAACCGGGAAACACCTTCTCTTCAGTGGACTGACGGGTGCCGTCCTTCTTCAGCTTGACGGCAGGCGTCTGAGGAATCTCGATTTCAAGAATTCGGTTGCTCACCCCCAGGGTTACGGCTCGCTGCTCAAGGGTGGCCTTGACCTTCTTCTCGCAACTGGAAGCCACCTGAACGGCATACCAACGGGCGATCGCCGTATTAGCGACAGCGGCCGCAGGCAGAGTGCCGTCTTCCCCCTCATTCAGGGCTGGCAGATCAAGCACCTCAGGGGCGTCCGGTGTGGTCAGGTCTTCGGGCACGGCGAGAAAGGTGATATCGAGTCAGCGGAACACCTGGGACGAAGCCCACCCAAAGAAGCGACTCACAGCCGCGATGGTGGCGGCCGAAAGGCTGACCATCAGAATCACAGCGATAGATTCGCTGAATAGTTGCTGGCGGCTGGGCCAGACCACGAGTTTCAGCTCATCAACCGTGTCCGCCAGAAAACCACCGGATTTGGTGGAATCGGCAGCGGCCTTGGAGCCGTCAGAAGTGGTGGTGTCCTCAGAGATGGGGCTGGTCACGGGGATGGGACCGGAAGTTGACAACGGTGCCGGTAGGCACTTCGCCAAACAGATACCTTACCGGATGCCCTCAAACCTTCACCGGAGCGAACACCAGGGCATCCGTGCCGGCCTCCCCCAGCCGCACCGTCACTCCACTGGCTCCAGCAAAGCGCTCCTCAAGCAACAGGGTGGAGAGCGGATTTTCCAATTGACGCCGCAACACCCGACGCAGGGGGCGCGCCCCGTACTCCGGTTCGTGGCCCTGACGGGCCATGGCCTCGGCAACAGCATCGGCAACCTGAAGGGCAAGACCCTGCTCGGCCAACAGAGCAGCGAGATCCTTCAGTTGCAGCTGAACAATCCGCACCAGATCGGAGACCTCCAAGGGACGGAAACGAATCACCTCATCGATGCGGTTGAGGAATTCAGGCCGGAACTGGCTGGAGAGCGCTGCATCCACCTTCTGTTGCAGAGCTGACTCATCCGTGGATCCTGAGCGGGCATGTTCAAGGATCGCCGGGCTGGCCAAATTGCTGGTCATCACAACCACGGTGTGGCGGAAATCGACAGTGCGGCCTTGGGAATCGGTGAGCCGGCCGTCATCCAGCACCTGCAGCAGCAGGTTGAACACATCGGGATGGGCCTTCTCCACTTCATCAAGGAGAAGCACCGCATAGGGACGACGGCGCACGGCCTCGGTGAGTTGCCCCCCTTCCTCATAGCCGACGTAGCCGGGCGGAGCACCGATGAGCCGAGCCACAGCATTCCGCTCCATGAACTCGCTCATGTCGAGGCGAACCAGCGCGTCCTCTTCATCAAACAGCGACCCCGCCAACGCCTTCGCCAGCTCGGTCTTACCGACACCTGTCGGCCCCAGGAACAGGAACGATCCCACGGGACGACGGGGATCCTTCATGCCGGCCCTGGCCCGGCGGATGGCAGCAGCAACAGCCGTCACAGCCTCGCCCTGACCAATCACCCGTTCAGCGAGATGGGCGTCGAGATCCAGGAGTTTGCGACGCTCGCCTGCCAACAGCCGCTGCACAGGGATCCCGGTCCAACGGGCCACCAGATCCGCGATATCGCCGGCCTCCACCTGCTCGCGCAACAGGGTCGTTCCGGCTGACTGTGCCTCCGCCTGGGACGCCTCCAATTCATCCCGGCGCTGCTGCACCCGATGCAGCTGGTCGTACTGCAGGCGGGCTGCTTCCTCAAGGTCACCATCCCGCTCGGCTTCAGCGATGGCATGACGCAGGTCTTCGTCCTGCTGAAGCAGCTGGCCGAGCTCCTCAAGCTGACCGCGCTCCTCCTGCCAGCGCCGCCGCAGATCGTCTAGTCGCGTGGACACCTCAAGCCGGTTGCGCTGGAGCTGAATCCGCTCCGCTTCAGGGGCCTGCTCAGCGGCGAGCAGGGCCAGTTCAACGCGGCGCAGATCCGCCTCGGCCTCCTCCACCACCTGCGGCTTGGAGGTGACCTCCATCTTCAGTTGCGCCGCTGCCTCATCGATCAGATCAATGGCTTTGTCCGGCAGGCAGCGATCGCTGATGTAGCGGTCGGCGAGACGGTTGGCGGCCTGAATGGCCTCATCGGTGATGCTGACGCCGTGGTGCAGCTCGTAGCGCTCCTTCAAGCCGCGCAGAATTTCGAGGCTCAGCTCGAGATCCGGCTCCCGAATCACCACCTGCTGGAAGCGGCGGTTGAGGGCCGGATCCTTTTCCACGGTGAGCCTGTAATCCTCCGGCGTGGTGGCACCGATGCAGCGCAGATCTCCGCGGGCTAGAGCTGGCTTCAACAGGCTGCCGGCATCGGTGCTGCTGCGATCACTACCGACAACGGTGTGCAGCTCATCGATGAACAACACCACACCGGAATCAGAACCACTCACCTCCTCGAGCACCGAGCGCAGGCGTTCCTCGAACTGACCGCGGAACTTGGCACCGGCGATCAAAGCCCCGAGATCCAGCGCCACCAGACGCAGACCCTGCAGCGACTCCGGCACTTCACCCGCCACGATCCGCTGCGCCAGCAGCTCCGCAATCGCTGTTTTGCCAACACCGGGTTCACCAATGAGCACCGGATTGTTCTTGCTCCGGCGCGAGAGCACCTTGATCAGATTGCGAATTTCAGAATCGCGACCGATCACCGGATCCAGGCTGCCTGCTTCCGCCTCTTCGGTGAGATCCCGCCCATAGGACTCCAGGGCCGTGGGGGGCTCTTGCAACGGGGCCTCAAAGGCAGGCGGCTGGGGGGCGACAGGCTCTGGCTCGCGCACCGCACGGGAGGAGGACGGAACTCGCGCCACCCGTTCACGACGGGGCGCTGCTTGCGGAACCTCTGGCTGAGACCGCGGCATCGACCGCTGCTGGGTTGGAGCTGGAACCCCAGCAACTCGATCATCCATGCCGCGTTGGATCAGCTGCTCCAGGGCATCCGCGGACAGACCAAAGCCGGCAAACAGATCAGCACCGATCCGAGGGTCGGCACCGATGGCCATCAGCACTTCCGGCAGATCGATGACTTCTCCATTCCAGCGCCGACGGATGGCATCAGCCGAATCGAGCAGCTGTTCCAGGTCATCACCGATGAAGAGCTCAGCGCCTCGCCCCGAGGGCTGATCGGCCAGCACATCCTCCAAGCGATCCAAGAGCGCATCGATGGGGAGGGGCAAGCGCTCCACCAGGCGGCGGCAGGCGGGATCGGTGAACAGCACCTGGATCAGGTGCTCCACGTCCAACTGCTCATGGCGCCAGCGACGGGCGACGTCCTGACCACTCAGCAGCAGATCCCAGGCCGCGTCGCTGAAGCGATCCGGCTCATGGGTGAGGCTGCCGTTCAACGCTGGCGATGAAGTCATCCGGTTCTTCAGGCGTGGGCTTTGGAGGACATCTCGATCAATTCCACCTTGTAGCGATCCGGATCCTCAACGAAGGCGATGACGGTGGTGCCGTGCTTCATCGGACCAGGTTCCCGCACCACACGACCACCCTTGTCGGTAATGCCGGCGCAGGTGTTGTGGATGTCCTCCACACCCAGCGCGATGTGGCCATAGGCATCACCCAGTGTGTAGCTGTCGGTGTCCCAGTTGTGGGTGAGTTCCAGGACGGTATGGTCTTTCTCCGACCCGTAGCCAACAAAGGCCAAGGTGAAGCGGCCGCTGGGGTAGTCCTTTCGACGCAGAAGCTGCATGCCCAGGACCTCGGTGTAGAAGACCAGAGACCGCTCCAGATCCGCGACCCGGAGCATGGTGTGAAGCATCCGCATGGGTGAGCGTTGTGCAGATTGAACCTGACGTCATTCTGGCCAGGTATGACCCGTCACAACAGGGGAGAGAGGGGCGACCCATAGGATCCCAGGGTTAAGCGTCCGTCCCAACGTGATCGATTCCCTCGACCTCGTCATCGACACAATCGTGGCCCGAGAGGTGCTCGATTCCCGCGGCAACCCAACAGTTGAAGCCGAGGTGCTGCTCGAAGGAGGTGCCATGGGACGGGCCATCGTTCCCAGTGGTGCCAGCACCGGTGCCCACGAAGCCCACGAGCTGCGTGATGGAGGCGACCGCTACATGGGCAAGGGCGTGGGCCAAGCCGTGAATCACATCGAAGAGCGGATCGCACCAGCCCTCTGTGGTCTTTCTGCCCTGGATCAGGCGGCTGTGGACGCCGCGATGCTGGAGCTGGATGGAAGCGACAACAAATCCAACCTCGGAGCCAACGCGATCCTGGCGGTGAGCATGGCCACCGCCCGCGCTGCTGCCAACGGGCTGGGCATTCCCCTCTACCGCTATCTCGGCGGCCCGATGGCCAACCTGCTGCCGGTGCCGTTGATGAACGTGATCAACGGTGGCGCCCATGCCGCCAACAGCCTGGACTTCCAGGAATTCATGCTGGTCCCCCACGGCGCTCCGAGCTTCCGCGAAGCACTGCGGATGGGCACAGAGGTGTTCCACACACTCAAGAAACTGCTCAGCGACAAGGGCATGAGCACCGCCGTGGGCGATGAAGGCGGCTTCGCGCCTGATCTGGGCAATGTGGAAGCCGGCGAAATCTTGGTGGAAGCGATCAGCAAAGCGGGCTACAAGCCCGGCGAACAGATCTCCCTGGCCCTGGACGTGGCCAGCACCGAATTCTTCGAGAACGGCCGTTATGCCTTTGATGGCGGCAGCTACACCAGCGCCGAGATGGTGGGCCAACTCGAGCAACTGGTGGATAAATTCCCGATCGTTTCGATCGAGGACGGCCTGGCGGAAGACGACTGGGATGGCTGGAAGCTGCTGACCGAACGCCTCGGTGGCAAGGTGCAGCTGGTGGGTGACGACCTGTTCGTCACCAACACCAAGCGTCTGCAGCAGGGCATCGACAGCGCCACGGCCAACTCGATCCTGATCAAGGTGAACCAGATCGGTTCGCTCACCGAAACCCTTCAGGCCATCGACCTGGCAGGCCGCTCCGGCTACACCAGTGTGATCAGTCACCGCAGTGGCGAAACCGAAGACACCACAATCGCCGACCTCTCTGTCGCCACCCGCGCCGGACAGATCAAGACCGGCTCCCTCAGCCGCAGCGAGCGGGTCGCCAAATACAACCAGCTGCTTCGCATCGAAGACGAACTGGGGAGTCAGGCTGTGTACGCCGGCGCTGTTGGCCAAGGTCCCCGCGGCAAGGCCTGATCTTGGGCCTCATAAGAAAGATTCAACGGTTGGAACCGGGCAACTGCTCCAACCGTTGATCACGACGGATCTTGACCTGCATTCGGAACCAGCCCAAACCCACAGGCAAGGCAGCAGCGGCCGGAAGAATTGACCACAGCGGGCGGGCACTGGCACCAATGATGGCGGTGGCCAAAGCCAGGCATCCGAGCAACACCGATTGACCAATCGATTGCTGAGCCAGGGCCATCCGACGGAACTGCCGATCCGATTCCCCCAAGCGCACCTGGAGCTGTAGGTCACCCTGCTCCAAGCGTTCCAGGCTTTCATCGAGGCGCCGTGGAAAGGCCGCAGCCCGGCTGCTGAGGGCCCCGACTTGACGGCCGAGTTCGTTGAACAGATCGTTGCTGCCGGAGCCGCTGGAGGTCATGAGTGGAAGGAGGTAAGGCTTGGCGATCGCCACCAAGCTAAAAGCGGGATCGAGGCTGCGGCCAACACCCTCAAACGTGGACAGGGCCCGCATCACGAAGATGAGTTCAACCGGCAGGCGAAAGGGCTGGCCATACACCAGGTCGTAAAGATCGCCGGACAGTTTGTCGATCGCGTTGGCCGTAAAAGGTGGAGTGAGGGCCTCCTGCAGCATCAGCCGCACGAGACGGCGAACCGGACCCACATCAATGCCGCCGGAGATCACCCCGGCCGCCTGCATCTCCGCCACCAATGCAGCTGAATCCCTGGCGGCAGCAGCGCGGACCATGGCTCCCAGACGTCGACGCAAGCCGTCTGACAACAGGCCCATCATCCCGAAGTCGTAGTAGATGAGCGCTCCATCACTCGCCACGGCGAGGTTGCCGGGATGGGGGTCGGCATGGAAGAAGCCAAACCGCACCAACTGCTTGAGATAACTGGCAGCACCCACCTCAGCCACCGCAGCCGGATCAATACCGGCTTCGATCAATGCCTCACGGTCGTTGACCTTGATGCCGGGCAGGTAGTCGAGACAAAGCAAACGGCGCGTGCTCAACTCCCAGATCACACCGGGGATCCTGATCCGTTCGTCATCCAGAAATTGCTGACGAAAACGCGCTGCATACTGGGCCTCGACGCGGAAATCGAGCTCACGCAGTAACACACGTCGGCATTCGCGTGCCATCGCCGGCCAATCGCGACCACGCCCCCAACTGGGATTGCGTTGCAGCACAGCCGCCACCTGCTGCATCACCTCAAGATCAAGGCGGAACAGGCGATCGAGCCCAGGCCGCTGCACCTTGAGCACCACCTGCCGGCCACTGCGCAGGCTGGCGCGATGCACCTGGGCCAGCGAGGCAGCGCCCAGAGGCTCGGGATCGAGGTCGATCACCTCGGCACAGCGCTGACCAAGCTCTCGCTCGAGCACGGTTTGCACCTGATCAAAACTGACAGCCGGAACGCTGTCCTGCAGCGCTGCCAGTTCGGCCACCCAACCCGCAGGAAGGATGTCTGGGCGAGCCGAGAGCAGTTGCCCCAGCTTGATGAAGGCGGAACCCAAAGACAGCAGCTCAGCCGTCAACCAGCGAGCTCGCTGTTGCTGACGGAGAGCTCGCCGCTCGGCGGTGACACCACCGCGGTAGGTCCAGGACTGTCCATCCCACCAAAGCAGCAGCAGGAGCGACAGGACAGCGCGCCAGATCCTGAGCGCGCGCAGCAGTCCAAGCATCAGGGGCGTGCCTCGATTGCTTGACTCAGATCAGCCACCGTGGCCCGGAGACGATCAATGACCGCTTGTGGGTTCTCCAACGATTCCGACGACGAAGTCCCATCCGTTCTGACCGTGACCTGATCACCCCGTTCAATCCGTTCCGCTTCGGCACGCACCTCGTCCTGAAACAGATCCCATTCCTGGCGCAGCCGTTGCGGGGTGTCTTGCGCCAAAACCGCCAACTCCGCTGCCGCGTCTGCAAAACCGTGGCCAAGGCGCGCACTGATGCGGTTCACCGTGGCGCGAATCAAGGCCTCCGACGAGCCCATGGACCGATTGCAGACAGCTTCAACTGTGGCAGATCCACCCGGAGATCAGGGCTGAGGCGGGATCACGGGCTCGATGGTTTCAAAAAAGGCTTCAGCTCCCGGAGGCAGCACAGCAGGTTCTGGCTCAGCAACCAAGACCGGTGAATCACCATCAGGGACAACCACAGCAGGCATGACCTCGATGGACTCCTCCGGAACCACCAGGGAATCGGCGTTGCTGTCGTCAAGCTCGGGGTCAATGGTTTGGGGGTCCGACCAGGCTGGGGCCGTCCACACCGGAGGTTCGGGCGTCTGCAGAGCCAGATCGGGTTTGATCGCCTCCTTGACCACTGGCTTGGCCAGTCGGCTCGCGGCCTCGGCGGCCTCCAGGGCTGTGACATCCACTTGCAGCTCTGCATCGTCGTCGCTGAACCGGGACCGGATCTCCTGCAGGGAATCCCCTGGAAACGCGAGCGGGGTGAAGGCCTCAGGGACAGGGTCTTCAGCATTGGTCTGCAGCGTCATCACCCGCTCGGTGATGCCGTAACCAAGGGCAAAACAACAACCAGCCACCAGAGGGCCCACCCAGAAACGAGACTGGGTTTCAACGGGAGCGTCAGGGGAGCTGGTCTTGTCCACGGGTGGGCCTGACGAAGACTCGGATTGTGACAGGGATCCAGAACAGAATCTTCAAGTGGTGTAGTCGGCGTTAATGCGCACGTATTGATCCGAAAGGTCACATCCCCAGGCCTGACCACAGCCGGAACCATCCCCGAGGCAGAGGCGAATAGGAACATGCTCCTGCCGCAGGATGTCGCTGGCTGCAGCGCGATCAAAGGCCACGGGTTGACCGGCCGCCATCAATTGATACTGACCAATCCAAAGAGCAACGGCATCCGGCTCGAAAGACACGCCGGAGCGACCTGCTGCCGCCACGATCCGCCCCCAGTTCGGATCCCGGCCATGGACAGCGGTCTTTACCAAGGACGAGCCGCAAACCGTACGCGCCACCTGCAACGCCGCGGCCTCGTCAATCGCGCCCTCCACCTGCACCTCGATCAAACAGGTGGCCCCTTCACCATCCCGGGCAATGGCCTGGGCGAGCTGCTGCATCGCCTGGGTCAGGCCCTGTTCCAAAACGGCATGGTGCTCTTGGGCCAGCGGTGGGCCTGCCGCAAAGGCCAGCACGGTGTCGTTGGTGCTGGTGTCTCCATCAACAGTGATGGCGTTGAAGGAACGCTGCACCGCGCGTTGCACCATCCCCTGCCAAACACCGGCATCAACACCGGCATCGCAACTGAAAAAGCCCAGCATCGTGGCCATGTCGGGATGAATCATTCCCGAACCCTTGGCCATCCCTCCAATGCGCACCCTGCGCCCCTCCAGCTCCAGTTCAAGTGCCACCTGCTTGTCCACCAGATCGGTAGTGAGGATGGCGTTGGCAGCGGCATCACCACCCGCGTCATCCAGGGCTTCAACCAAAGGAGCCAAGCCAGCCAAGAGGGTCGTCATCGGAATCGGCACACCAATCACGCCTGTGGAGCAGATCAACACCGACTCCGCATCGATGCCGAGCTGATCCGCTAGCACCTGGGTGGCGCGCTGACTGTCAACCAAACCGCGATCCCCGGTGCAGGCATTGGCCTGACCGGAGTTGATCAACACAGCACGGGCCTGGCCGCCATGGCTGACGAGGCGATCGCGGCAGAGATCAACACAGGCCGCCCGCACCACTGAGGTGGTGAAGGTGCCCGCACAAACAGCCGCCTCCGGTGCCAACACCAGCGCCAGATCAGGCTTACCCGAAGGCTTCAGGCCAGCAACGATGCCTGCAGCCTGGAACCCATTCGGTGCCGTCACACCACCCTGGATCGGTTGCCAAGAAGAAGCCATCGCCACCGCTGATCTGCCGCGAGACACTGGATGCATCCTGCTCCGACACCATGGCGCCTGGCGAGCTTTTCTCGCAACGACGCATCGGTCTCACGGGCGGAATTGCAAGCGGCAAGAGCAGCGTGGGCCGTTGGTTAGCCCAACAAGGTCTTCCGGTGTTGGATGCGGATCAATTCGCCCGAGAGGCTCTCGCGCCTGAGCGCCAGGCCACCCACACCGTGCTGCAGCGGTATGGCTCCACGGTCCAGGCCGAGGGAGGCGCGGCCGTCGACCGAGCTGCTCTGGGTCGGATCGTGTTCCAAGACCCCGCTGAGCGTCAGTGGCTCGAGCAACTGATTCACCCGCTCGTTCGGGAGCGCTTCGACCAAGCACTCAGCCTCCATGCCAAAAAGCCAGCCGTCGTGCTGATGATCCCACTGCTATTCGAGGCGGGTTTGGAGTCGCTCTGCAGCGAAATCTGGCTGGTCGACTGCCATGCATCCCAGCAACTCGAGCGCTTGATCGCCAGAGACGGGCTGAGCATTGAAGCCGCTCAAGCCCGCATTGCCGCTCAATGGCCTCTGAGTCGCAAACGCGACTTGGCCGACCACGTTATTACCAATAAAGGCCAACCCGGCGCTTGGCGAGCCCAGGCCGTGGGGCTACTCAACGCAACAGAAAAAGCAAAACCCGACTAGCCGTTACGCCCAAAGTCGGCACGGAACCACTTGGTGATCACCCATTTGTGGCCCACCTCCACCGGCAAGGCCTCATGCAGCGTGAAGGGGTTGGGGGTGCCATCGGCCTGAAGGTTGTTCCAGGCCAACGCCATGCCGGGCACCGGCGTGAACGACCGCCCCAGGCGGCGGAACAGCGTCTCTCCACCCCGCTCCACAGCGTTGAGATAGACCATCACTGTCCAGGTGCGTTGGCCGCCACTGTCGGTGTGGGTGGCGTATTCCTCGGTGCCCGGCGAAAACCAGTCCGTGTGTTCCTTGAAGTACTCGCCGGGGTCGTAGCGCTGCCCCTGAATCGGTTCCGAGAGGCGCGGATCCACGCCGAATAAGGCCGCAAAGCGCTGATCCAGGGTCGCCGCCAGCTGGGGATGGTTCTGACGCAGATGGCAGGTGCGGCTGGTGCGGTAGTCGCTGCTGCCGCGGGTCACCGTCGACGGCTGCAGTGACGCATTGATGGCGTCGATCACTTGCCCGCACTCCTCATGGCTTAGCAGGGCCTGCAGCTCGTACACCTGGGCGAGTGAGGTATCGAGCCGCCAGGCGCGGGGCCGGTGCTCCTTTCGAGTGAGGGGTGACTCAAACCAAGCGAGCCAATCCGGCGTGGACGACTGGAGAACAGCCGCAATCGCCTCTCGCGAAAACCCCTGATCGAGGGCCCGCTGCATCAGCCCCTCAGGATCACAGCCTCTGTCCCTGTTCTGCAGCAACCACCCCTTCCAGGCATCGGGAATGGCTGCCGCTCCACTCATCAACCCTTGAGTTTCTTGCTCAGAATCTGGTTAGCAAGCTTGGGATCAGCTTTACCACCGGTCTTCTTCATCAACTGTCCGACGAAGAAGCCCTGCAGCTTGGTCTTGCCGCCGCGGAAGGCCTCCACCTCATCGGGATGGGCACCCAACAGCTCATCGACGATCGCCTCAATGGCCGCCGGATCGCTGATCATGCCGAGGCCGCGCTCGTCGACGATCGCTTTGGGTGAGCCGCCTTTCTCCAGCAGCTCAGGAAGGATCTCCTTGGCAATCTTTCCGCTGATCTTGCCCCCATCGATCAGTTGAACCATCTCGGCCAACTGCTCAGGCCGGAAGGGCAGTTCGGCATAGCTGAGCCGGTTGCTGTTCACGTGGGCAGCAATGTCTCCGGTGATCCAGTTCGCCGCAAGCTTGGCGTCAGCACCAGCGCCCACAACGGCCTCGAAGTAGTCGGCCATCGGACGCTCATCGGTGAGCACCCGCGCGTCGTACTGGGAGAGGCCCAGATCATCGGCGTAGCGATGGCGTTTGACTGCCGGCAGCTCGGGCAGCTCAGCACGCCAGGACTCCCGCTGATCCACACTCACCTCAATCGGGCCCAGGTCGGGATCCGGGAAGTAGCGGTAATCGCTGGCCCCTTCCTTGCTGCGCATGCTCTTGGTGAGCTGCTTTCCCTCGTCCCAGAGGCGGGTCTCCTGAACGATCGGCTCACCGGTTTCGTAGGCCTTGATCTGACGCTTGATCTCGTACTCACAGGCCTTTTGGATGGCCGAAAACGAGTTCATGTTCTTGATTTCCACCTTCGTCCCGAAAGGCGCATCCGGCCCCCGACGCACGGAGATGTTGACGTCGCAACGCAAGGAACCCTCCTGCATATTGCCGTCGCTCACGCCCAGGTAACGCATGATCCGGCGGATCTCCGAGGCGTATTCCGCAGCCTCGCGACCGGTGCGCAAATCCGGCTTGCTGACGATCTCGGCCAAAGCCACACCAGCGCGGTTGTAATCCACCAAGGAATGGGTGGATCCCGCCAAACGGTCGCTGCCGGCATGCACCAACTTGCCGGCGTCCTCCTCCATGTGAAGACGCTCGATGCCGATCGTCTTCATGTAGGTGTCCTTTCCTTTTTCAGCGACCTCCACCTCGATCCAACCTTCCTCCGCGATCGGCTCGTCGTACTGGGAGATCTGATAGTTCTTCGGGAGATCGGGATAGAAGTACTGCTTGCGGTCGAACTTGCTGTGTTCGGCGATGTTGAGGTTGAGGGCCATCGCCGCCTTCACCGCGTACTCGAGGACCTTCTTGTTGAGCACCGGCAACGTGCCAGGCAGACCGCACACCACCGGGTCGATGTGGGTGTTGGGGTCATCGCCAAAGGTGGTCGAAGCCGCCGTGAAAATTTTGCTGTCCGTTCCCAGCTGCACGTGGGTCTCGAGACCGATCACGGCCTCCCAGGCCGGTTGGGTTGCTGCGTCGGCCATGCGCCCTTGATGTGAAGCAGATCCCGGGATCCTATGGAATCAGGATGAAGCCCTCTCCTGACAGCATGACCAGCAAGGGCCTTTCTCGCGCATGACTGCCGCCTCTGACTCAGCCGTCTGTGTTTTGGGCGGGGGCCTGATGGGCTTGGCCGTTGCTCATCAGCTGGCCCGTCGCGGACAGCGTATGACCGTGATCAGCCGCCGCCGCAGCGAAGCAGCAGGCTTTGTTGCTGCAGGGATGCTGGCACCCCATGCCGAAGGCTTGAGCGGCGAGTTGTTGGAGCTGGGCCAAGCCAGCCTCGAGCTGATCCCTCGTTGGGTGGCACAGATCGAGGGTGACAGCGGCCTGGGTTGCGGCCTGCGCACCAGCGGCATCGTGGTGCCGTTCCGGACAGCGGCCGAGCGGGAGGCTTACCCCACCGCGAGCCTCGGACAAACCTTGGACCGCACCGGGCTGGAGCGGGAAATCCCAGGCTTGGGGCTGGAGTGGAGCACGGGGTTGCTGTTCGAGCAGGACGGCCAGATCGACAACCGCAGGCAATTGATGCGGGCCCTGGAGCGCGCCTGTGTGTCCCTGGGCGTGCAGTTCATGGAAGGGGCCGAGGTGCTTGCTCTGGAGCGGGATTCCACGGGACAGCTCTGCGGCATCCGTCTGCGCAGCGCCGAAGGGGAACAGCAGCAACTGAGCTGCCGGCAGGCGGTGCTCTGCAGTGGCGCCTGGAGCCAACAACTGGTGCCGCAACTGCCGGTGTTCCCAGTAAAAGGCCAGATGCTGTCGCTTCAAGGGCCGCGGGAGGCACTGAAGCGGGTGATCTTCGGCCCCGGCACCTATCTGGTTCCACGTGAAGACGGATTGATCGTGGTGGGAGCCACCAGCGAACGGGGCGCAGGATTTGCTGAAGGCCTCACGCCCGATGGCCAAAAACAACTGCAAACGGGCATCGCCTGCCTGCTGCCAACAGCAGCCAACTGGCCCCCAATGGAGCGTTGGTGGGGGTTCCGGCCTTGCACACCCGACGAAGGCCCCTTGCTCGGCCCTGGTCCACTGCCAGGCCTATGGCTGGCCTGCGGGCATCACCGCAATGGCGTTTTACTCGCTGCCATCACGGCTGAGCTGACGGCGGGCGGAGTCATGAAAAAAGCCCCCAACGCAGCCGAAAAGGCGTTGTTGGAGGCTTTCCGGTGGAACCGATTCGAAAACTGAGCGATCAGCCTTCGACGCGCCACTCCTGATCAGAAGGGGACCAGTCGTTCAGCTCATAGGCTTCAAACCAGAGGCCAATCTCGAAGGCAGCGGTTTCAGCAGCATCGGAACCGTGGATGACATTGCGGCCGATGTTGACGGCCAGATCGCCACGAATGGTGCCGGGCTCGGCTTCGAGGGGCTTGGTGGCACCGATCAGTTTGCGGGCGCTGGCAATGACGCCATCGCCTTCCCACACCATGGCAACCACGGGGCCAGAGGTGATGAAGTCGACCAGGCCAGCAAAGAAGGGACGCTCCTTGTGAACGCCGTAGTGCTGCTCAGCCAGGGCGCGGCTGGGGGTGATCTGCTTCAGACCGACCAGCTTGAATCCCTTGCGCTCAAAGCGGCCGAGGATCTCGCCCACCAGGCCGCGCTGGACGCCGTCGGGCTTGATGGCGATGAACGTGCGTTCGGCCATGGATTTGGTGTGAATAAAAGCGCCGCCATCGTCAGTGCTGGCCACCCCGCTTGGCAAGCACAGGCCTTGGGCAGCGCAGGGAATGTCCCTAGATTCCAGCCATCCCCTTCATCCAGACGCAGGTGTCAGACGGCGAACACTGGTCGATTCAAGACAGTGCTGCGCTGTATGGCCTTGACCGCTGGGGCGATCCATACTTCTCCATCAATGGGCGCGGACACATCAGCGTTCAACCCCAAGGGGATCGCGGCGGCAGCCTCGATCTGGTGGATCTGGTGTCGGAGCTGAAAAGCCGCAACCTGGCTCTGCCGCTGCTGATTCGCTTCGACGACATCCTCGAAGACCGTCTCGAGCGGCTCCACGCCGCCTTTGAACGCGCTATCTCGCAATACAGCTACCCCGGCCGGTATCAAGGCGTCTTTCCAGTGAAGTGCAACCAACAACGCCACGTCGTGGAGGAATTGGTGAGCTGCGGCAAGCGCTGGAACTTCGGGCTTGAGGCGGGCAGCAAAGCAGAGCTGCTGATCGCGCTCTCGCTGCTGGACGACCCCGAGGCCCTGCTGATCTGCAACGGCTACAAGGATCGGCTCTACATCGAGACCGCAATCCTGGCGCGACGTCTGGGACGCCAACCGGTGGTAGTGATCGAACAGCCGGACGAAGTCGACCGGATTATTGAAGCCAGCAAGAGCCTGGGAGCAGCGCCCTACATCGGCGTGCGGGCCAAGCTCTCCAGCCGCAGCACAGGGCGTTGGGGTAGTTCCGTTGGCGACAAGGCCAAATTCGGCCTCTCCATTCCTGAGTTGCTGGCAACGGTGGAGCGGCTGAGGGACAACAACCTGCTCCAAGATCTTCGCCTGCTGCACTTCCACATCGGCAGCCAAATCAACGACATTGCCGTGCTTAAAGACGCTCTCCAAGAGGCGGGGCAGATCTATGTGGAGCTCAACCGACTGGGGGCCCCGATGGGTTTCCTGGATGTGGGTGGTGGACTCGGCATCGACTACGACGGCAGCCGCACCGCATCGTCGGCCTCCACGAACTACTCGCTGCAGAACTACGCCAACGACGTTGTGGCCACGGTGCGGGAATGCTGCGAACCCAATGGTGTTGCCGTGCCCACGCTGGTGAGCGAAAGCGGCCGCGCCATTGCCAGCCATTTCTCCCTGCTGGTGTTCGACATTCTTGGCAGCAGCGCACTCCCCGCATCGATTCCCAACGCAAGTGGAGACGAACCACTCACCGTTCGCAACCTGCGGGACACCCTTGCCACCATTCAGGAGTTATCGGCGACGGCGGATGCGCAGTTGGTGCGACTGCAAGAAGCCTGGAATGATGCCCTGAAGTTCAAGCAGGATGCGCTTGCCGCATTCCGGCTCGGGTACATGGGTCTCCCCGACCGCGCCACGGCCGAACAACTGACATGGGCCTGTGCAGACGCCATCGCCCAACGGCTGCCCAAGGATCAAGCCATCCCGGAGGAGCTCGCAGCCCTGAACAAGGCACTGGCTGGGACCTATTACGCCAACTTGTCGATCTTTCGCTCAGCTCCCGACACTTGGGCCATTGATCAACTGTTTCCGGTGGTGCCCATCCAGAAGCTGGATCAACGGCCGACCCGACTGGCCAACCTCGCGGACCTCACTTGCGATTCCGATGGACGCCTGGATCGCTTCATCGGAGATGGGCAACCCAAACAGTTGCTGGAGCTGCACGAGCTCGACGGCGACAACCCCTATCTGATCGGCCTGTTTCTCAGCGGGGCGTACCAAGAGGTGATGGGCAATCTGCACAACCTGTTTGGCACCACCAATGCCGTGCACATTCGCCTCAGCCCAGGCGGTAGTTATCACATTGACCATGTCGTGCGGGGCGACACCAATGCCGATGTACTGGAGGCCATGGAGCACGACCCCCGCGCCTTGCTGGAGCGGTTGCGGATAGCAGCGGAGGCGGCCATCAACACTGACCAACTCCGCATCGATGAATCACGACGCCTGCTCGATCACCTCGAAAGCAGCCTGCGACAGACCACGTACCTTCAAGACTGAGGCAACGCTGCCGCAAGCTCTGAGCGCGCTGCCTCAAGAGCGGCAGGCAGGGCGGCACCATCGCGACCACCAGCCTGGGCCAGGTTCGGGCGACCACCACCGCCGCCACCGCACTGCTTGGCGATGCCACCAATGAACTTGCCGGCCTGGAGCTTGGCGGCGATGACCTGCTTGCCGAAGGCTGCCACCAGGATCACCTTGCCCAGGTCGCCAGGATCCGGCAGACCGCCGATCACCACGGCCGCACCATCCCCCAGCTGATCCGCCAGGCTCTGAGCTGCCCCCTGCAAACCGGCGCCATCCACACCATCGAGACGTTCCACCAGCAGTTGGAAGTCGCCCACGGCCTGGGCCTTGGCGGCCAGAGCGCCGGCTTTGGCCACCGCCAGTTCCGCTTGGGCCGCCGCCAGGGCCTTGCCGGTGGCCTTGAGCTCCTCCTGGAGGGCTGCTACACGGTCAACGATTTCGGCCGGCTGGGCCTTGAAGCGATCTCCCAGCTGCTTCACCACCGCATCGCGCTCGTTGAGATAGGCGAGCACGGCAGGGCCGGCAACAGCTTCAATGCGGCGAATGCCGGCGGCGACGCCACTTTCCGCCACGATCTTGAACAAACCGATCTCCGCAGTGTTGGCCACGTGGGTGCCGCCGCAGAGCTCCATCGACACACCGGGCACATCGACTACACGCACCACATCGGCGTACTTCTCACCGAACATCGCTACGGCACCGGCCGCCTTGGCCTGGTCGATCGCCATCTCCTGCACCTGCAGCGCATGGGCCTCGTTAATCCAGCCGTTGATCAGGGTTTCAACCTGCTGCAACTGATCCGCCGTCACCGCCGTGGGGCAGCGGAAGTCGAAGCGCAGGCGATCGAAATCCACCAGTGATCCGGCCTGGCCGATGCCTGGATCCACCACCTGCTTGAGCGCAGCCTGCAGCAGGTGGGTGGCGGTGTGATTGGCCTGGGCCCGACGCCGGCAGGCGCGATCCACCTGAGCCTTCACGGTGTCGCCCAGGGCGAGCGCCCCGCGTTCCACCCGCCCGGCATGGACGAAGACATCGCGGCTGCGGCTCACAGACTCAATCCGCACGATCAGATCGCTGCCCACCAGCACACCGCGATCGCCCACCTGACCGCCGCCTTCTCCATAGAACGGCGTGGTGTCGAGCACCACCTGAACCGCATCACCCGCCTTGGCGGTGGTAGCTGGCTCGCCGTTCACCACCAACGCCTGCACGCAGGAGGCCTGGTCGAGGGCTTCATACCCCTCGAAACAGGTGGCCGCCTGATCGGCAACCACCTGATCGATCGCATCCTGCAGCGTGAGATCGATGCTCACCGCGGCTGCCTTGGCCCGCTGTCGCTGTTCCTCCATCGCCGCCTCAAACCCGTCGAGGTCGACGACCAAGCCCTGCTCCTCCGCGATCTCCTGGGTGAGCTCCAGCGGGAAGCCATAGGTGTCATACAGCTCAAAGGCCTGGGCACCGCTGATCTGTGTGGGCTTGGAGGCCAGCACCTCGGCCAGCAACTTCTCACCGCGCTCGAGGGTCTCGAGGAAGCGGGCTTCCTCCCGCTGAAGCTCGGCCAGGATCACCTCCTTGCGCTCAATCACGCTGGGGTGAGCCCCCTTAAGCAGGGCAATCGCCGCCTCGCCCATCGTGACGAGGAAAGGTTTGTCGATGCCGAGAAGGCGGCCATGGCGCACCACCCGGCGCAGGAGGCGCCGCAGGATGTAGCCGCGGCCCAGGTTGCTGGCAGTAACGCCATCGCAGATCAGCTGCGTCACCGCACGGCTGTGGTCGCCGATCACCTTCAAGGACGTCTTGCCCTTGTCGTCGAGCTGGTGGTAGTCGACCCCCACCAGATCCGCGGCTGCTTGGATCAGCGGAAAAATCAGATCGGTTTCGTAGTTGTTGGGAACCTTCTGCAGGATCTGGGCCATTCGCTCGAGGCCCATACCGGTGTCGATGTTGCGGTTGGCCAGCGGCGTGAGGGTGCCCTCCGCGTCGCGGTTGTACTGCATGAACACCAAGTTGTAGAACTCGATGAAGCGGTCGTCGTCCTCGAGATCGATGCCCTCATCCCCGAGCTCGGGCTTGAAGTCGTAATAGATCTCCGAGCAGGGGCCACAGGGGCCGGTGGGGCCGGACGCCCAGAAGTTGTCGGCCTCATCCATGCGGATGATCCGCTTGGGATCCACCCCCACCACATCGCGCCAGATCTGCTCGGCTTCATCGTCTTCCCGGAAGACACTCACCACCAGGTTCTTGGGATCGATGCCATAAACGCCGGTGCTGAGCTCCCAGGCCCACTCAATCGCCTGCTGCTTGAAGTAATCCCCGAACGAGAAGTTGCCGAGCATCTCGAAAAAGGTGTGATGCCTAGCCGTGCGCCCCACGTTCTCGATGTCGTTGGTACGGATGCACTTCTGCGAACTGGTGGCCCGGGAAGCGGGTCGCTCCTGCTGACCCAGAAAAACAGGCTTGAACGGCAGCATTCCCGCAATGGTGAGCAGCACCGTTGGGTCTTCGGGAATCAACGAGGCGCTGGCCATCCGCTTATGGCCGCGCTCGGCATAGAAGTTGAGAAAAGCCTCACGAATCTCCTCCCCACTGCGCGGCGCAGACGCTGCAGAAGACGACGATGCGGCGGCAACCATGACAGGAAAGGGGGATCCTGCCGTCATGATCGCCTTTGAACCGCCGGCGCCCGTGGCCGTTCCACCCAGTGATCCCGAGATTCGCCAGCAACTGCGGCTGCAGTCGATCGGTTGGGCTCTGGCTGCGGGCATCAGTGCTGGGCTACTCAGCTTGCCCTGGGGCCTGGACGCTGCCGTGCGTTCCGGCGGTTGCGGTCTCTTTTACGGCCTGCTGGCCTTCCACCTGCAACGGGTGGACCCCGACGACGGGCATTTGCAGGCGGGCCTGGTGGGAGCGGTCTGCGGGCTGCGCAGCCTCGGCATGCCCCTACCCCTTGACAACTGGCAGGTCGATGGCATGGCATCATTAACAGTGGAGCTTCTTCAGGCTTGGCTGCCGTTGATCGGCAGTGCTCTCCTGCTCCACGGCATCCTCCGCTTCCTGCCCGCGTCGCGGCCATGAGCCTGCTGCACGCCACCTGGCTTCCCGCCATCCGCACCTCCAGCAGTTCCGGTCAACCGGCACTGCTTGTTTGGGCTGACACCTGGCGGGTAGCCACACCAGAAGGTCCAGGCCTCACCCCGGCTCTGCATCCCTTCACCCTGAGCCATGACGACCTCAGGGCCTGGCTGAGTGAACGCGACCTTTTGCCGGGCGGCTGCATCGACGCCACGGCCTGTCTCACCCTGCCGAGTCGCACGGTGAAGCCGCGCAAAAGCCGAACCAAAAAAGAAGAGCCGGCCGCAGAGCCACCGGGCTGGACCGGGCTGCCAATGCAAGCCGGCGAACCGATTCCCAAGCAAACCGAATGGTGGCCCTGGCAGGTGCAGGGACTAGCCGTCGAAGCATCGGCAGCCACGGAGTGGTTATCACGATTGCCGCTCTCCGGCACCAATCCCGACCTAGCTGACGAACTGCGCTGGTGGAGCCATCTGCAGCGCTGGGCACTGAGCCTGGTGGCCCGGGGCCGCTGGATTCCCCAGATGGAGCTCAGCAAAGGGGAGGGCTATCCCCATCGGGCCCGTTGGGTGCCGCTGCTCAACCGGGAAGAAGACCGGCGCCGGCTCGAGGATCTGGCGGCCAGCCTGCCGCTGGTGGCCACCTGCGCCTTGCCCTGGCGGGAACCCCTGGGGCGCCGCAGCAACCGCACCACCCGGTTGCGACCAGAGGCCATGCGGGCCGCCAACCCCGTGGCGAGCTGCCGGCCCCGCAGCGGACGCCTGCGGGTGGCGACGCTGCTGGAAGACCTGGTGGACGCGCAGCTGCGCAAGGACTTTGAACCGTCCACGGATGGGCTTGATCCCCTGCTGACCCTCTGGCAAGAGGCGCTGGGCTCGGACACCGGAGTGATCGAAATCGGTGATGAAGAGGCCGAACGCCTGGCCACCGCCAGCCATCACTGGAGAGAGGGCATCGCCGGCGGATTTGCCGCAGCCCGCACATGCCTGGAACTGCACACCCCACCGGATGGAGAGGATCTCTGGGAACTGCGCTTCGGGCTGCAGGCGGAAGCTGACCCCAGCCTGAAGCTCCCGGCCGCCGCGGCCTGGGCCTCTGGCGCTGAGATGCTGCAACTGGGGGAGATCCAGGTGGATCAACCGGGCGAAGTGCTGCTGGAGGGTCTGGGACGAGCCCTGACGGTGTTCCCACCGATCGAACGCGGCCTGGAGAGCGCCACGCCGGACACGATGCAGCTGACCCCGGCGGAAGCCTTCGTGCTGGTGCGCACAGCCGCTCGCCAGCTGCGGGATGCCGGCGTGGGTGTGGAGCTGCCGCCCAGCCTCTCCGGTGGCCTGGCCAGCCGGCTGGGCTTGTCGATCAAGGCCGAACTTCCAGAGCGCTCCCGCGGCTTCACCTTGGGCGAATGTCTGGACTGGGAGTGGGATCTGATGATCGGCGGGGTGACACTCACCCTGCGGGAACTGGAGCGTCTAAGCGGCAAGCGCAGCCCCCTGGTGCGCCACAAGGGGGCCTGGATTGAACTGCGGCCCAACGACCTCAAGAACGCCGAAAGATTCTGTGGGGCGAAACCGGAACTAAGCCTTGATGACGCACTGCGGCTGACCGGAACAGAAGGGGAACTGCTGATGAGGATGCCGGTGCACCGCTTCGATGCTGGTCCGCGGCTGCAATCGGTGCTGGAGCAATACCACCAGCAGAAGGCCCCCGACCCCCTGCCGGCCCCAGAGGGATTCAGTGGCCAGTTGCGGCCCTACCAGGAGCGAGGGCTGGGCTGGCTCGCCTTCCTGCACCGCTTCGACCAAGGGGCCTGCCTGGCCGATGACATGGGCCTGGGCAAAACCATCCAGCTGCTGGCGTTTCTGCAACACCTCAAAGCAGAGCAAGAACTGAAGCGCCCGGTGCTGCTGGTGGCTCCCACATCGGTGCTCACCAACTGGCGACGGGAAGCGGAATCGTTCACCCCGGAATTGGCGGTGATCGAGCACTACGGCCCGCGCCGCCCCTCCACACCCGTCGAACTGAAGAAAGCATTGAAGGATGTGGATCTGGTGCTCACCAGCTACGGCTTGCTGCAGCGGGACAGCGAACTGCTGGAAACCCAGGACTGGCAGGGGGTGGTGATTGACGAAGCCCAAGCGATCAAGAACCCCGGCGCCAAGCAGAGCCAGGCCGCCCGCGACCTGGCCCGCCCCGGCCGCAGCAAGAGCAACCGCTTCCGCATCGCCTTGACCGGCACCCCAGTGGAGAACCGAGTAAGTGAACTGTGGGCCTTGATGGACTTTCTCAATCCCAAGGTGCTGGGGGAAGAGGACTTCTTCCGCCAGCGCTACCGGATGCCGATCGAGCGGTACGGCGATATGTCGTCCCTGCGGGATCTCAAAGGCCGAGTGGGTCCCTTCATCCTGCGCCGGCTGAAGACGGACAAAACGATCATTTCCGACCTGCCGGAAAAGGTAGAACTGAGCGAATGGGTGGGGCTGAGCAAAGAGCAAAAATCCCTGTACAGCAAAACCGTGGAAGACACCCTCGATGCCATTGCGCGGGCGCCACGCGGGCAGCGCCACGGTCAGGTGCTGGCCCTGCTCACCCGGCTGAAACAGATCTGTAACCATCCCGCCCTGGCCCTGAGCGAAGGTGCGGTGGACGATGGCTTCCTGGGCCGTTCGGCCAAGCTGCAGCGGCTGGAAGAAATCCTCGATGAGGTGATAGAAGCAGGTGATCGGGCTCTGCTGTTCACCCAGTTCGCCGAATGGGGGCATCTGCTGCAGGCCTGGATGCAGCAGCGCTGGAAATCAGAAGTGCCCTTCCTGCATGGCGGCACCCGCAAGAGCGAACGCCAGGCAATGGTGGATCGCTTCCAGGAGGATCCCCGCGGTCCGCAGCTGTTCCTGCTCTCGCTCAAGGCTGGTGGTGTGGGCCTCAACCTCACCCGGGCCAGCCACGTCTTCCACATCGACCGCTGGTGGAACCCGGCCGTGGAAAACCAGGCCACCGACAGGGCTTATCGGATCGGCCAGACCAACCGGGTGATGGTGCACAAATTCATCACCAGCGGCTCGGTGGAGGAAAAAATCGATCGCATGATCCGGGAGAAATCACGACTGGCCGAGGATGTGATCGGCTCCGGGGAGGATTGGCTGGGAAGCCTCGGTGGCGATCAATTGCGCAATCTCGTCGCCTTGGAGGACACCTGACCATGACCCTGAGCAACGGCAACACCAACGGCATCACCGCCATCGGCGACGACGGCCTGGGCCAACAGCCCTGGTGGGTGGAGCAGTGGATGGAGCTCATCAACGGCTACCGCTTCAAAAAAAGGTTGGAGCGGGCCTGGGGTTACGCCCGCGAAGGCCATGTGACCTCGATCCGCTTCGAAGGCCGCCGCGTTCACGCCCGCGTCCAGGGCACCGATGAAGCGCCCTACAAAGTGAAGCTCTGGCTGGACGTGCTCAACGATGAGGACTGGGGCTATGTGTTGGAAGCCCTGACCCAAAAAGCCCGCTGGTCGGCACAGCTGCTGGCGGGGATCATGCCCTCCGACATCGAGCGGGCCTTCGCCGCCAGCGGCAAACGTCTGTTCCCGTTCAAGTTGCAGGAAGTACGCAGCGAGTGCAGCTGCCCCGACAAAGCCAACCCCTGCAAACACATCAGCGCGGTGTATTTCCTAATGGGGGATCGCTTCAGCGAAGACCCCTTCGTGCTGTTCCAACTGCGGGGCCGCAACCGAGCTCGGCTGCTGGAAGACCTGGCGGAACATCGGCGCAAGGCCCTGGCGGAGCGGGCGGCGGCAGCCAAAGACGAGAAAAAAGCCAGCACACCTCACGAGGCAACACCGCTGCCGCCACATGCGGCAGTGCAGGACCCGGCCCTGTGGTGGCGCTACAACCGCAGCCTCGATGGCGACCTGGTGGTGATTGCCCCAGCGATGGAGGGCGACACGGGCCTCGATGCCGCCGGAGAGCTGCCTCTGGCGGAAGACCCGCGCTTTGTAGAGGCCCGAAGCACCTTCCTGAACAACCTCAAGGCTCATGGCCAGGCCAGTGCCCAGAAGGCGATGCTGCAGGCCATGGCAGCTGGCAGCTGAAGCGGAGCAGAGCCATGGCCAGCGAAGCCGCCTGGCTCAGCAACGACAAACAAGGGCTCGCCGAATTGCTGCTCCAATCGCATCAACAGGCCTTCAGCAGGCCGCTGATCGCCGCCACCCAACCAGGCCACGCAAAGCGGCTGCTCTGCCAGAACCTGTTTGCCTGCGGCTTCCCGGTGCTGGCCCACGGCACGGAGCAGGATCCCAAGCTCAGTTACGCCAACGCTGCGGCCCTGCAGCTATGGGACAGCCGCTGGGATGAGCTGATCGGCATGCCCTCGCGGCTCACCGCACCGGACAGCGAACGGGCGGAACGCAGCAGCGCCCTCGGCCAGGCCAAACGTCTCGATGCAGTGCAGAACTACCGCGGCATTCGCATTAGCCGCAAAGGGCGACGATTCATGATCAACAAGGCCCGGATCTGGACCCTCTGGGATGCAGAAGAACGGGTCTGCGGCCAGGCGGCCTGCTTCAGCGACTGGTGGTGGCTTTAAGGAGATTCGGTTTCAACAACATCCCTGTAGTGCCAGCCGAACCTGGTGGTAGAGACCGAATCAAAACGGACGGTTCTCACGCTTCTGGTTCTCATCCAAGCAGCGCAGATTGTGATGGCGGGCGATCAACCCAGTCCGCAGATGTTCATTCTTCGGAGCCACCATCATGCTGACCCTTCGCCAATCCCCCTTCGAGCTGTTCGAGCGTCTCGAGCAGCAAGTGGCCACCGCTGAACGCGTTCCCAACGCTGAAATCCGCGAGACCGAAACCAGCTACACCGTGCAGCTGGAACTACCCGGGGTGGACCGGGACTCGATCGACGTCAAGGCCACCGATCGCAACCTGGTGATCAGCGCCGAACGACCAGCGACAGGCAGCGAAGACACCGAAGCACCTCTGCTGAGCGAATTCCGCTGCGGCACCTGGAGCCGCAGCTTCCGTTTCCCCCACAGCCTCGATCGCGACCAGCTCAAGGCCAGCTATCGGGACGGCATTCTTGAAATCAACGCCGGCAAAGCTGTGGAGCACACCAGCGTTTCTGTGAAGGTCGAGAGCTGAGTCAGGACCCGAGCACAAAACAGCTTTGGGCTGGACAAGCCCAACACCAAGACGAGAAGAACGGAAGCCCAACCCCTGCCCATGGCAGGGGTTTTTTGTTGAAACCGGGGCGGAATCAGCCGCCGAGGCCCAGGAAGAAGCGGCCGATGAACAGCAGGCTGAAGCCACTGAAAAACACCAGGCCAAACCAGCAGAAGGCCTGGGTAAGCCGCCCATAACGGTGCTCCAACGGAACCAGGGGGCTGTTGATCGTGTCCATCGCCATCCAGGCGAACAGAGGAGCGGTGAGAAAACTGCCGGTCATCGCCCCGAAGACGAAATCCTTCACCCCGATCCCGCCGCTCTTGGCCACCACCAGCGCCAGCACAGCCGCCAGGAAATGCACGATCAACCAGATGTCGAAGCGACGCTGCATGGGCCCCGGCGCTGAATCCCCAGTGTCGTGATGACGCAACAAGCCCTGGATCGCCGCAATGCTGCGGGGGTAGGCATCCAGGCAGGTGAGGGTGGTGCTGAACATGGCGGAAAAGGCCGCCGGGATAATCACCCAGGCCGCCCAACCACCCATGGCTGCTGTGTAGAGCTTGATCAGCTTCTGAGCGAAGGAGACGCCACTGCCAGCCAGCATTCCTTCACCGCTGCCGTACATCGTGTAGGCGCCCAGGATCACGAAGAACATGGCCGTCACCACAGTGACGCTGTAGCCGAGGTTGAAATCGAACTCGGCCTCCTTCGGCGTTGCGGTGTGGTCGGTGTCGCGCGCGCGCGAAAACATCCACAGCGATGGCCACACGCACATCTCCACCGGTCCGGGCATCCAGCCCATCAGGGGAATCAGGAAGGCCAGGTTGGCGAGTGTCCAGGGGCTGGGCTCGGTGCTGACCCAACTCGCCGCCACATCCCCGACAGGGCCACGGATCAGCAGCGATGCGGCCGCGACCCCCGTGAGCAGGGTGAGCAGCACCACCAACAATTTGGAGAGACGGTCGAGCGCTCGGTAGTGCCCCAGCAGCAGCACCAGGCCACTCACCACCAGCACGGCGATAGACAGTCCGTAGGGGTCCAGTCCCGCCAGTAGAGGAATATTGGTGAGCAGCAGCCCCGCCACAAAGCTCACCGCCGCAATGGTGAAAGTCCCCGTCACCAGGCTCACCACCAGATACAGCGGCAGGTAAAGGGCATTGCGTTTCTGGAAACCCTCCAGCAGCGACAGTCCCGTGGCCGCTGTGAAGCGGGTGCCCACACGCAGGAACGGGTACTTGATCAGGTTGGTGAGCAGGATCAATACCACGAGTGCAAAGCCGAATCGGGCTCCCGCCGTGGTGGACGACATCAAATGGGATCCACCGATGCAGGCACCGGCCAGCAAAATCCCAGGCCCGATGCTCTGCCTGAGCGTCGATGACGCCATCACAAGGTTGCGGTTGCGACCAGTCTCCGACGCCTTCCCCCGCTGAATCTTCTTAAAGTGGACTTCCGTCACGGTCGGTTTCATGGTCGTTGCTCCCGCTGCTCCGAAGCTGTCGCTGCAGTGCGAGGCCATCGCTGCCGACACCAGCACGATTCGCTCCCTCGACTGGGACCGCAGCCGCTTCGACATCGAATTCGGCCTGCGCAACGGCACCACCTACAACGCCTTTCTGGTGCGGGGAGAACGCACCGCCCTGATCGACACCAGCCACGCCAAGTTCCGCGACACCTGGATCCCCCTGCTCAAGGAGCAGATCGATCCAACCGCGATCGATGTGTTGATCGTGAGCCACACCGAACCCGACCACTCCGGTTTGATCGGTGACCTAATCGATCTCAATCCTGAGATCGAAATCGTGGGCTCGAAGGTGGCGCTGCAGTTCCTCAAGGACCAGGTGCACAGGCCGTTCAAATCCCGTGCGGTGAAGTCCGGCGCAGAATTGGATCTCGGCACCAACCCCGACAGCGGCATCCAGCACCGCTTCGAATTCCTCAGTGCTCCGAACCTGCACTGGCCGGACACGATCTTTTCCTTTGATCACGGCACAGGCATCCTCTACACCTGCGACGCCTTCGGTCTGCACTACTGCTCCGACGACGTCTTCGATGCCGATCCCGGCGCCATCGCTCCCGATTTCCGCTTCTACTACGACTGCCTGATGGGCCCCAACGCCCGCAGCGTGCTGCAGGCCCTCAAACGCATGGATGGCCTGCCGGAGATCAACACCATCGCTGTGGGTCATGGGCCGCTGTTGCGGCATCACCTCAGCCACTGGATCAGCGATTACCGCGAGTGGAGCGGCCAGCGCAGCAAAGGAGAGAGCTATGCCGCCGTCTGTTACCTCAGCCAGTACGGCTTCTCTGATCGGATCAGCCAGGCCATTGCCCACGGAATCGGCAAAGCGGATGCCCAGGTGCAGCTGGTGGATCTGCGGGCCACCGACCCCCAGGAACTCACCGCCCTGATCGGCGATGCCAAGGCCGTTGTGGTGCCCACCTGGCCCGCGGAACCGGAGCCGGATCTCCAGGCATCCATCGGAACTCTGCTGGCGGCCCTGCATCCCAAGCAACTGGTGGGGTTTTACGACGCCTTCGGCGGCAACGACGAACCGATCGATGCCGTCGCCGATCAATTGCGCAGCCAGGGTCAGAAGCAAGCGTTCAACCCGCTACGGATCAAACAGCTGCCCCAGGGCAGCGACTACCAACGCTGTGAGGAATCCGGCACTGACCTCGGCCAGCTGCTGACCAAAGAGAAGACGATCGCGGCGATGAAAAGCCTCGATGGAGACCTCGACAAAGCCCTGGGTCGCATCAGCGGTGGCCTTTATGTGGTGACCGCCAGCCAAGGGGAAGGCGAGTCGCAGCGCCGCAGCGCCATGGTGGCCAGCTGGGTGAGCCAGGCCAGCTTCACCCCACCGGGCCTCACCATCGCCGTCGCCAAAGACCGTGCGATCGAAGCCCTGATGCAGGTGGGAGATCGCTTCGTGCTGAATGTTCTACGGCAGGACAACCATCAGGCACTGATGCGTCACTTCCTCAAGCGCTTTCCCCCCGGTGCCGATCGTTTTGCTGGGGTGAGCGTGCTAGAGGGAACTGCCGATGGCGGCCCGGTGCTCGCCGATGCCTTGGCGTTTCTGGGCTGCCGGGTTGAGCAACGGATGGAGGGCCCCGACCACTGGATCATCTATGCCGTGGTGGAACAGGGCAACGTGGCCGATGCCGAAGCCAGCACCGCGGTGCACCACCGCAAAGTGGGAAACCACTACTGAGCCTGGAGCTGGTCCAAAGCATCCAACAGGTTGGTCAGCAGAGGGCCCACGTGCTGGCTCCTCTTCCATTCACGGCGGTTGAGCCAAGGATCAATGCAGCGGCGCCACCAACCATGTTCCGCCGGCTGGCAAAGACCAACTCCACGGTGATGGGGCGAGAGGAACACCGCTGCAGACAAGAGATTGGTGCCGAAACCCAGTACGTTCCAACGCCCGATCCCTTCATCAGACCATCCACGCAACAACCGCACCTCAAGGGGTTCATCGGCGGGGAGCAGCTCCCAGGATCTGCCTGGCCGCAACAAAGCCAACAGCCGTTCGATCAAGCCATGGTGTGTTTCGTTCTTGGGATGAGCTTGCACCCGCAACGGCGCATTGGCTGGCAACGGTCGTAACGCGGCACAGATGGCGTGCTTGAAATAGGTCCGGTTCTCGATGCCTGGCGCCAGGCGCCAGCCAAACGATCGACCCAAGAGCCGCCAGCGCATTTGCCATTTGGGCACTCTCAAATAGGGCAAGCAGAGCAGCACTCCCTCTGTCTGCGGCCCGTAGGGCGCTTCGGCATCGACGAAAGCCCTGCGGAAACTGGCGCAGATTTCGAGCAATTCCTGGAGCCGCAACGGCTCTACCGGGCGATCAAACGGCACCAGCTGATCCAAACGGACCGAAGCCATGGCTTGGGAACGACGCACCAACTCGAGCGCCCTGATCCGGTTGCGCTGGGCTTGCTCTGAATAAAGACGTGTTTCCACCCCAATCGATTCCCCCAGCTCCACCACCTCTGACGCCAGATACGCGCGCAGCATCTGCTGGCCTTCGCGATCATCCAAGCGCGGCAGCAGCAGCAGGCTGCAGGCCCTGGGCTCCGGCTCGATCAACGCACTATCGCCAGTGATGAACCGGCAGTCATGCCCATCCTGGGCCGCAAGACCCTGCAGCAGCGGCTGGAAGGCCATGGCCCAATGGCTGAGGTCGTCGCGATAAAGCGATACGACCTCCAGCCGGGTGCCCCGGATCCCTCTCCAGCGCAGATAGGCCAGTACCGAGAGGGTGGTAATCAGCTCGGAGGAGAGAACAACAACGCTCTGCGCCAACGGCCTGCTGCTCCCATCAACAACACGCCTACATTCGACTGGCTTCGAAGATGAGCGTGACCAGCACCGCAACCACTCGTCGCACGATCCAGCTGCCGATCGACGATGGAGTCGTTGGTCTGCGCGGTCTGAGCCCTGAACGGCACCGCTTCGAACTGGAATACGCCCTGGAGCGGGGCAGCACCGCCAACAGTGTGTTGTTCGAGGCCGGAGATGGCGCCCCTGCCGTGCTGGTCCACCCCCCGGGGGTGGCCTACAGCGCAGCCTTTCTGCCGGTGCTTGCTGAAGCCCTGCCCAGCAGCGACGCACCGCTGTTGGTGGTGGTTGGCCACGTCAACCCCAACCGCGTTGCCCTGCTGCGGGATCTGGCGGAGGCCTATGCCGGCCTGGAACTGATCGTCTCCAACCCTGGCGCAAAGCTGATCGAGGAGCTGTGGAGACAACGCAAGCCGGCCCCTCCCGGCGAAACAAGCGAACAACCACCGCTGCCAGATCTGCCGCCTCTGCGGGTCATCCGCCAGGAGCAAACACTTCCCCTCAGCCATCAACGCAGCTTGATGCTGCTGCCGGCCCCAACTCCTCGCTGGCCAGGCGGATTGCTGGCCTTCGAGGAAAGCCTGGGCATGCTGATGAGCGACAAGTTCTTTAGTGCTCATCTCTGCACGGACAGCTGGGCCGAAAGCAACCGCAGCAGCACCGAAGAAGAGCGCCGTCACTTCTATGACTGCCTGATGGCCCCGATGGCCCGTCAGGTGGATGCCCTGGTGGAACGGCTCGAAGAGCTCGACATCCGCACCATCGCACCGGGCCATGGCCCGGCAATTGAAGCCAGTTGGCGCAGCCTCCTGAATGACTACCGCCGCTGGGGCGAAGGCCAGCAGACCGCCAGCCTGACGGTGGCCCTGCTGTTTGCCAGCGCCTACGGCAACACCGCAGCCATTGCTGATGCCCTGGCCCGCGGGGTCAGCCGCACCGGCATCCGGGTGAGCAGCTTGAACTGCGAATTCACCCCCGCCGATGAACTGGTGAGCACGATCCAGCAGGTCGATGCCGTGTTGATCGGCTCACCCACCCTGGGAGGCCATGCCCCCACACCGATCGTCTCGGCCCTGGGAACCCTGTTGGCGGAGGGGGATCGCAGCAAACCAGTGGGGGTGTTCGGCAGCTTCGGCTGGAGCGGCGAGGCCGTGGATCTGCTGGAAACGAAGCTGCGGGATGGCGGCTTCAGCTTTGGCTTCGAGCCGATCCGGGTGAAGTTCAGTCCGGATGCCGCCCGAGTGAAGGAGCTGGAGGAAACCGGCACCCGTTTCGCCCGTCAGCTGCTGCAAAACCAGAAGCGGGCGCAACGGCGCAGTGCAGGGGGCTTGAGCGAAAGCCGCAGCGATCCAGCGGTGCTGGCCCTGGGCCGCGTGATCGGCTCCCTCTGCGTGCTCACAACACGCAAAGCCGATCTGAGCGGGGCCATGGTGGCCAGCTGGGTGAGTCAAGCCAGCTTCAATCCCCCCGGCATCACCGTGGCCGTCGCCAAGGACCGTGCCGTGGAAGCCCTGCTGCACAAGGGCGATCGCTTCGCCTTGAACGTGCTGGCCGAAGGGCGCGAAACCGCCCTGATGAAGCAGTTCCTGCAACCGTTCGAACCCGGTGCCGATCGCTTTGCAGGCCTTGAGCTGGAGAGCAGCCCCTCCGAACAGCCGTTGCTGCCGGGTGCCCTGGCCTGGCTGGACGGGAAGGTGAGCCAGCGGATGGAATGCGGCGACCACTGGCTGATCTACGCCGAAGTGGATCACGGCGGCGTGCTGGATGCAGAGGGCAGCACCGCAGTGCACCAACGCCGCAGCGGCGCCAACTACTGAGCTAGCAGCCTGAGCCGGCAACCCGAACCCCTCGGCTAACTCATACCCACTACGAGTTAGAACTAGCCTGTTGGAACGATCCCTGGTGCCGTCGATGGACATTTCCAAGCCTTCCACCCACGCCAACCTCGAGGCTGCTTTCGGTAGCGAGAGCATGGCCAACCGCAAATACCTGTTCTTTTCAGAGGTGGCCAAACAACTCGGCCATAAAGACCTGGCCAAGTTGTTTCGTGAAACCGCAGCGCAGGAAACGGAACACGCCTTTGCCCACTTCCGTCTGCTGCACCCTGAGTTGGTGTTGAGCCATCCCGAGCAGCTCAGCAACGAGGAGAAGCAGTCCATCCTGAGCCGCTGCCTGGAACTGGCGATTGAGGGCGAGACCTAGTGAATACACAACGATTTATCCGGAGTTCGCCGCCCAGGCCAGGCAGGACCGGGACAGCGGAGCCGAAGCGGAATTCGCCGATCAAAGCAGCGAATCCAAGGAGCATGCCGGCCTGTTCCGCACCGCCACCAAGAACTTCGGCCTGCTGACCCCGACCGAGCAGCATCACGCCGACACCTATGGCGTTGCCCTCGAGGCCCTGCAAGGCAAGGGCACGGCAGGCCAGGCCGATCAACCGATCCAGGACAAGTGGATCTGCGAGGTGTGCTCGATGATCTACGACCCTGCCGAGGGGGATCCGGATTCCGGCATCGCTGCAGGCACCCCCTTCGAGGCAATTCCCGACGATTGGCAGTGCCCGATCTGCGGGGCCCGCAAAGCCAGCTTCGCTCCTTACCGCGAAGCCGAGTTGAAAGCGGCCTGACGCCCTGGCAGAAGGGTCTCGTTGTGAAAACAGACGAGACCTTGCACGATTCCACAAAGAGCCTTCGTCTCCATGCCCTCTGATCTCATCGTTCTGACAGCGAGCAATGGCGAAAACCTCAAGCTGGCGGAACGCTTCGTGCAGGCCGCCGCAGCTCAGAACGCCAGCGCCGAACTGACCGATCTCACGCAGCTCGACCTGCCCCTGTTCACGCCACGAGTGAAGGACTCAGGGCCAGGCACTGACCTGGCGACCCTGCACGACCAGCTGCACCGAACCCCACGCTGGGTGATCTGCGCCCCGGAATACAACGGCTCGATTCCGCCGTCGCTCACCAATGCCATTGCCTGGCTCTCGGTGACCGACGACGACTTCCGATCCCTGTTCAACGGACGGCCGATCGCCATGGCCACCTTCTCCGGCGGTGGCGGCATGGAACTGCTGGTGTCGCTGCGCATCCAACTCACCCACCTCGGAGCCCAGGTGGTGGGGCGTCAGCTGCTGAGCAACCACGCCAAACCAGCGCAGGACGACAGCATCAACGACCTGGTGCAGCGGCTGCTGCAAATGTCGCCTCTCAAGCTCTGAGTCGAGCCCAACCATCACCTCTCCACCTATCACCTCGCCCACAGACCACGACTGCAGCAACATCAATGAACACTCCTGAAGCCGTGATGCGCCCCGCTGACGCGCGCTTTCACAGCCAACTGGACTGGCTCGACTCATGGCACAGCTTGTCCTTCGGCAGCCATAAGGATCCGAACTGGATGGGCTTCGGCCCCTTGCGAATCATCAACGACGACACCATCGCTGCCGGGAAAGGTTTCGGCATGCACCCCCACCGCGACATGGAGAGCATCACCGTGATGGTGGTTGGGGACCTGACCCATGCCGACTCGATGGGCAACAGCGCGGTGCTGCACGCCGGCGAGGTGCAGCGGATGAGTGCCGGTACCGGCATCGTTCACAGCGAAATGAACCAAACCGGCGCACCTTGCAGGCTGCTGCAGATCTGGATTGAACCTGCTCAGCTGGGCATTCAAGCCCGCCTATGAACAGAAGCCCTTCGAGATCGGCGACAACTGGACGGCTCTGATTGAGCCAAGTGCTTCCGGGGAAGCGATGGCAATCGCCTAGCACGTGCGCCTGTGGCGCGCCAAGCCAGAACACCAACAGCATTTGGCCCTTCCAACCGGCGAAAAGCAGTCGCTCTGGATTCAGGTGATTGATGGAGAGCTGAGCCTCCACAACAACGGCACACCCGAGCATTCGCTGCGGGGAGGCGATTGGGTATGACTAATCCAGCATGCATCAACACAACGCGAGATGATCAGCCCCAGTGAACGCGCTGACGTGCTGCTGTTTGCTGTGGCGTGAAGCAATCCGGAAAAGATCTGGTGCAAGCGCGAGACACCAGAGCTTGTGCCCTGAAATAGCTGTGTCACTTACAAATAATCCCTAGAGCGATGGGATTCATTAACGGCCAAGAGGCCTCGGTTCGTTACCGCGGCTTTCTTTTGATGCCTCAAACCAACCGGAGCTGGCTGGTGCGGCCGGAACGCAGCCCGATGAGATTGCTGCCATTCCGCACACCAACTTGCTCACTGGCTGACGTCAAAGCCCTACTGGACTGGCGTCTTGCCCAGGAAAAATCTGAAATCGGCGTGGCCTGAACTCAGGCCGCCGCCGGTGGTGGGGTTGGATCGCCCACCGGTTGAAAAGGAATCACCAAGGTGGCCCAGTGATCGGGCCTCTCAGGGCGGCTGCGACGGGAACGGCGGGTACCGAATGGAACCCGAACCACATTGGTTCCTTCAATTGACAAGGTGTGGCCGCGATTAAAGGCCGATTCCAGACCGTCCGGAAGTTGAGGAAGGGCAGGCCCTTCAATGCTGCTGAGCGCAGATTTCTTGTTGTTGTCCCGATCCATGGTGTCCCCCGACAGACGAATCAGTTGTCGAACAGTTTGACCGAACTCGCAAGAGCGATAAACGGAATCAAACCAATTTTTCCGTTTTCGGTGAAAATTTACACGCTCTGAACCCCTTACACCAGGGCTTCAAGCCGCCACAGCCACCGCTTCCACCGAAGGACAGGTGCACACCAGGTTGCGATCACCAAAGGCGTTGTCAATCCGAGCCACGGCGGGCCAGACCTTGCTCTCCCGTTGCCCATCCATGGGGAAGGCGGCCTGCTGACGGCTGTAGGGACGGTCCCAGTGATCCGCTGTCACGGCAGCCAGGGTGTGGGGAGCACGCTTGAGCGGGTTGTTCGCAGGATCGCTGGAGCCGGTTTCAATGGCGCGAATCTCCTCGCGGATCGCTACCAGGGCATCGGCAAAACGATCCAGCTCCGCCAGGCTTTCGCTTTCGGTGGGCTCGACCATCACCGTCCCTGCCACCGGCCAGCTGACGGTGGGCGCATGGAAGCCGTAGTCCATCAAACGCTTAGCGATGTCATCCACATCGATCCCCGCATCCCGTTTGAGCGGGCGCAGGTCAAGGATGCATTCATGGGCCACCCGCCCGGTACTGCCTCGAAACAGCACGGGGTACGAAGCGTCGAGCCGATGGGCGAGGTAGTTGGCCGACAACAGCGCTACGGCACTGGCCTGCCGCAGGGCCTCCGCCCCCATCATCCGGAGGTACATCCAGCTGATCGGCAGGATGCTGGCGCTGCCGAGCGCTGCTGCAGACACAGGGCCGATGGCCGATGAGGCACCGGCCTGCAAGGGATGCCCCGGCAGAAAGGGCGCCAGATGCGCCGCCACACCAATCGGCCCCACTCCAGGACCACCACCCCCATGGGGAATGCAGAAGGTCTTGTGGAGGTTGAGGTGGCAAACATCGGCACCGAAGGCACCGGGCCTGCACAGCCCCACCTGGGCGTTGAGGTTGGCCCCATCGAGGTACACCTGGCCACCGTGCTGATGCACCACCGAGCAGATCTCACGGATGCCGGTTTCAAACACGCCGTGGGTGGAGGGGTAGGTAACCATCAGCGCCGCCAGACGATCGGCGTGCTGGGCGACCTTGGCCGCCAGATCCTGTTGATCGATGTTGCCCTCGTCATCGCAGGCCACGGCCACCACCTTGAGGCCCGCCATCACGGCACTGGCCGGGTTGGTGCCATGGGCGCTGGTGGGGATCAGACAGATGTCGCGATGGGCCTCACCGCGGGAACGATGCCAGGCGCGAATCACAAGCAGCCCCGCGAATTCCCCCTGGGAACCGGCATTGGGCTGCAACGACACGGCGGCAAAGCCCGTCAGGGCAGCCAGCCATTGCTCAAGATCATCAGCCAGACGGTGATAGCCCTGGGCCTGATCGCCTGGGGCAAAGGGATGCAGTGCCGCAAACGCAGGCCAGCTCACCGGCTGCAGCTCAGCGGCGGCATTGAGCTTCATGGTGCAGCTGCCCAACGGGATCATCCCGTGCACGAGCGACAGATCACGACTCACCAACCGCTGGATGTAACGCATCAGCTCTGATTCGCTGCGGTACTGATGAAAGACCGGCTGGCTCAGCCAGGGTTGGCTACGTGACGGCAGGGAGAGGGACGGGGGCTGTTCAGCCCCAAGCTCCGGCAACGCCTGGCCGCAGGCCTCAGCCAACACTGCGAGGAGGGCTTGCAGCTCCCGTTGATCCGAGAGCTCATCCAGGCTGATGCCGAATCCGGTGGCATCCGCCGGAGCTGCGCCATCGGGCAGGACCCGCAGATTGAAACCTGCCGCTGCTGCTGCACGGTGCACAGTCGGTGCCGACCCACAGTGCACGGTGACGGTGTCGAAGCGATCGGCGACCTCCAGCGGATAGCCAAGGGCCCGCAGGCCCTGCTCCAACTGGCAGCGCAGGCAAACAATGCGCTGGGCGATGGCCTGCAAACCGTCGGGCCCGTGGTGCACAGCAAAAAACGAGGCCATCACTGCGAGCAGCACCTGGGCCGTGCAGATGTTGCTGGTGGCCTTGTCGCGACGGATGTGCTGCTCACGGGTTTGCAGCGCCAAACGCAAAGCCGAGCGGCCTTCTGCATCCTTGGATTGCCCCACCAAACGGCCGGGGATCTGGCGCTTGTAGGCCTCAACCGTGGCGAAGAAGGCGGCATGGGGGCCACCGAAACCCATCGGCACCCCAAGGCGTTGGGCGCTACCCACGGCAATGTCAGCCCCCAGGGATCCCATAGGCGCCATCAGAGTCTGCGCCAAGGGATCGATGGCTACGGTTGCCAAGGCACCGGCGGCATGGGCCGCTTCGATCACGGCGGTTGGATCCCAGAGGCATCCATCGGCTCCGGGCAACTGCAAAAGCACTCCGAACACGGACGCATCAATCGGAGCCATAGCCGGGTCGATCCGCTCAAGGCTGATGCCAAGGGGTTCGGCGCGGGTCTGCAGCACCGCCCAGGTTTGAGGCAGCACATTGGCGTCCACCAAAAACCGTGTCGCCTCGGGGCGACGACACACGCCGAAGCTGAGGCTCATGGCCTCTGCGGCGGCAGTGGCCTCATCTAGCAGCGACGCGTTGGCAATCGGCAAGCCCGTGAGCTCACTGATCAGTGTTTGGAAGTTGAGCAGGGCCTCCAAGCGGCCCTGGGCGATTTCCGCCTGGTATGGGGTGTAGGCGGTGTACCAGGCCGGATTCTCAAAAACGTGGCGCTGAATCAGGGCCGGGGTTGCCGTGCCGTAGTAACCCAGCCCGATCAAGGAGCGGCGCAGCGTGTTGGTATCGCACAACTGCTTCAGCTGCTGCAGGGCCTCCGACTCCCCACAGCCCTCCGGCAACGCCTCGACCGGCGGCGCTGGATCGAGGATGTCAGCGGGCACGACATCAGCGACGAACTCATTCAGATCGCTGTAGCCAAGAGCATTCAGCATGCGGACTTTTTCAGCCTCGCTCGGGCCGATGTGCCGCTGCGAAAAAGGAGAAATCAACGTCGAATGCAGCAGCCCACGCGGTGATCGTAGAAGCGACGTTCCGGTGCTGATGTCAGCCGGCGTTAACCTTGGCGCCGTATGCATCGGCGGTCATCAAGGAGTCGAGCTCAGAGGGATCCGCCGGACGCAGCACCAGCAACCAGCCCTCGCCGTGGGGATCGTTCTGCAGTTCCTCGGGACTGGCCAGCACCGCTTCATTGCGTTGCACCACCTCACCGGCAATCGGTGCATACATGTCTTCCACAGCCTTCACCGACTCCACCGATCCGAAGCTGGTGCCCTTCGCCAGGCTGACGCCCACGTCCGGGAGATCCACAAAGACGATGTCGCCCAGCTGATCAACAGCGAAGGCACTGATGCCCACCCGCACCAGCTCACCGTCGGTATTGGCGTACTCGTGGCTGTCGGCGAAGCGAAAAGAGTCGGGGAACGCGAACGCCATCGACGCAGTTTCAGGTGGTCCCAGTCTGCGGGAGATTGATCAGTCCTGCCGCATTGAGGTCACACAACGCACGGGACAGGGCCAAGCGGATGTGGGCGCGATGGGTGCCGCCCTGCACATAAAGGTTGAAAGGTTCCCGCAGCGGCGCATCGGCCGAAAATTCACTGGTGGAGCCGTCGACGAAGGTTCCACCAGCCATCACCAGATCAGAGGCATAGCCAGGCATCGAGGCTGGCACCGGATCGAGGTAGGCCCCGATGGGCGACATCGCCTGGAAGGCACGGCACACGACTTTGAGAGCGTCCGGACTGCCCAGCCGCACCGCCTGGATCAAATCGCTGCGCACCGCACCTGGCAGCGGGTTCACGGGGAAGCCCAACCGCTCAAACACCCCCGCCACCAGATCCGCGCCAATCAAGGCCTCCGACACCATCTGCGGCGCCAGGAACAGTCCCTGCAGCACCAGCCGCTGCAGGTCAAATCCCGTGCCGCCTTCACTGCCGATTCCCGGCGCTGTTAGCCGGCAGCAGGACTGCTCCACCAGGTCGGCCCGTCCTGCGATGTAGCCGCCGGTGGGGGCAATGGTGCCGCCAATGTTCTTGATCAACGATCCAGCGATCAGATCCGCCCCAACCGCCGTTGGCTCCTGCTCCTGCACCAACTCCCCGTAGCAGTTGTCGACAAAGACAACGCAGTTGGGCTGGCGGGCATGGATGCGCTCACTCAGCCCGGCGACCTGCTCAACCGTGACCGACGGACGCCAGCTGTAGCCGCAGCTGCGCTGGATCAGCACCATCCGGCAAGGCTGCTCCAAAGCTTGGCTCAACGCCGCCTCATCGACCGCCCCATCCGGCTGCAGATCGATTTCGTCGTAGGCAACCCCGAATTCCGCCAGGGAACCCTGGCCCTTGCCGCGAAGACCGATCACCTCCTCAAGGGTGTCGTAGGGACGGCCCGTGATTGAGAGCAGACGATCACCGGGCCGCAACACACCGAACAACGCTGCGGCGATGGCATGGGTGCCGCTGACGAATTGCAGGCGCACCGCTGCGGCTTCAGCCCCAAGCACCCGGGCAAAGACACGATCCACCACCTCACGGCCCTGATCCCCGTGGCCGTAACCAGTGAGCGACGCAAAGTGCTGGGTTCCAACGCGCTCGGCTGCCAGGGCCTCCAAAACGCGCTGCAAGCGTTGCTCCACCGCTGCCGTCCTTGCTGCAGCCAGACCGGCCTGATCCCGCGCCACCGCGTCGATCAGTTCCTCTGCAAATGCACTGATCACCACTTGCCTGACGGACGTCATGCCTTCCTAAACCCTGACCAAAGCCAGGATTCACAACCCGACCGAACCTCTGCTTTTCGCCAACTCCTTTAGATTTCTGTCACTAACGGCACCATCCGCTCCCTGGTTTTCCTGTCTGAGCGGCTTTGTCAATCCAAGGAGAATCCGCTTGGTTTCCTCGCAAACAGCTGACACCCGAGAGCTTCGGCAACGGGCCGCGGTGATGGCACCGCGCGATCCCCTGCCTGCACGTCAGCGCAAATTCAAGACGGGAACCACCAGTTTCATGCTGGTGATGCACGTGCTCGCCACCGTGGCGCTGCTCCCGCGCTTCTGGAGCTGGCAGGGCGTTGTGGCCTTCGGCGTTCTGTATTGGATGACGGTGCTGGGCGTCACCCTGGGCCTGCACCGTCTGGTGGCCCACCGCAGCCTGGTGGTGCCCGTATGGGTTGAGCGCATCCTGGTGCTGATGGGCACCCTCGCCTGCCAGAGCGGACCGATCGAATGGGTGGGTCTGCATCGCCATCACCACCGTTTTTCAGATCAGCCCACGGATCACCATGACGCTGGGCGTGGCCTGTGGTGGGCCCACAGCGAATGGATGCTGCATGACATCCCTGCCCTGAGGGAACTCGACCGCTACGCCGGCGATCTTCAGTGCGACCCCTTCTATCGCTGGCTCGACCGCTGGTTCCTGCTGCTGCAGATCCCCCTAGGCCTGGGGCTCTACTGGTTCGGTGAAGCTGCCCAGGTGCATGGCGGTGGCATTGGCCTGGTGCTTTGGGCCATCCCACTGCGCCTTGTGGTCGTCTACCACGTGACCTGGCTGGTGAATTCCGCCACCCACGCTTTCGGCTACCGCAATTTCGACTGCCCCGACCTGTCCCGCAACTGTTGGTGGGTGGCGCTGCTTTCCTTTGGCGAGGGCTGGCACAACAACCACCACGCCCATCCAGCCAGTGCGCGCCACGGTTTGCGCTGGTTTGAGTTTGATCTCACTTGGCAGCATGTGCGCCTGCTTAAGCGGCTTGGACTAGCCAGCCGGATCCGCACAGCCCGTTATGTCCCCGGAGCCTCCTGAGGCTCGAAACCATCTTCAACAACAGGCCACGTCGTAACGTGGTCGATCGCACCCGTCTCCATCCTTCGTACCGGTCCCATGCCTAAGCGTGTACAAGTCGTTCTGAGTGAGGACATCCTCAGCCTGGGCAAGGACGGAGACCTGGTGGAAGTTGCTCCCGGTTACGCCCGCAACTTCCTGCTGCCCTTTGGTAAGGCTATCCCCCTCACCCCTGCGGTGATGAAGCAGGTGGAGCACCGCAGGGCCAAGGAAGCTGAGCGTCAGGCTGCCCTGAAGCAGGAAGCCGTCGACTTCAAGACTGCTCTGTCCACCATTGGTCGCTTCACCGTCAAGAAGCAGACCGGTGAAGACAACGTGCTGTTCGGCACCGTCACCAACGGTGACGTGGCAGAAGCCATCGAAACCGCCACCAAGAAGGAGATCGACCGCCGCGACATCCTGGTGCCTGAGATCCACCGCACCGGCAAGTACACCGTGACGGTGAAGCTGCACACCGAAGTCACCGCTGAGATCAACCTGGAAGTGGTCGGCTACTGATCCCTGTCAATTGACACTCAAACGGCTCATTCGAGCCAGAGTGTGATCCCTTCGCTTCAGGCCCTGCCGCCATGGTGAGAGCCCCCCTACCAGAAAACAACGATGGGGGACGCCGTGGTTTTGGCCAGGGCCGCCGCGACGACGAGCCCAATTTTGAGGCTCTGCCCGATTCGCTTCCGCCCCAGAACCTTGAGGCAGAGGAAGCAGTGCTGGGCGGCATTCTGCTGGATCCCGATGCGATCGGGCGTGTCGCTGATGTGCTGCAGCCTGAAGCGTTTTATCTGAACGCCCACCGGGAGATCTTCCGGACCGCCCTGATGCTGCACGGCCAGGGCAAGCCGACGGATCTCACCGCCATGAGCGCCTGGCTGGCCGACACCGGCGCCCTCGAGAAGGTTGGCGGCAACAACCGACTGGTTGAGCTGGTGGAGCGAGTGCCGTCCACCGCCTCGATCGAGCAGGTGGCCCGTCTGGTGATGGACAAGTTCCTTCGCCGCCAGCTAATCCGCTCCGGCAACGAAGTGATCAAGCTGGGCTTTGATCAGAGCCTGCCAATGGAGCAGGTGCTGGACCAGGCGGAGCAGAAGATCTTTGCCATCAGCCAGGAAAAACCTTCCAAGGGACTCACCCCCACAGCCGAGATACTCACCCAGACCTTTGAGGAGATCGAGAGCCGTTCGCTAGGCACCTCGGTGGCAGGCATCCCGGTGAACTTCTACGACCTGGATGCGATGACCCAGGGCCTGCAGCGCAGCGATCTGATCATCGTGGCGGGCCGGCCGGCCATGGGCAAAACCTCGATCGCGCTGAACCTGGCCAAGAACGTGGCCCAGCTGCACGACATGCCGGTGTGCCTGTTCTCCCTGGAAATGAGCAAGGAACAGCTCACCTACCGCTTGCTCTCGATGGAAGTGGGCATCGAAGCGGGACGGCTGCGCACCGGCCGCCTGCAGCAGGAGGAATGGCCGCTGCTCGGCCAGGGCATCAACAGCCTGGGCCAACTACCGATCTTCATCGACGACAAACCCAACTCCGGCGTGCTGGAGATGCGGTCGCTCTGCCGGCGGCTGATGGCCGAACAGGGCAAGGAGCTGGGGCTGGTGATGATCGACTACCTGCAGCTGATGGAAGGTTCGGGCTCCGACAACCGGGTGCAGGAGCTGTCGCGTATCACCCGGGGCCTGAAGCAGATGGCCCGGGAACTGAACGTGCCGGTGATTGCCCTCTCCCAGCTGAGCCGAGGTGTGGAGGCACGCACCAACAAGCGACCGATGCTGAGCGACCTGCGGGAATCGGGCTCGATCGAGCAAGACGCCGACCTGGTGCTGATGATCTATCGCGACGAGTACTACAACCCGGAAACACAGGACCGCGGCATTACCGAAGTGATCGTGACCAAGCACCGCAACGGGCCAGTGGGCACGGTGAAGTTGCTGTTCGAGCCTCAGTTCACCCGCTTCCGCAACCTGGCGGCCTGAGCCAACTCAGATAATGGAGCCATGAGCAGCTCCGTCGCCCTCACCGAATCCTTCGACGTGATCGTGGTCGGCGGCGGCCATGCCGGTTGTGAGGCGGCAGTCACCGCCTCCAGGCTAGGCCTGAACACTGCCCTGTTCAGCCTCAATCTCGATCGCATCGCATGGCAGCCCTGCAACCCGGCCGTCGGTGGTCCCGCCAAGAGCCAGCTCGTCCACGAAGTGGATGCCCTCGGTGGGGTGATCGGTCGCCTGGCCGATGCCACCGCCATCCAAAAGCGCATCCTCAACGCCAGCCGCGGCCCGGCGGTGTGGGCCCTGCGCGCCCAAACCGACAAGCGGCTCTATTCCCGCCAGATGCTGCAGCTGCTGCAGCACACCCCCAACCTCGCCCTGCGCGAAGCGATGGTGACCGGCCTGGAAACCACCGGGGAAGGCGATCAGCAACGCATCAGCGGCATCCGCACCTATTTCGGCAGCGTTTATGGCGCTGAAGCGGTGATCCTCACCGCCGGCACCTTCCTGGGGGGCCGCATCTGGGTGGGGCATCAATCGATGGCCGCCGGCCGCGCTGGTGAACAGGCCGCCGAAGGGCTCACCGAAGCGCTGCAGCGACTCGGCTTCCAGACCGACCGGCTTAAAACCGGCACCCCCGCCAGGGTGGACCGGCGCAGCATCGCCCTCGATCAACTGGAGGAGCAGCCCAGCGATGCAGCCGATCGCTTCTTCTCCTTCGACCCAGCCGCCTGGGTGAGCGGTGAGCAGATGAGCTGCCATATCACCCGCACCACCGCCGAAACCCATCAGCTGATTCGCGACAACCTGCACCTCACCGCCATCTACGGCGGTGTGATCGACAGCAAGGGCCCGCGTTACTGTCCATCAATCGAGGACAAGATCGTTCGCTTCGCGGACAAGGACAGCCACCAGATCTTCCTCGAGCCAGAGGGGCGCGACACGCCGGAGATCTATGTGCAGGGCTTCTCCACCGGCCTACCGGAACCTATCCAGCTGCAATTGCTGCGCAGCCTGCCGGGCCTGGAGCAGGCCGTGATGCTGCGCCCGGCCTATTCAGTGGATTACGACTACTTGCCCGCCACCCAACTCAAACCCTCCCTAGAAACCAAGCGGGTGCGCGGCCTATTCAGTGCCGGCCAGCTCAATGGCACCACGGGCTATGAGGAAGCTGCCGCCCAGGGCCTGGTGGCCGGCGTCAACGCGGCCCGGCTGATCGGTGGCCAGGAGCCGGTGCACTTCCCCCGTGAGGGCAGCTACACCGGCACGATGATCGACGATTTGGTGAGCAAAGACCTGCGCGAGCCCTACCGGGTGCTCACCAGCCGCAGCGAATACCGCCTGATCCTGCGGGGTGACAACGCCGACCGCCGTCTCACACCTTTGGGCCGCGAACTGGGCCTGATCGACGACCGCCGCTGGCAGCTGTTCAAAGACAAACTCCAGGCGATGGACGGCGAAAAGCAGCGGCTGGAAACCGTGCGGCTCAAGGTGAGCGATCCGGCGGCCCCAGCGGTGGAAGAGGAAACCGGTGCAGAGATCAAAGGCTCGATCACCCTGGCAGACCTGCTGCGCCGGCCCGGCATGCACGCCGCCGATCTGGTACGCCACGGTTTGGCCGACGCAGATTTGCCCCTGCCGGTGCGCGAAGGTGCTGAGATCGACATCAAATACAGCGGCTACCTGCAACGCCAGCAGCGGCAGATCGATCAGGTGAAACGCCAGAGCCAGCGCAAGCTTCCAGCCGATCTCAACTACGCCGGCATCGGCACCCTCTCCAACGAAGCACGCGAAAAGCTCACGGCCATTCAACCCAGCACCCTGGGGCAAGCCAGCCGTATCCCCGGCGTCAGCAAAGCCGACATCACCGCCCTGTTGATGTGGCTGGAACTGCAGCAACGGGAACGCCAAACCCTCGCCCCAACAGCAGAAGCTCGATAGCGTTGGAGTCCTGAAACTTTTGGCCGTGTCAGCCTGGGTTCCTGCCTCACGTGCCTACTGGAACCTGCGGGCCGAGCAGGTGATGGACAACGTGTTCGAGCGTGAGACGGCAACTGCCCCAAGCCAGCCGCACCTGATGCCGATGGATGTGGCAGTACACGAACCAACAACCGAACCAAGCGAGCGCCGCTCCCCCTCCACTTGGCTGCTGCCGCTGATCAGTGGCATCGCCGTGACCGGGGTGATAGGCAGCGCCTGGCTAGTGAGCAGCCTGCAGCGCTCCCGCTTGGAGCTGGAACGGCAGCAAAGCGCCGCCCTGATCGAGCAGCTGCGCGAGCAAGTGGCTGCTCAAGAGAGCCGCGCAGAAGAGACAGCAACGCGCGAGGAGGCATCCGTGGCGCTCCAAAGCCTCGAACCGCTGACCGTGCCGATTCAACAGCCCTTGACGGTTGAGCCCCTGAGCAGCCATCAGGCATTGGCGCCGATGGGGCCCATCCCCCAACTGACCGGTGTGGTGAAAGGCCCTGGTGGCAGCAGTTCCGCCATTTTTCAACTGGGGCAGGGATCGGTGTCCGCCGGCATCGGTGAAGCGATCGGCAGCAGCGGTTGGGTACTCACCGACGTTACCGACCGAGGTGCTTTGATCAGCCGCACCGGCCAACGCCAAACTCTCTCGGTGGGAGGACTGTTCTGAACCCCGCCCCCCGTCTTCACCCATCACCGCACCAGCTCTGGCAAGCCCCCACCAATGCCGTGCTCTCAGCGGACGGGCCACGTCAACTGCCCGGCCCCTGGCGGCTGATGCTGCTAGGTGATGGTAGCCCGACCCGCCACCTGCGCTTGCTCACCGGTTCGCCCGTTGCCGTGGATCTGATCGCCATGGAGGCCGACCAGGCCGACCACCCCGGGGCACCTAAAGAGGTGAATGAATTGATGGCACCGCTGCTGCGGCGACAGGTGTGGCTGACCTGCGGCGGCACCCCGCTGGCCTGGGCCGAGAGCTGGTGGAACCAAGCCGAAGCGGATTGGCACCTGCGGGACCGCAACCAGCCGATTTGGAAAAGCCTCACCGAAGGGCGTTCCGAGCTGTTCCGCGAGGTGGACGGCTTGGCACTGGTGGAGGGGGATTGGCTGGACCAGACCTTTGGCCATCGCGGCCCCTACTGGAGCCGTCATTACCGCTTCTTCCGCCAGGGCAAGGCCCTCACCGTGATTCGCGAAGTGTTCAGCCCGCAACTCGAAACCTGGCTCGGACCAACGCTGCGCCAGGAGTTTCAACAAAATTCATGAAAAACCCTGCGGGTTTGTTGGGATTTGCTCTTGACAACTTGCCATCGCTTGTGCTCTCAGGAAGATATGGGCACTTCGGTTCACCGTGTCATGGCTGCCACCACCTCCTGGCTCAGCCTCACCGACCTCGGTCGGATCTACGGCATTTCGGCGATTCACTGCGGCAAGACCCTCGAGCATCAAGGCTGGCGTGACCGTCGCGGTCGCCCCACCCAAAGCGCCCTCGACGCCAATGCCGCCATGCAGACAGGCCCCCATGGCCAGGGACGCACCGTGCTCTGGAACCGCTCGGTTTGCAGTCAGCTGCTAGAGCACAAGGGCTATGAGCCCATGAGCCGCAGCCTGCAGGTGGAGCAGTGGACCCAACTGCTGGAGGCCCTCCAGGTGGGATCGCCATCGATCACTGCCACCGCAGACCAGATGGCGGAAGAGATGCCCGGAGAGCTGCTCGAGGATGTGAACCACCAGCTGGAAGCACGGGGCTGCCGCTACAGGGTCAGCCCACGCTCATTGCACCCCAGCCGTTAGTCGGCCCGGCGACGGCTGGAGCGCGGCAAGGCCCTACGAGATCCAGAGGAATTGGGAGTGGCTTCGGGCTCCGGACGTTTTGCCGGCTGGGCTGAGCGCGACCAGCGCTGCAGCCGGAAGCTGTCGTCTTCCGGCCACTCCCCCTGGTCTGCGTTGCACTCCTGAGCCACAGGCGGCGTTGAAGTTGGCGCTGGAGCTTGAGCTGTTGTTCCTCGGCGGCTCCGTCGTGAGATCGCATCGAGGGGTCGCCGGGCTGAACGCATCGAACGCGCAGGCTCCGGGCGGCCACGGCCAGCTTCTTGCCAAGGCTCCTGCCAATCGTCGTCCTCCTCCAGAAGCCACTCGACTTTCTCGCCAACCCAGCGGCCAACTGAATCAAGATCCAAACCGGAGCGCCGCCCTCCGAGCCGTTGTCCTGGTCGACGGCCGGACACCCCATCCACGAACTGACGTCCGGTTTCCAAGAACTGGTCGAGACGGCGATCCCGTTGATCACGGAACCGATCCAACCGATCAAAACGCTCCTCCATCCCCCGACGTTACCGACGGCGGCGGCGCAACCACTGTTCCCGCCGCAATCCCAGCAACACAATCACCACACCGCCGCACTCCAATGACAACCAGAACACCTCCATCTAACCCTCCGCCTCCATGTAACTGAGCACACAACTGGAATCCCAACGGCCATGAAAGTGCTCGACGCAACAGGCACGGCAAGCGGCATTGCGCGTGCGTCTCCGGCAGGGGGTGCGCCGGCCGCAACGGGGACAGACCGCCAACCAGCGGGGCGGCCGGGGCGGCACTGGATAGCTGTGGCGGATGCTCACCTGAAACCGGCTCTGAGCCGCATTGATAGCGGCCATCCGGGCACGGAAAAGCGGGCCGTGGCTTTCGCTACGACGCTGCACCAGATCAACCCAGGCGTGGATCATCTCGTGGCAGAGCGTGCTTTCTGTGGCGCTCTGCGGAAGCGGCTCGAGCACCGGCCGCGACAGCACGATTTCACTACCGCGACCTTCACCCACCCCAGGTCCACGACGATAAAAACCGGCAGTACGGCTCATCCGCCCATCGCTCCAGCGCACCGCCGTTAACGGCTGGCCCCCATCCACCAGCGCACCGCCAAAGTGTTCCAGATTGAGGCGGTGAAACAACGGCAGCAGGGGCTGCAAAGGCACAGAACGGGGGGAGGAGATCCGAATCAGCGCCATCTTGCCGTGGTCAGTCAGACTCGGCCCTGCTTTGAAAGCTGGTGATGGAACTGGGACTAGTGCGTGAAATCGGCAGCAAATCTCTGCTGGCCGGGGGTTTCACCCTGCTGGGGTACTGGATCTACAACGCCGTGAAATTGGTGCTTGACGCCCGCGGCATCAACCCCCTGATCAAGCAGTTCTTCACCCAGGTGGCAGCCGGCCGCATCGATGCCGCCTACCTGCTCACCACCAAGGTCTACCGCCAGCACGTGAGCCGCCAGCAGTTCATCCGCTTCCTGGCCGACCTCAAGCTGAACAAGTTCCGTAATCTCAAGTCCGGCCGCCCCCGCATGCAGGAGGGCAATTTGATCCTCACCGTGAAATTGAAGTCCGAAGGCGACGAGGAGCTTCCCCTCGACTTCACGTTCACCAAGATGGACGACAACTGGCGCATTGCCCGCATCAACCGGGTCAATGTCTAATCCGCGCGAGCGGGCCGCGGAACTGCGGCAACTGCTCAACCGTGCCGGCCACGCCTATTACGTTCTCGATGCGCCAGTGATGGTGGACGCGGTCTACGACCGCCTCTATCGCGAGCTGCTCGAGCTGGAACAGAACCACCCAGGCCTGCAACGGTCCGATAGCCCCACCCAGCGGGTGGGCGGAGCTCCGGCTGAAGGATTCACCAGCGTTGAGCACCGTGTGGGCATGCTCAGCCTCGACAACGCCTTCAACCGCGACGACCTGCAGGCCTGGCACGAGCGGCTGCTCAAGGTGCTGGACCGTCCCAACGACACCTGCCTGCCCCTGGTGGGAGAACTGAAAATTGACGGCAACGCCCTCGCTCTGAGCTACCGCAACGGGGTATTGGAGCGGGCCGCCACCCGGGGCGATGGAAGCCGAGGTGAGGAGATCACCGCCAACGTGCGCACGATCAGCTCCATTCCGCTGCGCCTGCAGGTGGAGAACTCACCGGAATGGGTGGAAGTGCGCGGAGAAGCCTTCATCCCTGATGCCACCTTCGCGGCGATCAATGCCGAACGGGAACAACGGGGCGAAGCGCTGTTTGCCAATCCCCGCAACGCCTGCGCCGGAACCCTGCGTCAACTGGATCCAAAGGTGGTGGCCGCCCGCCGGCTCGACTTCTTCGCTTACACCCTCCACCTGCCGGGGGATGCCCAACCCCCGGGCCAATGGGCGGCTCTGGAGTGGCTGAACACAGCCGGTTTCCGCGTCAACCCGAACCGGGCGCTCTGTGCCGACCTCACCGCCATCAATCGCTTCTGCAACCACTGGGAGCAGGGTCGCCATGACCTCCCCTATGCCACCGACGGCGTGGTGGTGAAACTGGACGACCTCCAGCTACAGGACGAAGCCGGCTTCACCCAGAAGGCCCCGCGCTGGGCCATCGCCCTCAAATACCCCGCCGAAGAAGCCCCCACCCGCCTCTTGCGCGTTGGCGCTCAGGTGGGCCGCACCGGTGCGATCACCCCCGTCGCCGAATTCGAAGCCGTGGCCCTGGCCGGCACCAGCGTCAGCCGCGCCACCCTCCACAACGCCGACCGGATCGCTGAACTGGATCTGCATCTGGGCGACACCATCGTGGTGCGCAAAGCCGGGGAGATCATTCCTGAAGTGGTGCGGGTGCTGCCGGAACTCAGGCCCAGCGACGCCACCCCAGTGCAACTGCCGCAGCACTGCCCCGAATGTGGCTCCAACCTGGTGCGGGAGGGCGATGAAGCCGCCACCCGCTGCGTGAACAGCAGCTGCCCGGCGATCCTGCGGGGTGGCCTGCGGCACTGGGTAAGCAAAGGCGCCCTGGATGTGGATGGCCTCGGCAGCAAGTTGATCGAACAACTGGTGGACCGCGGTCTGGTTCGCTCGCTGGCCGATCTCTACCGCCTGGATGCGGCCCTGCTGTCCAGCCTGGATCGGATGGGTGACAAATCGGCCACAAATCTGGTGGAGGCCCTGGAGGCCTCCAAACAGCAGCCCTGGCACCGCCAGCTCTACGGCCTCGGCATCCGCCACATCGGCGAGGTCAATGCCAAAGCGCTCGCGGCCGCTTTCTTCAGCATCGACAGCCTCGCGGCAGCAGCGCTGGAGGCTCCGGAGCAGATCGCCGAACTGCATGGTATGGGCCCGGAAATCAGCGCCAGCCTTGGCCAATGGCTGCGCACCCCCGCCAACCAACAGCTGCTGCAGGACTTGCGCAGCGTCGGCCTTTCCCTGGAAGCGAGTGCCTCCGAGCAGGAGGCCGCAAGCCAAGCCGGAGCTGACGCCGACGGCGTGCTGCAAGGCAAGACCTTGGTGCTCACGGGCACGCTCCCCAACCTCAGCCGCAGCGGGGCCAAAGCGCTGATCGAGTCGGCGGGCGGCAAGGTGAGCGGCAGCGTTAGCAAGAAGACCGACTACCTGGTGGCCGGCGAAGCTGCCGGCAGCAAACTGACAAAAGCCGAGAGCCTCGGGGTGACGGTGCTCAGCGAAGCCGACCTCACAACCATGCTGCAGCCATGAACCAATCCCCCCCTGCCCTGCACCGCTGGATCAAGACCGACTGCGGACGGGCCAAGTTGGCTGAGCTGCAGCAGCGCACCGGCCCGATTGCTCGAGCACGCTTGGCCTGGTTCATCCTGATCGCTGCCCTGCGGGACTGGCGTCTGCCCAATCCCGATCAGAGCGACGTCTCCACATCCTGAAGGGCCCGCCGGGCTGCCCGGCTCACCAGCCAGACCACCGCCAGCGTGGCGAGCACGCCAAGCACCCGCAGCGCCCAGGTGCCGGCATCGGCCTCACCCCCCAGCACCTCACCGAAACGGGCCACATCGCCGGCCAGCGCCCCCAACCCGCAAAACAACACCGTGCCGGGGAGGATGCCGATCAAGCCGATGCTGTAGTCCCGCAGGCTCACCTCACTGAGGCCGTAGGCCAGGTTGAGCAGAGAAAAAGGAAAAGCGGGCGAGAGACGCGTCAGCAGAACCAACTTCAACCCCTCTTTGCTGACGGCCCGCTCCACCGCCTGCAGCTTGGGGAGCTGCTCCAACCGGCACCGGGCCCAATCACGCAGCACCGAACGCCCCAGAAGGAACACCACCACTGCCCCCAGGCAGGCCCCAACAAACACCAGGCCACTGCCGAGCCAGGTGCCATAAAGCACCCCGGCCAACATTGAGGCCCACACCCCCGGCAGCAGCAGCGTCACCCAGAGGGCGTAGAGCGGCATGAACAGCAACGCCCCAGCGGGGGAGCGCAGCAGCTCCGACACATCAGGCAGCCAATGCTGAACCAAGGAGATCAAGCGGAATCACCCACGCATGGCGCGAAGCATTGCACTTAACTGGATGCCGAGGTGTAGGAGCGCAGGGCAAAAAGCCAAAAGGTCCGTGCCGCCGCAAAAAACAGCACTGCCAACCCCGAACCTGCGAGCAACATTGGTGCCGCGGCTTCACCGAGCAACACCTGTGCGGGAACCGTGGTGAGAAAGGCCACAGGCAGCACCAGGGTAAACAGCAGGCGCAGGGCGGGCGGATAGGCGTTGAGGGGATAGCGGCCGGAGGCCAGCAGGGCCCGCAACACCTCGGTGGCATTCCAGGTTTTGACGAACCAGATGCTGGTAGCGGCGATCAGAAACCAGAGCGAATAGAGGATCAAGCCACCGGCCAACAGCATCACCAGCACGGTGAGCAGTGAGGACAAGGTGAGCACCACACCGGCCTGATGGCTGCCCCAGGCCAAGAGCCCCAGCCCCAGGCCGATCTCCGGCAGCCCCGCCGGCGAGAGCGTGCGCAGCGACAACCAGAACTGGCTGTCGATCGGTTTGAGCAGCACGAAATCCAGGGTGCCCTCGCGCACATGGGTAACGATCGCCCCGAGGTTCGGGCGCAACCAGGTGGTGGCCATGCCGTCGAACACCGTGTAGAGCCCCTGCACCATCAGGGCCTGGGCCCAGATCCAACCCCCCAACGTCTGATCGGGGCCATAAAACAGCGAAAGCAGGAACAGGCTGCCGCTGAGGCTCATCGCCACCGCCAGCAGCTCAATCAGCACGTTGGCCTGATATTCCAGCTGCACCGCCACGGCCGTGCCCCAGAAGCGACGCAGGGTTCGCCAGTACCGACCCATCAGGCCCCCATGGCGCTGTAGCGCCGCACGCCGGCCCGCCAGAGCAGCAGCACCAGCGGCAACAGCAGGACGATCCAAGCCAGTTGCGCCCCGAAGCCCGCCCAAAGATCCACCGGCTGGCCCGCCAGCACCCGGGCCGGAAAGTCGATCAGATATGGGAAAGGCGTCCATTGGGCTACAGCCCGCACCGCCGGCGGGAACGCCGTGAGCGGCGCCAGTAAGCCTGAAAGGAACAGGAATGGAATGAACTGGAGCCGCTCCAAGGCACTGGCCTTCTCACTCCAGAAGCAGAGGGCCGCAATCAGGCTCTGGAACAGGAAGGCGATGGCAAAGGCCAGCCAGGTGGCCAGCCAGGCCAGCAGAAAGCCCCCCAACGACGGCACCCAGAAGGCCTGGGGTTGCACCGCAAAGAACACAGCTGCCATCAGGGCTGCGAATGGCAGACGGGTGAGCTGCTCACCGAGGTGGGCCGCCATATATCGCCAAAGCGGATGAAGCGGTTGCAGCAGGTAGGGCGAGAGCCGGCCTAGAAGAGCGTCTTCCTCGAAGGCATAGACCACCCACACCACCGAGAACTGGCGCACCAGAAAAGCGCTGAGGAAATAGCGATCCAGCGCCACACCATCCAGCCCCAACCCCGATCGCGCGTCACTGCCGCTCCAGACGCTGAGCATGATGAAGGGCAGCACCCCAGAGAGGGCCCAAAGGGCAATCTCGGCGCGGTACTCGAGCATGTGGGCGTACTGGGAGCCAAGAAGCACCCGGATGATCCGCCGGTTCAACCCGAAGATCCGCATCAGACGCGCCCCTGCCGGAACAGCCCACCGATTAGTTCTTCGATCGGTGGATCGGTCACATCTAGATCGCGCACAGGCAAGCGATCCAGCAGCTGCGCCACCACGGCGGTGAGCTGGTCGCGGGGCACTAGCAGCCGCACATCACAACCCTTCAACTGCTCCAGACGCCCTAACCCAGCCAAGGCATCCGCTTCCACCGGGGATTCCAACTCCAACCGCACCTCCCGCTCCGGCGCCAATTGATCAGCCAGCGCCTCAAGGGGACCGTCGTGGAATAACCGCCCCTGGTGAATCAGCAGCACTCGGGGACACAGCGCCGTGATGTCAGCCATGTAGTGGCTGGTGAGCAACACCGTTGCCCCCGTGCGGCGGTTGTATTCCGCCAGGAACTGCCGCACCCGGGCCTGGGCATTCACATCCAGCCCCAGGGTCGGTTCATCGAGGAACAACACCTCTGGCTCGTGCAGCAGCGCCGCCAAGAGTTCGGCCTTCATCCGCTGACCCAGGGAAAGCTTGCGCACCGGCCGGGTGAGTTCCTCCCCAAGCTCCAGCAGATCGGCCAGCTCGTTGATCCGCCGTTGGGCCACACCATCCGGGATGCCATACACGGCAGCATTCACCCGCAGCGAATCCATCGGCGGCAGGTCCCAGAGCAGCTGCTGCTTCTGCCCCATTACCAGGGTGATCCGGCGCAGGAAATCCGCCTGACGGCGCTGGGGCCGGTGCCCCGCTACTTGCACCTCCCCGGTGCTGGGGTGGATCAAGCCGCAAAGCATCTTCAAGGTGGTGGTTTTGCCGGCTCCGTTGGCACCGAGAAAGCCCACCATCTCGCCGGGCTCGATCCGAAAGGAGACGTCCTGCACAGCCGTCACATCCCGCGTGCGACGGCGGACGAAATGGCGCAGGGTGCCGGCCAACCCGGGCTGCTTCTCGGCAACCCGGTAGATCTTGCTCAGCCCCTCAACCTGAATCACCGAATCAGCTCAGATCCGCCAAGCGCTTACGCGCCAGATCGGCCTGGGCCTGCTTCTCATCGAGGTTGGCCTGGCATTCCGCCACAACCTCCGGCGGGGCCTTGTCGGCGAAGTTGGGATTCCCCAGCCGGCCCGCCAGGCCCTTGATCTCCTTCTCGGCCTTAGCGATGTCTTTCTCCAGGCGCCCCTTAAGAGCTTCGAGATCGACCAGGCCTTCGATCGGCAGCAACACCTGCAGCTCACCGCTCACACCCGCCAGTGCCTTGGCCACTGGAGCCGCATCGGCCTCCGCCGGCGCCATCACCGCCACCGACTCCGCCCGCGTCAACGCCGTGATGTCAGCCATGCCGTTGCTCAGCACCGCCGCCAGCTCGCCACGGCCGGTAACGAAACGCACCGGCACTGATTGGGAGGGCTTGAGACCCGCCACCGCGCGCAGGTTGCGCACCACACGGATGGCACCAATCAGCTCAGCGAAAGAGGCTTCCAAGGCATCATCCAGAGCGCTTTCATCCATCGCCGGCCAGGGCTGCAACGCCAGGAAGGTGGTCTCCGGCTCGCCGGTGACGCTGTGCCAGAGCTCTTCGGTGAGGTGGGGCATCAGCGGATGCAGCATTAGGTGCATCTGGCTGATCACCTTGGCAAGCACCTGCTTGGCCACCCGCTGATCAGTAAGGGCCTCGGCTGAGGGGTTCTCACCGGGATTGAGCCGGCGCTTGCTCAGTTCCAGATACCAATCGCAGACGTCGTTCCAGGCGAACTCGTAAAGCCCCTTGGCCGCTTCACCCAGGCCATAGCTGCTGTAGCGCTCGGCCGTCTCCCGGTTCACCCGGGCCAGGCGGGAGAGGATCCAATGGTCCGCCAACTGCAGGGCTGCGGGGTCGGGGGCGCCGAGTTGGGCCGGCGTTTCACCGCCCAGGTTCATCAGCGCGAAGCGGGTGGCGTTCCAGAGCTTGTTGGCGAAGTTTCGCGAGGCCTCCACCGTGGCGGAGGTGTCCTTCTTGCGGTCGTAGTCCAGACGGATGTCCTGCCCCGCACCGGCCACCTCCCGCACCAAGGCGAAGCGCAAGGCATCGGTGCCGTAGCGCTCGATCAACAGCAGCGGATCGATGCCGTTGCCGGCGCTCTTGCTCATCTTGCGGTTCTGCTCATCCCGCACCAGACCGTGGATGTAGACGTCCTGGAAAGGCATCTCGCCGGTGAAGGCGCCGGCCATCATCGTCATCCGGGCCACCCAGAAAAAGATGATGTCGAAGCCCGTTACCAGGGTGCTGGTGGGGTACCAGCGCTGCAGGTCCGCGCTATCGGCATCAGGCCAACCCAAGGTGGAGAAGGGCCACAAGCCACTGGAGAACCAGGTGTCGAGCACGTCTTCGTCCTGCTCGATCTCCGCCGCCACGCCATACTCCGCCTTTGCCTTCTCCAGGGCTTCGGCTTCGTTGCGGGCCACCACGTAGGGCGTGGTGTCGGTGTACTTGCCGCCGGTCTCGCTGATCACGAACCAGGCGGGGATGCGATGGCCCCACCAGAGCTGACGGCTGATGCACCAGTCGCGGATGTCGGTGAGCCAGTCGCGATAAACCTTCTCCCAGCGCTCGGGTATGAAGCGTGGGTCCTGCTCCTCGAGGGCCTCACGGCAGCGAGCCGCCAGGGGCTCGGTTTTGACAAACCACTGGGTGGAGAGCAGCGGCTCCACCGGCACCTTGCCGCGATCGGAATAGGGAACGCTGTGGCGGTAGTCCTCCACCTTCACCAGCAGCCCCAGCTCCTCCAGGCCAGCCACCACAGCCTTGCGGGCCTCGAAGCGATCCAACCCCTCGAACTGGCCGGCCTCCTTGTTCATCGTGCCGTTCTTGCGCATCACCGTGATCTGGGGCAGACCGTGGCGCTGGCCGATGGCGAAATCGTTGGGGTCGTGGGCCGGCGTCACCTTGACGCAGCCGGTGCCGAACTCCTTCTCCACGTGGTCGTCAGCCACGATCGGAATCTCCCGCCCCACGAACGGCAGCGTCAGGGTCTGGCCCACCAGGTGGGCGTAGCGCTCATCGGTGGGGTTCACCGCCACCCCCGTGTCGCCCAGCATCGTTTCGGGCCGGGTGGTGGCCACCTCCAGGTGGCCGTCGCCGCTGCTGAGCGGATAGCGGAAATGCCAGAGGTGGCCGTCCACCTCCTTCATCTCCACCTCCAGATCGCTCACCGCCGAACCGGAGGCGGGGCACCAGTTCACCAGGTACTCACCGCGGTAAATCAGCCCCTGCTCGTGCAAGCGCACAAAGGCCTCCTTCACCGCCTCACTCAGGCCCTCATCAAGGGTGAAGCGCTGGCGCTTCCAATCAACGGAATACCCCAACCGCCGAAGCTGGCCCACGATGCGGCCACCGCTTTCGGCCTTCCACTGCCAGGCCCGCTCGAGGAATGCCTCACGGCCAAGACCATAGCGGGTCTTGCCCTCCTGCTTGAGCTGCTTCTCGAGGATCGTCTGCACCGCGATCGAGGCGTGGTCGGTACCGGGCAGGCAGAGCACGTTCTTCCCCGCCAGGCGCTGATAGCGCACGATCGTGTCGATCAGGGCCGTGTTGAAGGCATGGCCCATGTGCAAGCTGCCGGTGACGTTCGGCGGCGGGATCACCACGGAGAACGGTTCACCGGGGGCCTTCGGGTCGGGATGAAACGCTCCCCGGTCTTCCCAGGCCTGCTGCCAGCGGGCCTCCGTGCCAACCGGGTCATAGGTCTTGGCCAGTTCGGGCACGGAAAGCTCAGCGGTTCAGCCGGCCATGCTCGCAAAGCCCTGCCCGCAATGGCCAACGTCCCTTCCATCGACCTATCAAAGCGATGGCATAGCCGCGATCTGCGACAAGCCATCTGGACGGCGTTCGACAAGAACGGCATCGGCATTCCCTTCCCGCAGCGCCAGGTGTATCCGATGGAATGCCCCCCTTCCAAGGAGCAAACCCACCGGCTCGGCAGCCCCACCCATCAGCTCCAGGCCGAAGTAGACATCGATCCAGTGAACGACTCAGCGGGCGAGACGCCGTAGGTAGTCCTCCTGGCGTCCGGCATTGATCCAACCAGTGGCGATCAACTTGCTAGCGCTCTCATTGATCCGTCCGCGGTGGATGTGGGACGGACCAGCGGGAAAGATCACCAACTTGCCCCGCTCCGCCGGTTCGTGATGGTCCTGCCAGTGGAACTCAGTGCCGGCCTCATCAACATCGTTGCAATAAAGAATCCAAGCCAGCACCCGGTGCACGGGTTCGGTGGCCTCATCACTGATGGTCCAATCGCAGTGCCAACGCTTGAACCCTTCCCCCGGGGCGTAGTGCTGGAGGTTGAAGATCGGATTCACATAAAGGCTCTGCTGCGGGCAGCACTGCCGGAACAGCGGCCGCTCCTTGAGATAGCGCTCCAAGCCGGCCATGACCCCACGCAGAATCAGTTGCGAGAGGGCGAAGGATTCGGGTTCTGAGCGATCAATCGCCACCAGGCTGATGTCGGTGCTCTGCTTCGCCGGTTCCCCCTCACCCTCGGGCCCGAAGGCCACGCCAGGCCGCTGCAAATCGCCCCGGCGGTCGAAGAATTCACACACCGCATCCGCTACCGAGACGTAACCGGGATTGCTGTAGCGCCCGATCAGGTTCATGCCGCAGCCTCCAAACGAGGAATCGCCACCACAGCATCGAGCTGCTGCCAACGCGCTTGGTCAGCCACCACATGGCCCTGCAACTGCACTTGCTCAATCACCGTGGCAGCACGCTCCAGATCAAGGGGAACACCCGGGCCCATCGGCAGCACCAGCACCTGCTGCTCAGCCGGATCGGCCATCACCTGAAGATCGAGGGCCTCCAGCTCCCGCTCAAAGAACACCCGCCGCATCCGGGTGGTGAGGCTTGGTCCAAGCGCCTCGACGAAACGGGCCATGCCGGCTTCATCCCCGGAGCTGCCGCAATTCAGCGACAACCAAATCAGCAGCTTCACCCAACTTTCTGCCGTCCACAGGGGTTGGAAGCTCTCTCGGTGTTGCCGCACCAGCTCAGCAATTGAAAAATCAAACAGCGTGGCCTGCAGGCCAGTGGCATCAGCGGAATCCATGCTGTTCATCCTCTCCTGCGAAAGGTCAAACTGGGGTGACTGGCTATTCGCACCATGGCGCTGGACCTAAACGATCCCGAACTCGAGTTCTCAGATCTGGTCTACGCCTATCAGAGCTGGGTGATGGCGGTGATCAATGACGAAAAGCTGGACAGCGACGACAAGCTGCTCACCGATGACATCGCCGAAGACGCACTGAACTCCATGCGGTTTCTCCCCGGTGAGGTGACCAGCGCCATCGAAACCAGCCTGGCCCGCGTCTACGACGTGGACGCCGACGAACTGGCCGAGCTGCTCTTCCCAGAGGACTGAGCCCAGGCGCACGGGCCGCCATGCCGGAGACCCCCTATCTGCTCGGAACGCACACCGAGGAGCTTGAACGCCTGCGCTTTCAGCACACCCTCTGGCGCCCGATTGCACAAGCCGCCTGGCAGCGCGCCGGGCTTCAAAAGGGTCAGTCCGTCCTCGACCTAGGGGCGGGGCCAGGTTTCGCTGCAGCAGATTTGGCCGACGTTGTGGGTGCCCAAGGTCGCGTCCTGGGGTTGGAGCGCAGTGAGGATTAAGTGGCGTCGGGTCGCCGCATGGCAGAGCTGGCCGGCTTGCATCAACTGGAGCTCCGCCAACAAGATTTACTCAGCGATCCCTGGCCGGAGGAATCCTTCGATCTGATCTGGTTCCGCTGGGTGGCCATGTTCTTGCCCCAATTGGAGCCCATCCTTACTGGTGTGTCCCAATGCATCGCACCGGGCGGCCGTTGGCTCCTCCATGAATACGTTCACTGGGACACCTTCGGGCTGCATCCCCACGGGCAGGCGATTCAGCGGATTGGCAAGGCCTGTTAAACAAGTTTTCGTCAGGACGGGGGCGATCCCGACGTGAACCGGAAACTACCCGGTTTGCTGCACCAGGGCGGATGGCAGATCGAGCACTTGAAGCCAATCCCCGTGTTGGGTGATGCCACCTCCATGGCCGGGCAATGGATGGAGCGGTTTGTTCTGGTGTTCGGCCAGCAACTCCAACAGCTCGGCCACTGGAATGCGGACGAAAGCACTGGAGGCTCAGGACGAAATCGCCCGTACCCATGCTGATCCTGGTTGCTACTGGGTTGGACCAACCGTGCTGGAGGTCCTGGCACGACGCCCCTGAAAGCAAACTCGGCACAATGGCGCCACTCTTCCTTGATCCATGGGTTGGTCCGCGGCTGACATCCCGAACCAGCAAGGGCGCATTGCCCTGATCACTGGGGCCAACAGCGGTTTGGGCCTTGAAACCGCGCGCGCCTTGAAACGCTGCGGGGCCACTGTGGTGCTGGCGTGCCGCAGCCCCCGCAAAGCCGAGACGGCCAAACAAGACTTGCTTCAAGACCGGAACGGAGGAGCGGTGGATCTGGTGGACCTGGATCTGGCGGACCTGACCAGCGTGCAAAGGGCGGCGGCCACCGTGGGCGAGCGCTACGGCTGCCTTGATCTGCTGATCAACAACGCAGGTGTGATGGCACCGCCGCGTCGCATCACCGCCCAGGGGCATGAACTGCAGTTCGGGGTAAATCACCTGGGGCACATGGCCCTGACCCAGGCCCTGCTGCCGCTGCTGCAGAACCGGCCCGATCCCCGCGTGGTGACGGTGACCTCCGGGGCGCAGTACTTCGGCAAGATCCGCTGGGATGACCCCAGTTGGAGCAAGGGTTACGACCGCTATGGGGCCTATGGCCAAAGCAAACTTGCCAACGTGATGTTTGCCCTCGAGCTGGATGCACGCCTGCGCGAGCAGGACAGCCCCATCCGCTCCTTGGCGGCCCATCCCGGCGTCGCGCGCACGGAACTCCAACCCACCGCGATCGCCAGCGTCGGCAACCGCTTCGAGGCCCTGGCCTACCGGCTGATGGATCCCCTTTTTCAGAGCGCCTGCATGGGTGCACTGCCGCAACTGCATGCCGCCACCGCGGCAACGGCGCAGGGTGGCGAGCACTACGGCCCTGAGCAGTTCGGCGGATTGCGGGGTGCACCGACGCTCTGCCGAGTTGCCCCAGGAGCAAGCCAATCCGCCGAACGACGGCGACTCTGGAGCTTGAGCGAGCAGCTAATCGGTGGCTGAATCCAGCGCTGTGATGTTGAGTAGGCGCTGGTTGGTCGCTCTTTAAAGCCATGGCCACTCGCCGCCCTTCCAGCCAGATCAATGCCCGCCAGAAGGTTTTGCTGGCGAGCCTGCAGGCCTGTGGTGATGAGATGAGCGGTCAGCAACTGCACCGCAGCCTGGAGCCCGACCAAGCCATGGGCCTGGCCACGGTGTACCGCAATCTGCGTCAGCTGCAGCAACGTGGGCTGGTGCGCTGCCGCCACCTACCCAATGGAGAAGCTCTCTACGCGCCGCTGGAGCGGGATCGCCACCACCTCACCTGCGTCGATTGCGGCAAGACACAAGCGCTCGACCACTGCCCAATTCACGACCTGGAGGTGCCCAAAGACGGGCGCAAAGGCTTCGATCTCCTGTTTCACACGCTTGAATTCTTCGGTCTCTGCAGCGACTGCCGCGAGCGGCAGCAAAATCCGTCATGACCCTGGCCGCTACCTACTACGGAGCCAATGGCTGGTTGCTCGAATTCGATGATCTCCGCGTTCTGGTAGATCCCTGGCTGCGCGGCAGCCTGAGTTTCCCCCCGGGAGAATGGCTTCTCAAAGGGGAGCTTCCCTGCGAGCGCAAGGTACCCGAGAAGCTGAACCTGCTACTGCTCACCCAAGGACTCGCGGACCACGCCCATCCGGAAACCTTGGCGTTGCTGCCCAAGGATCTGCCCGTCATTGGATCGGTGACCGCAACACGGGTGGTGGAACGCCTGGGCTTCACCAGCGTGCAAGCCCTCTCCCCCGGAGAAAGCACCACCCACCAGGGCTTGCAGGTGCAGGCCAGCGCCGGTGCACCGGTGCCGATGGTGGAAAACGGTTATCTGCTCGAGCATCCGGCCGGATCGCTCTACCTGGAACCCCATGGTTTTCTCGATCCAGCCCTGGAGCCGCAACCGCTGGATGCCGTGATCACGCCGATGGTGGACCTGGGGTTGCCCGCGCTTGGGGCGTTTGTTAAGGGCTGCTCCGTAGTGCCGCAACTGGTGGAACGCTTCCGACCCACCACGGTGCTCGCCAGCACCTCCGGCGGCGATGTGCGCTTTGGCGGCGCCCTGAGTCGGGCCCTGCAAATGAAAGGATCTGTGGCCAGCACTGGAGCCCAGCTGCCGGCCAGCAGCCGCTGGACCGATCCAACACCGGGGGAACGTCTGCTGCTGAAAAACTGATTTTCGGATTAAGCTTTATAACAACAGCTTGAGTTCGATGAAATCTCCCCAAGCCAACGATTCTTGGTTCCAGGGTGTCGCCGCCCGCGACATCCATATGGAGCAGCTCAAAAAGGCTGAACGCTTCAACGGCCGTGCCGCCATGCTCGGCATCGTGATCGGAATCATCACCGAAGGGCTCACCGGTGCAGGCATCGTTCACCAGATCGGCTTAGGTCCCCTGGTGGATGGCTATGCCGCCTGCCGCACCCAATTCCTGCCCTTCTGCTTCTGATTCGGGATGGGGATCACCCCCCGATGACGAGAATGGTGCGATTCACGTTCGAATCGAATGGCTGCTGACAAGGAACTGCTAAAGGAAGTGGCCCTAGAGCTGTGGAACACCACCAAGAAGCTCCGTCCCGGCCTGCCGAAAGCGCCTCGTGCCCAACTGGTCTTGAAAGCTCTGCTCACCATCGGTGACATGAGCGATCAGCTGGAAGCCGCCATGGTGCTTGGGGTGATTGAAGCGCAGGAACCCGACGATGAGCCCCTGCAGGGAGAAGCGGCCGGCGAAGATAAGACGGTGTCTGAAGAGGATGCCAAAACTGAGCGTGAAACTCCCCGGGTGGTTCGCAAACGCTCTAGCAGCCGCTGACCAAGGCCTCCTGGTGACAAGCCACCCGTCCCGCTCCGCCCTTGGGGGATGGGTCAAGCTTGTTGAGACGTCTAAGCGGGACGGGTTAGCGCTGCAAAGCAAGCACCGCCGCAGCGGAAGCAAGGGACACGATTCCAGTCATCCATACGTTGCTTTGGCGTTCCAACAACCATGCAGCGTTTCTAGAGAACGACAAGCTGCCTGTCGCTAGCAACGCAGTAAGCCCCACAAGCAGAACCACAGAAACCACAAGCGCCAAGAACAACTGCATCACCAAATGCCTTTGAGGCCTGCCTTCCAATGATGATGTGGTGGCCAGCCGAGCAACGTCTCAACATCCGCATCACAGCCTGAACCTTGACTCTGTTGATCGTCACCGCCGGTTTCATCAGTCTGCTCTGGCTAACGCAGAGCCTGATCCGACGCGGCATGGATGACGGCGGCAACGGCTGAGTAAGGCTTCACCCCACTATTGGCAAGGGTGTTGTCAGTGATGTCTTGGCTCCCTTGAGCCCTGATCTGCTTCCTCTTTCAAAAAACGACGATGTTGGGCCGATGCATAGCCGCTGAGGTCAATTCGACTGGCATTAATGCCAGCCTTTCGCCACTCCCTTGGGGGAGTGCTGGATCTTCGGTTCATGGAATCGAGTTATCGGATCTCGCGCAGTGGGCCTTCAATCAGGCTCTTTGGCGTAGTTCTACCTTTGCACACCTCCCTGCCCTGCACACCACAGCGTTTCAAAAGTCGTCTCGAACCTCACTTCAAACCGTGTTTGGGATGAGTAATTCCAGCTACGGCGAGCCATACGCATCGGATCGATACTCCACCCAATGGCGAACGGCTTGTGACCCCTGAGGAGCAGTATGTGAAATGCATGGACGCTGCCTACGCCGCTGTTGACAGGGAGACCTGCCTCAAAATGATGCGAAAGGCGGAAGGCGTCTTGCGTGGCGAGTTCGGCTCCCAGCCAGCAACCGATGGCTCTGGCGAGCAAGCGTTAGCAAGCTGATGCATCAATCTCGGGACAACCCAGAGCAGTACTGGATTTTGAGATGGGCGACACTGGGATCGAATCAGTGACAATCTCCTTGCAAGGGAGACCATCAAGCTGAAAGCCGAAATCGATAAAACCTTCAAATCACTGGCCAGACCGTTGAGCACGACTGGTTTCTAAGCCCGAGACAGTGGGCTGGGGCAGGGGCGTTAACTGACCTGACTCCGTGTTCGCTCGGGAGGCTCCCAAGAGTTGTCAAAACCGCATAAGGCTCAGAGGTAAAGCTTGTGGAGCTGGTTGATTCATTTGGCACAACAGAGGCAGAAGAACGCCTGTAAGATTGTTACGTTTCTTAACGATGCTATGAACAGCAAGTTCGGCTTCTCGTCTTTCGCTGAAACCTGGAATGGCCGCCTGGCAATGATGGGTTTCATCATTGGTCTTGGCACTGAGCTACTCACCGGTCAAGGGATCCTTTCTCAAATCGGGATGGGGTGATGCCCAAAAAGGAAATTGATATTTGGGTACCCGAAACACATCTTGGGTACTTCAATCTCTTTTACTTCGGAATGCTTGTGGCAGCGATTTGCGTCGGCGGGAACACAGCACTTAGCTCCCTTTGGCCAACCATGGTTATTGGGCAATGATCCGAGAGCTGACACCTGTTTTCTGCTCAAGGTGTCGACTAGTCGTCACTAGACATCACAACAATGCCGCTGCTCATTTGAAACTGCTCCTGGCAACATCTAAAGCACGTGCATCCGACCTACATTCCATACTTTGTTTGGAAGTTTCAGTCGCATGGGCCTTCCATCCAATGGTTTCTCCAATGACCATTGGGCGCTGAGTGTCAGCGTTACCATCCCGCGCCGACACAGCAAGCAACGGCCTGACTCCTCTTTTGAAGGGGAGGAGTCAGATCAGCGTTGCATGAACAGTTGCAGGCAACGAGTCCACGACATTGATGTGACTCATTAAGTCGCTGCAAACGCCTCATATTGTCAGCACTTAATACTGTGGCAGAGCAATAATTAGTCTGGAGCATCCACAACCTCCAGCCAATGGTTTAACTACAGCCATTGGGCGCTGAGTTGCACTGACTTCTCTGCCAATGAGCATCGACGGGGAAGTCAGTTCAGCGTTGATCAACTTCCCAGGAATCTTTATCACCAGTGTTGAATTCAAAAGCACTTCAACGTCTTGTGATATTGAATTACAAGAATATCGATAATGAAGAGCTGGTTGGCCTAGCTCTGGAATTAGTAGAGGAATCGAACGGCGGGATTCAAGTACGAGTACATAGGCATTCAAATATAGTTAGCTGTGTATCGGTGGTCTCCTTGAAAGAATGCAGAGTGGATGACTTGCAAGGATGTGACTGCTGCGAATAATTAGCAGCAACTACAACTAGAGCAACATTGCTCATCACCGGCATGACCATCAGCACATGGCTGAGAGCAGTAAATCTTGCCTTCTTTCTCGATAGCTTTTTCCGGATTGACGCAGCAGCCACAGGGTTCACATGCGCATGGGTGGTTTGTGGTTTGCATGGCGTTGACAAAGTATTCGCACCTTTATAGATCAAAAAATCAATCGACACATCCCTCAAACATTTTCATAGCATCTTGTTTCTTCAATTAAAGAAGAACCAAAGTATTCACATAGCTCATATCTCTACGCCGTCACCACGATGTTCAAAGTCTACCCAATGAATACAATCAACGGGACAGGTATCAATCGCCTCCTGTATTCGATCTATTGTATCGCCATCTTGTCGAACAGCACGGCAACGACCTGTTTCTGGGACCATGACAAAAGTATTAGACGCCACATGTGCACAGTAACGACAACCAATGCAATCAGACTCATCAACCCAAACTGCTTTTTCACGCAATGCTCCACCCAAAGATGGCTCTAGCCCAGTGCGACCATGGCAATTACCTGATTTAGCCGAGAAAGCTGCCTTAACTGATTTTTCCGAAATGTACATAATTCTGGATTAACCCAATATCTCACTCAAATCGTGAACATCTGGCGGAAGACTAAAAGAACCAAGGAAACACTTCCAACGCCTAAAACAAACAAGAAAACAAGCCAAAGTTTAAAAAGACGACCCTCAGGCTTTTCATAGATCAGACGGGATACCGTCATTGGCCGACTGATTTTATTGAAGGCATCTACAGAGATCATTAATCCATCACGAATCAGTCGATCACGCCAACTTTCTCCATAGCGAGGAAATCGCTGATAGATAGGCATCTCTCCTTGAGAGCGTCCTGGCAAAATACGGTTTACTTGATCGGGGATTCCATCAATTCCAAATCTCTCAAAATACTCAGAAGATTCCAAGATGTCATCAACAAAAGCCGCAAATCCCTGTTCAGCAATAACAATGGACCAAGATTTCACTTCATCTTGTCCGTAGACAGGACGACCAAGGACACGGCCTACGACCTGCTCAACTACTCGATCGTTCCCATTGCATTCGACATAGCCCCTATAAAAACGATCCGAAAGTAGTAGTCCTCTTATAAAATCTCTTACGGTGATAGAACCTGACCTAAGCTGGGATTCTAAAAATCGATCACGATCACAACTCATTGCATGAAAATATATCTGCCGATAACACCTTTCAATTATTTCTGACGACAAATCTGGCGCTCGATCCCAACAGGGTTGACGAGAAGCTGATATTGAGTCAACTCGAGAGTTTTGACTTGATGGCTTGAATGGCAAGCGAGCCCTGGCAGAAAGGGAGGCCAATTAATCTGAAGTGATATTGCATTATTAAAGACATCAAAAAATCAATGGCAAAAACAATGAATACCTCTAACGAAGATAATCAAGACACACAGCGATCACAAAAGGCAAATCATAAAGACAATTTGATACCACATAAGGTAATTTTTAAAGGTCCAATGTGGCAACGCTCCTTAATGATGGGCTTGATCATCACGGCAAATGAGCCATGGCGTTGAGCGAATTCGAAATTGCTATGGGTGGGCTTACTTCAATCCCAGTTGTAGGTGGACTAATCTTTCTAGGGTATAAGTCTTTAGGCGAAGGTTCCTTAGATACAAGCAAACTTAAACCCAAAAAAACGACAGCAGTCGCAAAGGGAACACCTACAGCTGACAAGAAAGACCCTGGAGCAAAAACCCAAAAGATAGAGAAAAATATTAATACGACTAGCACTAACAAAAAAAAAGCTTCTGCGTGAGAACAGCCAAAGCCGGCTAAGGAGAAAACTTCAATATCAAGCAAAAATTAGCCTGAAGACAAATCAAAAGTGATGCGGCCGAATCAAACAACCAAACTCGAAAAGCAAGAGTGATCAATAAAGCAAAACAGGAAAACATGTAGACAATATGTCTGATCAAGCTAAGTCTTCTTTGCGTAATATGAGTAGCGATTCAGGCTGCCAGTAGAAGCATAAAATATACGATCTGCATGTAACAAGAAAAGCATTCAGGCGCCGTTATTACGCCCGATGAGATCGATATTGACCTAGTAAAAGCAGCATCGCGGACATGAATTGCTATCAAATTATTTCATGAGGAAACCGGAGCCAACGAAGATATGATTTTAAACTAATGGACATTCTCAATGTTCTTGTTGGGGTTACCGCGATCATCTGGATTGCCGCTGGAATCAAAACACACAGCGATTGGATTCAATCGATCTTTGTCAATGAGAGCAAAAAAATCCGGCAACAAACAGAAATAATTAGTGAGTTTGGCTACGGCGCACTCAACACACGCAACACACTTGAGGTCAAGAAAGGACTGGTCTTTGCCTATTGGGACAAGCCCCTTGGAAAACAAAAAAACGAGGGAACTCCTGAAAAAATGCAAAGTCCAATCATTTTTCAGCTGGTATCACTAAACCTGATTACTTGCACATCAATTGCGTTACTAATAGTTCTGAGCAGAGGTCTTTTCTCAATACTAGGTCTGATTTAATCTCACCTAAACTTTGATTGAAGTCTTAGACTTAGCAATAGTTCTAACACTCGATGACCACAGGTCAAAGCGAATAATGATGTCTCACTTTGTCTAGGGCATTAGTGCCAGACATTCCACAACATATTTGGCGTGCATTTGGATGAAGCTATTACCTCATCTGTACTGCACTTAGCTCATGGCTAGAGAGACAATTCTTTTGGAAGTTCTATTACAGCACTTCCATCCAATGGAGTGATGACCATTGAGCGCTGTTCAGAGACTGACTCCTCTTCTGAACGGGGGAAGTCAGTTAAGCGTTACTGGCGCCTGAACATCGAAAAGTGATATTTGCCTGTGCGATCTGCTCGTGCGGTGTTCATTATGTAATTCAAGCCAGATCCTGATCCATGGTTCCTTTCGTGCTGCCAATCATTGGCCTAGTACTGGTGACATATCACATCATCTACGGGACTACTCCTCAGAGCCAAAGCGAAGGTACGCATTAATAGGCATCTTTGGAAAAATTGATAAGACTCATTTGATAACTGCCTCTACATCATCGAATTAGCACTCAACCTACAACACAGGTAATAATATTTATGGAAGTTCTGCCGTTAGGGCTTTCCATCCAATGGCCTATCCACAGTCATTGGGGCGCTGGAGAGTAACTGGCTTCTCTTCTTCAGTGGGAAGCCAGTTCAGCGTTGTCTGATTATTGACTCCACCACATCGAAACATAGGCAACGATCATTTGGCTACTGCCATTGCCTCATCACGACGTCACAGTATCCATCCACAAAGCCATGCTTGTTGCGGAGCCTCGGAACCTCCATCCAATGGAGTGATGACCATTGGGCGCTGTAAACACCACTGGCTCCCTCTTGGACGATGCAGGGAGTCAGATCAGCGTTATTTGACCGCTGAGATATAGAGCCTAAAGAAACCTAGTCATCCTTCTTTTACCAAGAGTATTTTCTCTACAAAACCCAAGAGACTGTGAAGCGTTCATTGAAGATTATATTTATTTTATCTCTCTACACACTTATGTGCAGCGGAGTTTTTATTATAGCCATTCGCGAATCAACAAGACAGCCAATTGGCCTATTAGTGGTAAGCATGGCATTGACCCCAGCCCTTGTTGCTATTTTTGGCGGCTTACCTGTTAATTTTTGGGAGGAGAGATTTAACATAAGATGTGATAATAGTTCAACCGCAAATGAGGAAGCCAAAAAGGCTGACTAAGCTTCAATGGTATATATTTCGCCCTCAGGCTTTTATATAATCACCTCTTTCATAATTAGCCTGGCCCAAGACTGAAGTCGCTCATCGGTTTTTTCGGATTCATTATCTTCATCCAAAGGTAGGCCGCAGAACATTCCGTCAATAACGCTTTTAGAATCATCGAAGATATATTGCTCAACTGATACATGGCCGATCATCCGACCTCCTGCAGATTCGAATGATTTATAAAGCTCTTCCATTGCATCACAGAAATACTTGCTGAAGGCCGCAGAATCACCTAAGCCTACAATTGCAATAGGCTTGCCTTTTAGGGATAAATAAGGAATATTATCAATATGCTCATCCCATTTTGTACCTGATCTCTTGGTCTCAGAACCCGTATTCCACGTTGGAGTACAACAAATAAGTGCCTCAGACTCTTCCAGCTCTTTTACGAAATCCATTCTATCAAGGTCTTTTAATTCTGATCCCGGCAATAGCACTTTCAGCCTTTCTGCGATGTCTTCTGTATGACCAGTTGCAGACGCATAAACAATGGTAAAGCGCATAAAATCGAAAGAGCTACTTAATAGTAGATATCAGCTGTATGCCCCTTGTTCTTATTTGACATAACGAAGTCGCCCAAAGCACCTATACGACTTATTTATGCTTCTAAAGCTCACTTTCTCCACTAATAATTAATAAAATCTGTCGGAAACTAAAGCAATTGGATCCGGATCTTCAATTCACTTAGTGAACTAGATTACAGCCAAATTTTTCACTGCAAAAGTAATATTGAAAAATTTTGCTTTGCAAAAAGGAGGCCGCCCCTCCCAGATGGAAGAGACGGCCTAGCTCGCTCGCTTGTGCATGGTTCGACCCATCACTTCTTAAGAGAGAAAGGGGCGAAGCTTCTGGCTAGAGGCGCCCTGGGGCCATTTGCTCTAAAGGATGGGTCGTTTTCTCCTAGGGCACCTCAGGCGGTGCAAGCGGAGCGTCGAATGGCGTGACGTATCTGATGTGTACCTAACCAAACGACCAACCCAGGTCATTCATGAGACTGTTGGAGCAGGGGCCAGAAAGTCAGTTGACTTCTTGGATCTGCTCGGTTGGACCGTCGTCTCTCATGAACGCCTCCGATCTCGATGACCATATTTTTGTACCTACAGGGCACAAAGTCATCGGCATTAAGGCGCATTGCCCCATTGATGGCATCTACGCGAATGTTGGGATGGCTTGCCGAAACGGGTTACTGCAAGCTTTAGGCACTGACGAGAAGCACTGGCTCCTCTTTTTCAGGGGAGAAGTCAGTTCAGAGTCTTCGCTTGCCACAACATTGGTGTGCTTCATTTAGTTACTGCCACTGCCTCATCTGAACTGCACTGAACCCCCATTAGGAGTGATGGTGTCTGCGGAAGTTCAGTCGCATGGATCTTCCATCCAATGGAGGGGCAATTTCCATTGGACGCTGTGTATGTCTACGCTTATCCAGTATGGCGTTGACATAGCAAGTGACGGCCTGGCTCCTCTCCTCAACTAGGGGAGTCAGCTCAGCGTTTTGACTGGCTTCGACGACTCATTTGGTCGCCGCTGTCACCTCATTGGAACTGCACTGAACGCCTGGCAGGGGCGATGGTTTCTTTGGAGGTTCCTGTGCTGGGCATCTCCATCCAATGGTTTTTTCGTTTTAACAATTGGGCGCTGATAACTGTTCACTGACTCCCTTTTTATCCGGTCGGGGAGTCAGTTCAGCGTTATCTGACGGGTGATCAGCACCATCTTCAGGTTCAACCCTCGGGATCGTGCAGTTGTTCCCACTGGCCGAGCATGGGTTCTAACAAAGGTTCTGGATAGCCCTGGTCATTAAGTCGCCAAAAGTCGCCGTTGAACTTGTAGCCGTATATCGCCGCCATGACGGGTTCATTTAGAGGGTCACCCCCCATTGGCCGACGCAGGCCCAGATGCCATGCGTTCGGATCATTGGTGGTGCTCATCACGCCACTCTGCTCACTTTTTTTTCTGCTGGTAACAAAATGCCGAAGTTGGTATCAATTCACGCTGAATCGACTGGTGTCACTGAGCTAGTTGAGGTGCGTCCCGTTCTGGATGGGCTCCGGGCGGGACGCGGACCCATGTCAGCGGCAACTGCTGGGTCCGTTTGTCTTAGCGAAAAACGATTGCTCTTCAGCGCACAAGCAGAAACAAAAAAAGAGGCAGGCCCCTCAGCCCACCCCAAACAGACGCATTGAAGGCACCACTGCCTTCTCTTCAATTCTCTCTAACTGGGGGCCCTCCCGAGTATCAAATGCGCTAATTAGGCATTAATCGCCATCCAGATCTCCTCAAGTTTTCTGTGAGAATTGCTGTGGCGCTGGCACCACTGCAAACGCCTTGGGAGATGAAATCCAGCGGGTTCCCTCGCCCGCGTCTCCCCATAAGGGTGATTCAACTTTCACCGCACGGGTGGGGGGCAGCGCCTCCAGCCCGTCTTCTGCATCGATTGCCAAGCCTCTATGGCGTTGTGCCGCAGCAACCGCCTGCGTGTCATCAGCTCAGGAGGACGGGGCGGAACGTAGCTGTAGGCCCTGATCGCCACCCACTACTACCGGCGCTGATCAGTAGGCAACTGAGCCTTTACCCAGCAAAATCCGAAGACAGATTGATAACTGCATGAAGGTTCTCCACCAGCTCCAGACCCTTCTGATCACTGCGGTTTTAGGTCTGCTGTTGTTCTGTAGTGCAGGTCGTGTGGACGCGTGCATAGAGGGTTTGGCATGGGGAATGCCGCTGGAGCAGTTAACGAGCCATCTGGGCGATAGAAAACAACTGAAGCAGGAGTCATCAAGGCGGTACGTCGCTCGAGATGTGTTGTTAGATCGATTGCCCGTTTCACAAGCCACCTTTGAGGTGGACCCTAAACAGGGCCTGACGAACCTGGCCTACGAGTTCGCCATTGACGACATGACAGAGGTTCTGGCGGGTCTACGGGCACGGCATGGACAACCGCTCAGCACCAACCTGGAGCACACCAGCCACAACCAACAGATCTGGGTCTGGAACACTGGAGACGACTTGATCACCGCCGTGAAGGAAGATGCAGCAGAACAGCAGAACTTTTTGATCTCTTACCGGCCCAGTCGATTAAGGCCCGAGTCACTCTGAGGGATCTATGGAAGAAGCAATCTCTACACTCGCGAGATGACCCGATCGGTCCAAGAAGAGAAGCGCCACCAAGTCTTTCAAGGAATTTGTTTCGTTTCAGCAGCCCTTGTTGTAATGGCAGCATTGATTTTGAAACTCGGCTATTGCTGTGAGTGGTTCAGCTTCCATCTGAGGTTCAGTTAATCCACCTCAAAAAAACAATCGATATTAATCAATTCTTCATGGGAGCAAACTCAAAATTGCATGCCTCTTTGCCTACCCGCTAGTTGTCATTGACAAGGCGACTGCCATCCTTACAAGTCAATCAACTGACGTAGCCGTGAACTGAGCGCATACTGGGTTTGCGTAGCACTTGATACATGAAACGAGGTCTTCTCCTTGTCGGCTCCATCTTGATGATTTCCGCAGGGTGCTCCATGGGTGACCCTGACGGGGAGCAGCCCAAGAAGACGATGTTCAAGACGCAAGCTGAGGCTGAGGCGGCTGCCCCTGAATTTGGTTGCACAGGTGCTCACCAAATGGGTGAGATGTGGATGGTTTGTGAAAAGCACGAACAAGCAGGCCATCAGGGGCACCACTAATTCACTCGCGCAGTGGGCTACGCCAAAGAGGCGAGCCCACGAACAAGAAGTACAAGCACTGGGCGCCAACGTGGCAGAAGGAAGTGGGTTGTGCACTAACCGTCCGCAGCCAGCTCAATCACGTTGCGCAGCATCACCCACTGCAGCTCCGTCCACGGTGATCTAGGACTCCGTCTCATTTGGTCGCTGCCATCGCCTCATCTGAAAGAGCGCAGCCCACGACAGAACTGATCGTGTCTTTGGGAGTTCCGTTGCTGGGCACTTCCATCCAATGGTTTCTCCAATGACCATTGGGCGCTGGAGCGACCTGGCTCCCTCTCTGGCGAGCGGGGAGTCAGTTCAGCGTCATTTGCAACTCGTCTAACTGCCAGAAGCAGTAGAGACCGACTTGAAAAGGTGTATGTCAATTGATCATGCAAGTGGCGCCTCGACGCCCAAACCAGATCCGGTCTTTCTCCACGTCAAAGTGGGAATGGCGGTGATCATCAAGAACACTGACAAGACCTGGCGCGTGGCTGATGTCATTAACGTTATTGGCAGCACCAAAAACCCGAAGGTTCCAAAGTTTTTCCAGGTGACATATGTAGATAATCACGTCACCAACTGGGTCAATGCTGGCCTCGTGACTCACATCGTTCCAAGGGTCTGAAGTACCGGCATACACAGCGTATGAGCAAACTCCTGCACTTCGGAACGTTGACGCGAATCATTTGGACTCTGACATTGCTTCATCTGGAGAGAGACCACTCAACGAAAAAGTGATTATGTCTTCGGAGTCCCCAAGACCTCCATCCAATGACAAGCCGTGGTCATTGGGCGCTGACAAGAAAGCTGGCTTCTCTTCTGACCGGGAGAAGTCAGTTCAGCGTTATCTAACTGGAGGCGAGCAGCACCTCAAGGCCTAAGACCCAAGAATCATTCCATAGCCAGATTTCACAACTCCGAGCAACGCAAATACCCCAAGTGATATGCAATCGCAGTGATAATAATTAGTTATTTTCTATTGTCGTCCAATAACTATCTCTAGCCAGCATCTAGAAACTCAGTCGACTTGGCTTACCCAAAGGATCAATCACTACTAGCCCAAGAACCCTTATGCCGTAGATTTATCGATAAAAATCTTCTCTCTTAAGCGGTGCTTTCCGCTCGTTATTCTTTATATAGAAGAACGCCGCTGCGGCAACGCACAAGAGCGGCAATGCAGTAAAAAGGAGAAGGGCAATAGCTGTGTAGCCTTGATGCATAGCAAGAGAAATTTGCTACACATTAATTTATAAAATAAAGATCACTATATCGAACTCTACCCTGCCTTGAAACAAAAGATATTGTACGCTGTTAGACAATAAACAAGGGCATCTTGCTCACATGGGAAAAGCCAATCACTTGCGTCATAGGGCATCAATAAACTGCCTGCGAATCACCAAAAAATAAAAGGGCGAATTATGCGCATTAGTAGTTTTGCATGCGAAAACTCATGCATTAACTATATCTAGACTTATAGAATTAAATTTCCTTGGCTTTAAATCCTTCTCGAAAAGACTCCAAATCTTGCCTTGCTCTCAAATAAATGATGAGACGCTCACAACTTTGAGATTCCATCCAGTTCGCTTCAGAGGCGACAACCTTTGCGTAAAGCGCACGCTCAGTTTTGGCTTCAAAGCGCACTATACCCTCTTCCAAAGGTGCATGGACGAAATAATCCCAATTAGGTTCAACCACCTTCAACAAAGCACTAAAAATAATCTAAACATTGATAAAATTGAGTTCATCCAAAATTAACTTAAAAATGTGAGGAAATTGGTTAATTTGAGTAAAATATGGGCCATAAGCAAGAAAACGCACTGCATCCAGCAATTTCTTGGAATCTTCGGCTAAGTCGACCCTAAAGGCTTCATAAGCGAGGATAATTTGTGCTGCATGCCACATCAATTGAAAATATTTATCACATCCAATATGAATACCATCGGTCAAGATTCCTATGTCGTCCTTGGACGGGATCGACGGGCCAATGCACTCTCCTGTTTCGCTGGGCTAGCGAAAGAGGAGATGGCCCCTTGGCTACTTCGAAAAGTATCTTTTGAATCGATCTACACATACTTGTGCTGATTGGATCTATAACTAATTACCCGTCCAAGGTCAGCAAAAGCCCCGACGTAGTCGGGGCTTTTGCGTGCTGAGTCATCGATCGAATGAGGAGCTTGTTCAGCATTTGCGCCTGTTGATGCCGTAACCGCGGTGGGAGTTGTATCCGGTGCCGGTCATGTGTCGAGCTGGCGGATGGCACTCACCACCGTGCCAGGGTTCTTCTGCTGCATCGCCTGTCCAGCCGCGGCCAGCAAAGGCAGCCGTGTGACGTGACCCAAGTGAAAGTCGCAACCCCATTGCGACGGTTACTTATGTCAAGCCAGTGAGGACTCACTGACCTGTTGATCCACAACCGCCCGCCGTCCTCAGCATGTGGACTCGGACGTATCAGCTCCCCCACCAGGGGGCTTTTTTTTGGGTGTTCAAAACGAGCTAAGCACCGAGCGCAAGCCGTGGCGTTCCATCGCAGCTGGCACAGCACACAAGCTCCTACATCAAAAACGCCTGGCCTCCTCTGAGCCTCTAGTCAGCAACCACCTGAAGGTAGTTAACGGTCGGCTGGGGAAGCTGATTCAGGAACATTCCGGCTCAAATACAGAGCATTGGAAAGACCCATCACAACAGTGCAGCCCGCAGGACCACAAACCCGATAAAAGTGATTGCCAATGGACTCAACGGTTCCGCGCCCTTGAACCGAGTAAGGGAGTTTCAGCGCTTCAGTCATAACGACAGCTTGAAGGCGCAAAAGATTCTCATTTCTCAAGGGGTGACCTTGTCTGCGACGGTCGCTACCAGTTTTACCTTTCTTTGCGCTTCGAAACTCAGCACAACAGCTGCCTCAAGGCTCGTTACGACAAGTCAGCAGACAACGGGGGGGCTCCAGCCCGTCTTCCGCATCGTCACACAAGCCTCAATCGCTGAGGCAGCAGCAGATGCAGCAACAGCAATAGTCACTTCACTTCATCTATGAATCGAGATAAACAAGCAGGGCTGTTAGAAAAAACGTTCATAACGACACACTCAGGCACTTAAATGTATCAGCTAGTCAACAACAAACTATCACTAAATCATTAAGTATCCGTTGGAACATTGTTCGCATAGGGCTCTTTGGCTGAAATCTAATCTCTTCCGCATTCCCCTCAATGGAACTCTGTTTTCTCGGCAACAAGTACACCAAAAGCAATGAGACAAAGGAGAAATCAGTTGTTCAGCTCAAATACATGGGCAAGGCTTACCAGGCATCAATGAGCAATACCTCTCGCGCTGTCACCGCTCTCACATACCGGGGGGTGAGCTACTCCAACTAAATCATGTGGATGGGGCGGATACTTCTGCCCTTAATGGCATTAGCGGATAGGCGGCGGGCAGCGCCTCCAGCCCGTGTCCAAAAGCCATCAGACGTCGATCATGCCACTTGCCGTTCCAGCTTGAGGAGATGTCGGCGCCCCGCTGCCGCAGCCAACTTTTCCTCTTCTATTTCCGCCCGCAGAAACCGTTTTCTCTGGGCTGACTCGTAACCACTCAGATCTGTCTGTTTTTTGGAATGTGGTTTGGGCTTCGGTTTGTCCAAACCCATCAGCAGAGGGTGGATTCCTCTTCGGCTCATTGAACTGGCTTGATATGTGGTTCTCGCGTAGTGGTCTGCCTGACCCAGCCACGTGGGATCAATATCGCGATATTGGACAAGAATTGCGGTGTAGAGGAAGACATTTGCACTCAAATGTCGATCACGTTGCGTGTTGAGTAACCCCATGCCACAGGCGGGACATCCCGTCGACGTAGCCAGAGGGTGATGGGCTGGGCTCCAAAGCTGGCTAGCTCCAGTGGATCTGGGGGCCTCACTTGGCAATTCCAAGTACGACTCACAGCCCATAAAAAAGGCGGGTCGTGCATTACCGGCCTGATCTGATTTCTCCAGCCGAGCAAAACTGGAGAAGCCGCAAATCCTGCTTGAAAATAATGCAAAAACTCAGTGGGGGCGTCTGTGGGCGCTGTACCTGCGTTGAGAATTAATACCCAGCCCGCACATCCAATCGGGCTGGCGGATGGCAGCCACCACCGCCCCTGGGTTTCGTTGCGCTTTGGCCTGGCCAGCCGTCTCCAGCAAGGTCTGAACGCACCAGGCCAGCATCTACTGCCGGTCGAGGTCTGGACCTTCGATGTCGTCCTTGATCTGCGCCCATGCCTTCTTCAGAAGCCGGTAGCCCTGCGCTCTGGAGACCCCCCACGCTTGTCTCGCAAAAGTGAGACAAGAGGTGTTGGGCTGCCCCTCCAGGATCATTCCCTAGAGGTGTTCGACTCTCTCCAGTATCTCTGTTGCGGTAGCTCGCGGCATAACCGATCAACTCGTGAAAGCCGCTGGTAAAGCGAACTTTTGGGGCTACTCAACGATAGGACTATTTGGAGCACGTTTTGGAGCACACCTAGATGAAAATCAAGAAAAGTGGCCTCCCTGCTCAGAGCAGAAAGCCAATGCTGGTGGTTGCTTTGGAAGAATGGGCGATACTGGGATCGAACCAGTGACAATCTCCTTGTAAGGGAGGTGCTCTACCGCTGAGCTAATCGCCCCACTGGTCAGATTCTGCCCTAACGAGTCAGGTTGGGGGGCACGGAAGCTTTAAAAACTTGGCAACGGGTCGCCGCCACGACCAAAGCATCTGGATTCTGAGCCTGCCGCTCGGCATCGCACTTGGATTGGTGCTGGGATGGGCGGCAGGATTGGTCGCCGCAGCCAGCTGTTGGGCCGGTGGTCTGTGGCTTTCCCCCGATCTCGACACACGCTCCAATGCGCTGCGGCGATGGGGAGCCCTCGGCTTTCTCTGGTTGCCCTATCGCCTCCTAATTCCCCATCGCTCGCTCTGGTCCCATGGCCCCGTGCTGGGAACGACCGCGCGCCTGGCGGTACTGCTCACCTGGTGCTTGATTGTCACCCTCGCGGTTCCGACGCTGTCGCCAGCGATGCTCCTGGCGGTGCTGCAGCAACTGATGCATCAGCACCCGCAGGAGTTGATTGCTCTGCTGGTGGGCTTAGAGGGCAGCGCATGGATCCATCTGGTCCTCGATGGCGACCCCTGGCCCCAGGAATGGTCGAAAAAACGACAGCGGTGAGAAGGTGAGCATTGCTCCAGTTGTTGACCCTGCATGGCCAACGCTCCGTCTGATGCCATAGAACGTTTGATCGATGTTGTGGCACAACTCAGGGATCCAACAACGGGGTGCCCCTGGGATCTGGAACAGACCCATGCATCCCTGGTGCCCTACGTGCTGGAAGAAGCCCACGAGGTGGCTGATGCCATCCGTCATGGCGATGACCACCACCTCAAAGAGGAACTCGGCGACCTTCTCCTGCAGGTGGTGCTGCATGCACAGATCGCTGGAGAAGAACAACGCTTCGATCTCAATGCGATTGCCGATGGCATCAGCGACAAGCTGATCCGGCGTCACCCCCACGTGTTCGGCGATGCCGACGCCAGCACCAGTGACGAGGTGCGACGCAGCTGGGAGGCCATCAAGCTGGAGGAGCAGGCAGAGGCCCTGGCTTGCTCCGCCAGTCCCCTCAGCGACCGGCTCAGCACCAAGGTGCGCGGCCTGCCAGCGCTTGCTGGAGCGATGACCATCTCAAAGAAAGCAGCCAAGGCCGGCTTCGAGTGGGATGACATGGCCGGCGTCTGGGAGAAGGTCCATGAAGAGCTGGACGAGCTCAAGGAGGCAGTGGCCAGCGGCAACCAAAGCCATGCCCAGGAGGAACTGGGCGATCTACTGTTCACCCTGGTGAACGTGGCCCGTTGGTGCCACATCGAACCCGAAGAGGGCCTCGCCGGCACGAATCAGCGCTTCCTCGACCGTTTCTCCCGCGTTGAAGCCGCCCTAGATGGGGATCTCCAGGGACGCAGCATCAACGAATTGGAAACCCTCTGGAAACAGGCCAAGGCGGCGATCCGGGCAGAACAATCCCGATCGTCAGACGTCCATTAATCGTCCAGGGATGGCCGACTGCGGCGTTGACGCTTGAGGTCACCACGCTTTTTCTTCGTGTCCAAACGTCGCTTCACCGCACCGCGACCCGGCCGGGTGGCTTTGCGGGAAGGAGGCGGTGGCTGCAAACCCTCCCGCAGCAGCTCCGCCATGTGATGCAGTGCCTTCTGACGGTTCTGCCATTGGGAACGTTCTTCAGCGACCACAACCCGCAAACAACCTTCCACCAACCGGGGTTGGAAATGTTCCAGCAGTCGGGCACGGCGAAATGGACCCAGACAATTGCAGTTCGCCATGTCCAGCAACAACTCCACGCGGGAATCGGTGGTGTTGACCCCCTGCCCGCCTGGACCGGATGAACGGCTGAACCGCCAACGCAGATCCCTGGATGGAATGGTCAACCGCTCATTCACCACCAGATCTTGCACCGCCGTCCTCCTGGGCCAAGGACAACAGGATGGTCCGGCACGGTGATGATTCGGAAGAGGAGAGACGTGCTTCGAATCTGTGATCTAGCCGAACTACGAAAGCCTTGATCTGACGAATAAGGCTTTGGAGCTGCCCTCTTCCACGGCAGCTCCCCAACCAAACTCATTTAATCTCCACATGTTGCGTTCGTCAATACCAAAAGCACTACATCTGGTGTTTGGGAACAGGCCCCCCGGGTCCTTAGCTGGAAAGATGCCCACCGCGCCCCATGAGCAACTGGATTGATGAAGAACACCGCGGCGTCCGCTACGGATTGAAGGGAGAGGTGCTGGTCGAAGAGACCAGTCCGTTCCAGCGAATCAGCGTGATTCGCAGTGAGCGCTATGGACGGGGCCTGCTGCTGGATGGCTGCTGGATGACAGCAGAGCAGCAGGAACGCCACTACCACGAGGCTTTGGTGCATCCAGCGCTGTGCAGTGCCAACTCGATCGAACGGATCCTGGTGATCGGCGGCGGAGACGGCGGCACCGCAAGGGAATGCCTGCGCCATCCAGATGTCCAGCGCCTGGACATGGTGGAGATTGACGGGCGGGTGGTGGAGCTCAGCAGAGAGCACCTCCCCAACATCGGTGGATCCGCCTGGTCCGATCCGAGGTTCCAGCTCACGGTGGGAGATGGCATCGCCTGGGCCGCCGAAGCCGACGACCAGAGCTACGACGCCATCTTGGTGGATGGCTCTGACCCCGCCGGACCGGCCGAAGGCCTGTTCAACCGCGCCTTCTTCGAGAACTGCCGACGCCTGCTCAAGCCCGGGGGCGTGTTCGGCACACAGAGCGAATCTCCCGAAGCCTTCCGCGATGTCCACATCGCCATGGTGCGCCTGTTGCGCGAGGTGTTTGACCACGCCGACCCGCTCTATGGCTGGGTGCCGATGTATCCCAGCGGCTGGTGGAGCTGGACCTTCGCCGCGATGGGAACACCCCGCTACCGCATTCCGGATCCCGGGCGCAGCAAGGCCATCGCCCCAGGCTGCGAGATCTGGTCACCGCGCTGGCAGCGGGGAGCCATGGACGCCATCCCCGCCTTCGTCGAACGGGAGTTGCAGTCATGACGGTCCATCCGCCGAATGGAGTGTTCGATAGCGACGGGACCATTTTCATGGGCTCCCGGCGCAACCCTGCCGACTGCCGTGTTGGCCTCTTTGGTGTGCCGTACGACGGCACCACCTCCTTTCGGCCTGGCACGCGCTTCGGCCCCGCCGCCATCCGAGAGGTGAGTGCTGGGCTGGAGACCTATTGCCCACAACTCGACCTGGATCTGGAGGATCTTGACTTTGCCGATCTTGGTGCCGTTGAGATTCCCTTTGGCAACCCTGAGCCCGTTTTAACCAAGGTGAAGCAGGCGACCGAAGCCGTGCTCGCCCTGGGTCTCAGGCCCCTGATGCTGGGCGGAGAGCATTCGATCAGCTCCGGTGCCGTGGAGGCCGTGGCGCAACGCCACCCCGAGCTGGTGCTGGTGCAGCTGGATGCCCATGCCGATCTCAGGGATAGCTGGCTGGGGGCCCGCCACAGCCATGCCTGCGCCATGCGCCGCTGTTTGGAGATTCTTCCCAGCCAGACACTGTTTCAACTCGCGATCCGCAGTGGCACGCGGGAGGAATTCACCGAGCTGCACAAGAGCGGCCGGTTGATGCCCAGCATCGATGCCCTTCAACAGGCCCTCGCTCCCTTGAAAGGGAAACCGATCTATCTCACCGTCGACCTGGACTGGTTTGACCCCTCAGTGCTGCCGGGTACGGGCACCCCTGAACCCGGTGGTTACCACTGGTCTGATTTCGCCAGCCTGATCGCGGTACTCCGGGAGCATCACCTGGTGGCGGCCGATGTGGTGGAACTGGCACCGCAACTCGACACCAGTGGGATCAGCTCCGTGCTGGCCGCCAAGGTGACCCGCAGCCTGCTCCTCCTGCTGGGTGCTGATCAGTAGAAGTGACGCGCATCAGTGCGCTGCTGCCGCAATCGGTTGTGCTGTTTGCTGAGCAATTGCAGCACCAGCGTTGGGTGCCGGTGAATGAGCGCCAGAAAATTGGTGCGGCTCAAGCGGAACAGCGAAACTGGCGTCACCGCTGTGGCAGCACGGCTATGACACTCGTTCGGATCAACTAGGTCCTCATAGAAAAACAACTCACTAGGACCGAAGCGGATGCGGTTCAACGGACCGCTGCTCAGTTCCACCCACCCCCGTTCAATCACGTGAATGAACTGCACCGTCTCGCCGGCGCGGAACACGGTTGTGCCGGTGGGAAGGGTCAGGCGATCCACCTTGGGCTGTTCCTGGATGAGTTCCAGAGGAGTCAGCGGAGCTGAGGCGGACAAGGCAACAACGTGGGATGACTGCAGTATCCCGCGATCATCCGGTGGAGGCCATCATCAAGGGCTGAGCCATGGATGGATCCAGACTCACGTCAAGCTGCGATCCAGTTCCAGCTGACGCTCACCAACGCCGCGGCTCTGCAGAGCCGGAAGCTTGGGGGAACGGGGGGTCCAATGGTGACAGACCATCAGATCCGCCAGCTCGGCATGCACCTCCAACCGGCGCAGTCGGCACCACCCCTTAGCACCTGCTGGCAGGGTGCAGTACTGACAACTACGACAGCAGGAGCTAGTGGCCAAACAAGCGCCCCGTAAACGCGCTCAAATTAGTGACGGTCTGCAAAAAGGACCATGGAAAGGGGCAAATTTCCGGGTTCCCTTCCGGATCGTGAAGCCCTCCATAAGAATGCGCTTCCCATCCGCCGCCCCCATGTCTCTGCAGCGCACTCCCCTGTTCGAGTCCTGCCGCAGCGCCGGGGGCCGCATGGTGCCGTTTGCCGGCTGGGAGATGCCAGTTCAGTTCAGCGGCCTGATCCAAGAACACAAGGCCATACGCGAACGGGTCGGCATGTTCGATATTTCCCACATGGGTGTGCTGCGCCTCGAAGGCGCCAATCCCAAGGATGCGCTGCAACGGCTGATCCCCAGCGACCTGCACCGCATCGGTCCCGGCGAAGCTTGCTACTCCGTTTTGCTGAACGAGCGCGGCGGCATTCGCGACGACCTCATCGTTTACGACTGCGGTGCCATCGATGCCGAACGGGGCGCGCTGGTGCTGGTGATCAATGCCGCCTGCGCCGACAGCGACACCGCCTGGATCCGTACACAGATGGAACCTGCCGGCCTCACGGTGACCGACATCAAAAACGGCGGGGTGCTGCTCGCGCTCCAAGGCCCTGACGCCATGGGATTGCTGCAGGAGCTGAGTGGTGAAGACCTCAGCGGCTTGCCCCGTTTCGGCCACCGGATGCTCAGCCTCAACGGCCTGAGCCAACTAGTGTTCAGTGCTCGCACCGGCTACACCGGCGAAGACGGTGCAGAACTGCTGCTCAACGCCGACGACGGACAAAAGCTCTGGCAGCTTTTATTGGATCGCGGTGTCGCCCCCTGCGGCCTGGGGGCGCGGGACACCTTGCGGCTTGAGGCCGCCATGCACCTCTACGGCCAGGACATGAACGATGAAACCAACCCCTTCGAGGCGGGGTTGGGTTGGCTCGTGCACCTGGAAATGCCCATGGATTTTGTCGGCCGAAAGGCACTGGAGCAGGCGGCGGAATCCGTCCCCGCCAAACGCCTAGTGGGGCTCAAGCTGCAGGGCCGCGCCATCGCCCGCCACGACTATTCCGTCATGCACAACGGGGAGACAGTCGGCATCGTCACCAGCGGCACCTGGTCCCCCACCCTGGAAGAAGGAATCGCCCTGGCCTACGTGCCTCCATCCCTCGCCAAGCTCGGCACCGAACTGAGTGTTGAGATCCGCGGCAAGGCCCAACCGGCAACGGTCGTTCGCAAGCCCTTCTACAAGCGCGCCTGAGGCTCACCGCTGCTGTGGGAAACTCGCTCTTCTCCAGTTGAGACACCCCATGCGCAGCAACGGTTGCGGCGACCTGCGCGAACAGAACATCGATCAGCAGGTTCAACTATGCGGCTGGGTGGATCGACGCCGTGATCACGGTGGGGTGATTTTCATCGACCTGCGGGACCGCAGCGGCACGGTGCAGATCACGGTGGATCCGGATCTGGGCGCCGACGCCTTCGCCGTTGCCGAGCATCTGCGCAGCGAAACCGTGTTGCAGGTTGAGGGGAAAGTGCGGGCCCGGCCGGGAGAATCCCTGAACGAGAAGCTGGCCACGGGGGCCGTGGAAGTTCTGGCCAGCGGCATCACCATGCTGAACAACGTGAAGGGCAACCTGCCCTTCCCCGTGTCGGTGCACGACGAAGAGAACACCCGCGAAGAGCTGCGGCTGCGCCACCGCTATCTCGATCTGCGCCGCAAGCGCATGAACGACAACCTGCGGATGCGGGCCCAGACCATCCAGGCCGCCCGTCGCTTCCTGGAGGATGCCGGCTTCATCGAAGTGGAGACCCCGGTGCTGACACGCTCCACACCAGAAGGTGCCCGTGACTACGTGCTGCCCAGCCGGGTCTGCGGCGGCGAGTGGTTTGCCCTGCCCCAGTCCCCCCAGTTGTTCAAACAGCTGCTGATGGTGGGCGGCATCGAGCGCTACTACCAGGTGGCCCGCTGTTTCCGCGACGAAGACCTGCGCGCCGACCGCCAGCCGGAATTCACCCAGCTGGACATCGAGATGAGCTTCATGGATCAGGAGCAGATCCTGGAGCTGAACGAATCCCTGATTTGCGCCATCTGGAAGGCCGTGAAGGGCATCGAACTGCCGCGGCCCTTCCCCCGTATGACCTGGCATGACGCCATGGAGCGGTATGGCACCGACAGGCCCGACACCCGCTATGGCATGGAGCTCACCAACGTGAGCGACATCGTCAAGGACATGGGCTTCAAGGTGTTCAGCGGTGCCGTGAAGTCCGGCGGCGCGGTGAAGTGCATCGCAGTACCCGGCGGGAACGATGCGGTGAGCAACGTACGGATCAAGCCCGGCGGCGATGTGTTCAGTGAAGCCCAGAAAGCCGGTGCCGGTGGCTTGGCCTTCATCCGCGTGCGCGACGGCGGCGAAATCGACACGATCGGCGCCATCAAGGACAACCTCAGCGATGAGCAGAAGCAGGAGCTGCTCAGCCGCACCAGCGCGGAACCAGGCACCCTGCTGCTGTTCGGCGCCGGCGACACCGCCACGGTGAACAAGGCCCTCGACCGGGTGCGCCAATACCTGGCCAAGGAGCTGGGCATGGTCAAAGCCGACCGGGACAACAACCAGTGGAACTTCCTCTGGGTGGTGGACTTCCCGATGTTCGAGTTCAACAGCGACGAGAACCGTTACGAGGCCCTGCACCACCCCTTCTGCGCTCCCAATGCTGAAGATCTAGGCAGCGATGCGTCAAGATGGGCTGACACCCTGCCAGCAGCCCGGGCCCAGGCCTACGACCTTGTGCTCAATGGCCTTGAGCTCGGCGGCGGCTCTCTGCGCATCCATGACTCCGCTCTGCAGCGCCAGGTGTTGCAGACGGTTGGCCTGCCCCTCGAGGAGGCCCAGGAGCAATTCGGCTTCCTCATGGACGCTCTCGATGTAGGCGCACCTCCCCACGGCGGTCTGGCCTTCGGTGTGGACCGGATGGTGATGTTGCTGGCCGGCGAGGAATCCATCCGCGACACCATTGCCTTCCCCAAGACCCAGCAAGCCCGCTGCCTGATGACCAATGCTCCAGGGGGCGTGGCCGACAAGCAGCTGGAGGAACTGCATGTGGCCAGCACCTGGGTCGAGCCCGACCAGGAGGACTGACCTCAGAAGCTGAGTTAAGCAGATCCCGAAGGGAATCAGCGCATTTGTCGCACCGCGGTCAACGGCGAGGAACCCTGAAGTTGGACTTCACAAAGGCCAGCTTTTGCCCAGCAAGCCCCGACGGAATGGGGGGACCCGTGAGCGCCGCAGCAGCGGCACGACGGATCTGCTGCGGCTTTATCTCCAGGACATCGGCCGGGTCGACCTGCTCACCAATGAGGAGGAGGTCACCCTGGCCCGTCTGGTGCAGCGCCGCGAAGCCCTGCTGCTCCAGCAACGGGAGCTGGCCGAAAGCGATGCCGCCATCGGTGAACTGCATCGTCTCGAAGAACTGCAGCGCCGCGAAGCGAACCAGCACAGCCACTGGCCAACCAAGCAGGAATGGGCCCGAGCGGCCGGACTGCCCTTACCCGAGTTGCAGGAGCGGATTGACCTGGGCTATCAGGCCTGGGCGAAACAAGCCCAGCTTGAAGCCAAAGATCTGAAGCTGGCCCTCCGCAACGGTCGACGGGCCAAAGACCACATGATTCAGGCCAACCTGCGCCTGGTGGTGGCGGTGGCCAAAAAGTACCAACAGCGCGGCATGGAAATCCTGGATCTGGTCCAGGAAGGAACGCTCGGGTTGGAACGGGCCGTGGAAAAGTTCGACCCCACCCGCGGTTTCCGGTTCAGCACCTACGCCTACTGGTGGATCCGTCAGGGGATCACCCGGGCGATCGCCACCCAGAGCCGCACCATCCGTTTGCCCGTTCATGTCACCGAAAAACTGAACCGGATCAAACGGGTCCAGCAAGAGATTGCGAGCAACGAAGGGCGCATCGCATCGATCGCGGATCTGGCGCGCGAGCTCGGGATCAGTGAAGACACCGTGCGCCAGACCCTGGCCCGGGTGCCCCGCTCAGTGTCTCTGGACACCCGCGTCGGCCGCGAACAGGACACCCAGCTCGGAGATCTGATCGAGGACGGCCATGCCACCCCCGAGCAAACCCTCACCCACGACGAGTTGCATAACGATCTGGAGGGTCTCCTGGATGAACTCACCAGTCGGGAGGCCGCTGTCCTGCGCAGGCGCTTCGGCTTGGAGGACGACACTCCCCAGACCCTGGCGCAGATCGGAGAAGAGCTGAAGCTCTCAAGGGAACGCGTTCGTCAGATCGAAACCCGCGCCCTGCTCAAGCTGCGGCAACCCCAACGACGCAGCAAAGTCCGGGATTACATCCAGAGCCTTGATTCCTGAACCAACAGTCCAACTCTCTCCACCAGGCCATGGACATTGGTCTTTTCCAATAGCAGCGCGCAGCGTCTTCGCCCTGGCTGATGCGGCCGACGATCAACCCAGTGCAGACCTCTTGACCCAACGCCTCCAGGTGCATGAAAAAACCGCCTGGATGTTGTGCAGCCTGCTCGAGAACTAACGCATCACGCGCGTGGGCCCTGGAGACCATGGCCGACGCCAGCTAATTTGAAGAATCGCCAGGCAGGTCATGGCCAAATTCGTCTTCATCACCGGTGGTGTGGTGTCCAGCATTGGCAAGGGGATCGTGGCGGCAAGCCTCGGCCGGCTGCTGAAGTCGCGGGGCTACAACGTTTCGATCCTCAAGCTGGATCCCTACCTGAATGTGGATCCCGGGACGATGAGCCCGTTCCAGCATGGTGAGGTCTTTGTCACCGAAGACGGCGCCGAAACCGATCTCGACCTGGGCCATTACGAGCGCTTCACCGACACCGCGATGTCACGTCTGAACAGCGTGACCACCGGCTCGATCTACCAATCGGTGATCAACAAGGAACGCCGCGGCGACTACAACGGCGGCACCGTTCAGGTGATTCCCCACATCACCGGCGAAATCCGCGAGCGCATCCACCGCGTTGCATCCAATAGCAATGCCGATGTGGTGATCACCGAAATCGGAGGCACCGTCGGTGACATCGAATCACTGCCCTTCCTTGAAGCTATCCGTGAATTCCGGGAGGACGTGGGTCGCAACGATTTGGCCTACATCCACGTCACCCTTCTGCCCTTCATCGGCACCTCCGGCGAACTCAAAACCAAGCCAACCCAGCACTCAGTCAAGGAGCTGCGCTCCATCGGCATTCAGCCGGATGTGCTCATATGCCGCAGTGATCGCGACATCAGCGAGGATCTCAAGCGGAAAATCGGCGGCTTCTGCGGGGTGCCCACCCGCGCCGTCATTCCCTCCTTGGATGCCGACAGCATCTATGCCGTCCCGCTGATCCTCGAACAAGAGGGCCTGTGCCGTGAAGTTCTGGACGTGCTGAACCTGACCAACCATGACAGCGACATGGCGGCATGGGAAAAACTAGTCAACAAACTGCGCAACCCCGGCCCGTCGGTGAAAGTTGCCCTGGTGGGCAAGTACGTGCAGCTGAACGACGCCTATCTGTCTGTTGTCGAAGCGTTGCAGCATGCCTGTATTGCCCAAGATGCCTCCCTCGACCTGCATTGGGTCTGCGCCGAACAGATTGAAGCCGACGGTGCCGATGCACTCCTGCGCGGGATGGACGCCGTGGTCGTGCCCGGTGGCTTCGGCAACCGTGGCGTCGATGGAAAGATTGCAGCGATTCGCTGGGCCCGGGAACAACGCGTGCCCTTCCTGGGGCTCTGCCTTGGGATGCAAACCGCTGTGATCGAGTGGGCTCGCAACCAGGCCGGCCTCACCGGTGCCACCAGTGCTGAATTGAACGAAAACACGCCGCATCCCGTGATTCACCTGCTGCCGGAACAGCAGGACGTGGTGGACCTCGGCGGCACGATGCGCCTGGGGGTCTACCCCTGCAGGATTGCGCCGGGAACCCTGGCCCAAAGGCTTTACGGAGATGAGGTGGTCTACGAACGGCACCGCCACCGCTACGAATTCAACAATTCCTATCGCAATCTCTTCCTGGAATCCGGATACGTGGTGAGCGGCACATCCCCGGACGGTCGCCTGGTGGAGTTGATCGAACTGAAAGGGCATCCTTTCTTCACGGCCTGCCAGTACCACCCAGAATTCCTATCCCGCCCTGGACAACCCCATCCCCTATTCCGGGGATTGATCGAGGCAGCCCAACAACGCCTTCCCGATTCGCCGGCTCAGGCCCTGCGTCAACAGGGGGATATTGCGATCCCATGAACCGCAGCGATGGTTGACTCCCAGAGTCTCCCGGTGGTGGAAACGTTCCATTCCCTGCAGGGAGAAGGTCACCATGCCGGACGCAGTGCGTTTTTCATTCGCCTCGCCGGCTGCACGGTGGGTTGTCCCTGGTGCGATACGAAACACTCGTGGCCCAGCCAGGGGCAGCCTGAGCATCCCATCGATGCCTTGGCTGACGCTGCCCAGATGGCGGCTGATGCCGGGGCAAGCTTCGTTGTGATCACCGGTGGAGAACCGTTGCATCACGATCTGCAGCCCCTCACCCAGGCCCTCGATGCGCGATGCGGTCTCCCCCTGCATCTGGAAACAAGCGGGGTGGATCCGCTGAGTGGACGCTTCGACTGGATCACCCTCTCACCAAAACGACACCACCCCCCACGGCAAGAGCTTTTGCAGGCCTGCCATGAGCTGAAAGTTGTGGTGCATGGCCCGGCAGACATCAGCTTCGCTGAAGCAATGGCGTCCCAGTGCGAGGACGACACAGAACGACTGCTTCAGCCAGGATGGGAGAGCAGCATCGGAGAAGACCTGGCTGTGGATCATGTGCGTCGACACGCCCAATGGCGCCTCAGCCTGCAAAGCCACAAATGGCTTGGAATCCGCTGAAAGATGCCGTTGAGGGCATGATCTGCTCCACTACGTTGAGGTTGAACAGAATTTGATCGCCTGAGCCATGACCTCAGTGGCCGTTCTGGGCACAGGCCTTCTCGGAACGGCGATCGCAACGCGATTGCTGGAGCAGGATCTCAACGTCCACATCTGGAATCGCGACCCCTCCCGCATCGTCTCGCTCGTTGAGAAGGGTGCAACAGCGATCGACGATCTGGGGCAAGCCGCGAAAAACAACCGAGTTTTGATCTCCGTTTTGCGTGATGGGGCAGCAACAGCATCCGTAATCGGCACGCTTGGGGATCTGCAGAGCTCAACGGTGGTCCCGATGGGAACCATGGGAGTGGAGGAAAGCCGCAAGCTCGCCACACAGGTTGCGGACCAAGGAGGGCAGTATCTGGAAGCCCCGGTGCTCGGCAGCAAACCGCAAGCACTGAATGGATCTCTGCTGGTGATGGCCGGCGGAGAAGCAGAGGTCTTCGAGGAACAACGGCCACTCCTCTCCCACCTCTGCCAAGAGCCCCTGCTCGTGGGCCCCGTCGGCAGCGGAGCTGCCACCAAGCTGGCCCTCAATCAGATGATCGCCAGCCTCACCCACAGCTTCTCCGTCTCCCTGCAACTGATTCAGCGGGCCGGCGTGCCTGTGGAAACGTTCATGGCCATCCTGCGGCCGTCAGCGCTTTATGCCCCCACCTTCGACAAGAAGTTGCAGCGGATGCTGGATCACACATACGACGATCCCAACTTCAGCACCGCCCTGCTTCGCAAAGACCTGCGCCTGTTCCTGGAGGAAGCGACAACGGCTGGGCTCCAAGATCAGGGGCTGAGCGGTTTGCTGTCCCTGCTTGAACAAGCAGAGGGCACCGACCTTGATGAGCAGGACTACTGCGCCCTGCATGAACTCACAGTCCTGAAATGAGTCAACGCACTGCCATCGCGCTGCTCTCCGGCGGTTTGGATTCCGCCACCGCTGCGGCCCTTGCCCTTGAGCAAGGTGACCGCGTCATCGGCCTGTCCTTCGACTACGGCCAGCGCCATCGCCGCGAATTGGACGCCGCCGCTGCCGTCGCCCAGCAGCTTGGCTTGGCAGAGCATCACTGCATCGCCGTGAATCTGGCCAGCTGGGGGGGCTCAGCCCTCACCGACGCCAAGATCTCAATCCCAACCCATGGCGTTGAGGAGGGCAGCATCCCTCCCACCTACGTACCCGGGCGCAACACCGTGTTCATCTCCGTGGGCCTCAGCCTGGCGGAAGCACGCGGGGCCGAACGGTTGGTGCTGGGGGTGAATGCTGTCGACTACTCGGGGTATCCCGACTGCCGGCCCGACTACCTCAACGCTTTTCAGACCCTGGCCGACCTAGCCAGCAAGTCTGGTCGTGAGGGCCATGGCGCCCAACTCTGGGCACCTCTGGTGCAGTGGAGCAAGGTACGCATCGTTGAAGAAGCCCTTCGCCTGGGTGTTCCGATCGAAACAACCTGGAGCTGTTACAGCGGCGGCACACACCCCTGCGGCGTCTGCGACAGCTGCCGCATCCGTGATGCAGCACTCCGCGAGGCAGGACGGCCTGAACTCTCCAGTGCCAGGCAGGCATGATCCGCCCACAACGGCTTGAACTGGCCTGGCAGGAGCCCCAAGCACTCGCCCACCAACTGACCCATGCCTACGGCGAGGAAGGCCTGATTTGGCTGGATGGCGACGGCAGTAGTCTGGGCCGATGGGCCACCCTCGCGGTGGCGCCCCAGGAGATCGTCTGCTGCCGTGGTCTCCCTGGAAAGCCAGGAGCCAGCAATCCCTTCGAGGCACTGCGGGGGCTTGCACCAGGCCATTGGTGCGGCTGGCTGAGCTATGAAGCCGCCGCTTGGGTGGAACCAGGAAACCCCTGGGCCAGCGATGGCATGGCCACGCTTTGGATCGCTCGCCACGATCCGGTGCTTCGCTTTGATCTCCAAAAGCGCAAGCTGTGGATCGAAGCCAGCAGCACGGCTGCTCTGGAACGCCTAAAGCAACAGCTGGCCTCCAGCACTGAGCAGCCCAAAAGAGAGCTCCCATCGATCCCCCTCGGGGCTTGGCATCACCACACCTCAGCCGATCAATACGCCGGAGGTGTGCAACGCATCCGAGATCTGATCGCAGCAGGCGATCTCTTCCAAGCCAATCTCACGGCCTGTTGCAGCACAGCCTGGCCCCAGAAAAGCAGTGCATTGGAGCTGTTTCTCACCCTTAGAGATGCCTGTCCTGCTCCCTTTGCAGGGCTGATCATCAGCGACCAGAACGAGGCGTTGTTGTCATCGTCCCCGGAGCGGTTTCTGCAGGTGAGTGCCCAGGGAACCGTACAAACCCGGCCGATCAAAGGCACCAGACCACGCCATGACGACCCTGAACAGGATGCGAGCCTCGCCGCGGAACTCGTGTGCAGCGACAAGGACCGGGCCGAGAACGTGATGATCGTCGACCTGTTACGGAATGACCTCGGCCGTGCCTGCCAACCGGGTTCGATCAAAGTCCCCCAACTGGTGGGACTCGAAAGTTATGCCTCCGTGCATCACCTCACCTCGGTCGTGGAGGGACAGCTGCAGGCCGGATTGAGCTGGGTCGATCTCCTCGAAGCCAGTTGGCCTGGGGGGTCGATCAGCGGGGCACCGAAACTGCGGGCCTGCCAACGTCTGCATGAGCTCGAGCCCACCAGCCGCGGTCCTTACTGCGGATCACTGCTGCGGATCGACTGGGATGGCAGCTTCGACAGCAACATCTTGATCCGCTCTTTGCTGCGGCAAGGTGACACCCTGCGAGCCCATGCCGGCTGCGGAATTGTCGCCGACTCGGATCCCCTCGGCGAAACGGAGGAGTTGATGTGGAAGCTGCAGCCGTTGCTGGAGGCGCTGACATGACCGCCTCAGTCGCCTGGATCAACGGCCAGTGGGGAACAGCAGCAAGCCTGCAGCTCCCCCTCGACGACCGGTCCTTGCTCCTTGCCGATGGCATCTTTGAAACAGTGCTGATTCACAACGGTGAGCCGCAACTCCTGCAGGAGCACCTGCAGCGATGGAGCGACAGTGCGGCCCTGCTGGGCATGGACCCGCCACCGCAGCGAGATGCGCTGGGGCCTCTGATTGAAGGCGCAATTCAGCGGAGCCAGCTGAGCGAAGCCGATGGAGCCCTGCGCCTCAACTGGAGCCGTGGCAGCACATCCCAACGCGGAATCGGGCTTCCGGCCTCAGGCCATCACCGCTTTTGGCTCACGCTCCATGCCTGCGCACCAACGTTTTCGCCCGTCACCACCATCACCAGTTGCCATGAGCGCCGCAATGACTCCAGCCGACTGAGCCGTTGCAAGACTTTCGCCTATGGGCAAGCCATCCAAGCCCGCCGGGAAGCGCAGGAGCAAGGAGCCGACGACGCTTTGCTTTTAAACACGACGGGGGTCCTGTGCTGCGGAACAGCGGCCAATCTGCTGGTCCGGCGTCGCGGCCAGTGGCTAACACCAGCCCTCAGCAGTGGCTGTCTTCCAGGAGTGATGCGAAGCCGTGCACTGGCCCAGGGCATCGCGGCGGAAACCGAGCTGGCGGCCGAGTTCGAAGCCGAAGATCAGGCCGTTCTGATCAACAGCTTGAGCTGTCGACCGATCGCATTCCATAACGGCAAATCCATGGCTGCAATGACTGGTGCATTGGATCTATGGCAATCCATACTCCATTGAGCCAAAGGCCAGCGATGGCCTAGATCCGAAGAATCCGGCGCACAGCCTCGTCCCAACCGTTGGCATGGGGGGCTGCCGCCAGCTGGAAACGCCCGGCAGCGATTCCGGAACACATCTCGGGATGGGGGCCGTCGGGCCCGGGCACAACGACAGCGATGTCGGCTACCTCGAGCAACGGCAGATCGTTGGGGGAATCCCCCAAGGCCAAGACCTTCACGTGCTCAGCAACCAGATGACGCTTTAGCGTGGCCAAGGCCTTGCCTTTGCTGATGTCTGGGCCCAGCAGATGACCCATGCGGTTGCCCTGCACCACCGTCAGACCCATCCGCTGCACGAGGGCCTCAAGCCGGCGACGCCCCTCCGCTGAGGGCGGAACAAAAGGCACGCTGCAGCACCGCCGCTGCGCCTGGCGCAAGGCTTCACCGCCAAGCCCCAACAACCGCTGCCCCTCCGCCTCACTGAGTTCATCCAACGGACGCAGGGGCTCACCCAACTCACTCTGCAGAAGCTGCAACTGAGGTTTGAGCTCCATCCAATCCGGACCCAACGGCAGCTCCCAGGGTTCCCCTGCTGGAGTTTCACCGTGCACGGCGCCACCATTTTCAACGATGTACGGGTCATGAAGCCCCGCCTCAGCACGAAAGCCGCGCACTTCCTCCGCCGTTTTGCTTGTGCAGGGAATCACTGGAATCCGTTGCTGTTGAAGCTGACCGATCAGATCCTTGGCCGGCGACCAGTCGTAGCTGTGATCCAGCAACGTGCCGTCGAGATCGGTCACCACCCACCACGATTTCTCGACACTTGCGGTCATGGCTGAACCAACCAATGCACCGCATAAGGCTCTAGCGAATGCGACTGATCTGGTGCAAACACATGACCGCTCAGACAATCGGCCCAGGGCTGGTTCAGATCACCTCCCAAGCCACTGAGTCGAAAGCTCAGGCGCGCTGCCGTCATGTTGTGCACGGCCACGAGCGTTTCTCCACCGAAGGACCGCTGCAGAATGACGCAATCACTCCGGTCGGTACTTAGCACCGTCATCGGGGCATCCGGGTGCAAAGCCGGATGAACAGCTCGTTCGGCTAAAGCCCGCCGCAACATCGGCAGCAGCGCGGAGACATCGGCATCGGGATCCGCCATGCGGCGCTCCAAGGCCTGGGCCGTGAACTGGGGCCGATTCAGATCGCGACGATGGCCCGTGCGACGAAAGCGGGTCAGGTCATTGGGAGCCGCCAGCAAGGCAGGCAGATAAAAAGCGGGAACCCCAGGTAAGGCCAGGATCATTACTTGGGTGAGCAGGAACCGCTCGCGTTGGAAGTAGGTGGGATCAATCCCTCCGTCCGCCATGGCACTCCACCAGCTGATGTTGATCTCGTAGGGAACCTCCTCACCGGAACTGAGCATCCTGTGACTGACCAGACCACCCCGTTGTTCACAACCGATCAACAGCTGCAGCAAGCGCTTCTGGGGCATCAGGCCCTCCAGGGGCCTTAAACCAACGCCGTCATGACAGGCGGTGAAATTGAGCAACCCCGTCTGCGGCGGCAAGTCGGGCCAACGACTCAGCCAGGCATTGAGTAAATCGGCCCGACCACTGACGCTGGCCTCCAGCAGCAGGGGCGGCAGGGGAAAGTTGTAAGCAAGATGCGCTTCATCACCGCTCCTCAAATAGGAGAGGTTTTCCTCCTCCGGCACGTTGGTTTCGGTGACCACAACGCCATCGGGTCCCGCCTGATCGAGCAGCAGGCGCAACACCTGAACCAATTGATGCGCCTGCGGCAGATGGATGCATGAGGTGTGGGGTTCCTTCCAGACGAAACCCACTGCATCCAGACGGATCCAGCGCACCCCATGCCGGGCCATCCGCTGCATCAAACGGGCAAAACCCAACAGCACCTCCACGCTGCGCCAGTTCAGATCCACCTGATCGGGACCGAAGGTGGTCCAGACCTGGCGCGCGCCCTTGGGGCCCCTCAATTGCGTGAACAGACTGGAACTGCGCGGACGAACAACATCCGCCCAGCAGGGATCAGGTGCTGCCGCCAACACACAAGAGCGGCCCGGCGGCTCATCCCGCATGAACTGCTGCACCCAGGGGTGAGACGCCGACACATGATTGAGAACGAGGTCGGCCATCAGCCGTCGGCCCTGCGCCAAAGCAGCGAGGTCGCTCCAATCGCCGAAACGCGGCTCGAGATTGGTGTGGCTGGCCACCGCAAAACCACCATCACTGGTGGATTGCAGGAACGGCAGCACGTGTACCACCGCTGCGAAGGCGTGCAGATGGCGATTCACAAACAACTTCAGCGCTTGAAGACCAGGCACGCCCTCGTCACCAACGGTGTCGGCGTAGGTGATCAAGACCACATCGCTGCCTGCCCAGCGGTCCATGGGTTCTTCCATATCGCCATCCCCTGACGCTTCGCTCAAGATCTGCAGCAATTGCGACGACAACTCCTGGCCAACCCCGGAAGAATCAATCGGGTACAAACCGCCAAGCAGGGTCCGCAGCGTTTCGTCGCGCGGGGGCTGCATCGCTTTCCTCCTCAACACCGTTCAGGTATGGGGCAGGACTCTGACCTCTGTTGTTGCATCGAACACCACATGGATTTTCAGCAGGGCCTGATCAGCACAGTCCATGACTACAGCTTGGGCAATCTCGATGCGGTTGCCTTCAACCGGGAGCTGAGTGAGCGACCCACCACACTGCTGATCCCCTGCCTGATGGAGGAATTCAGCCGACCCGCCTTAAGCCTAATTCGAGAGACACTCTCAGGCCTGAAAGGGCTCAACGAATTGGTGGTGGCGTTGGCAGCCAACAGCGCCGAGGACGTCAAAGCGGCAGAAAAGTTTTTCGAAGGGATGCCCTTCCCCGTTCGGGTGCACTGGACCAACGGGCCTGCGGTTCGGGACTTACTCGAATCCGTTGGTGAACTGGGGCTCGACGTGACCGGACCACCGGGCAAGGGCTGGGCCGTTTGGCAGGGGCTCGGGGTGGCTTGCCAGGACGCTGAGGTGGTTGGCCTTTTCGATGCAGACATCAGAACCTTTGGATCGGCGTATCCAGAGCGCATGCTCCGTCCCCTGCTCGATCGCTCCCACGGCATTGCCTACGTGAAGGCGTTCTACAGCCGGCTGTCCCTTGAAACCCAAGCACTTCAGGGCCGCGCCACCCGCCTGTTTGTTGGCCCATTGCTGGCCAGCCTGGAACAGGTTTTCGGTCCTCTCCCCTACTTGGCGTATCTCCAGTCATTCCGCTACCCCCTGGCGGGCGAATTCGCCTTCACCACCGATTTGGCGATGAACCTGCGGATCCCGTCGGACTGGGGACTGGAGGTGGGTCTGCTGTCTGAGGTGTATCGCCATGTGGCCTCCAGCCGAATCGCTCAAGTGGATTTGGGCTTGTTCGATCACAAACACAAGGAGCTGGGCCAGCAACCCAGCGAAGGCCTGCAACGTATGGCGGGCGAAATTTTCGGCACGGTCTTACGCGGTCTGATGGAACACGAAGGCTGCGTGATGTCGATGGATCAACTGCCAACACTGGAAGTGCTGTATCGGCGAGTTGGCGAGGATCGCGTGCGGCAATTCGGCCTTGATTCAGCGATCAATCGGTTGCCTTACGACCGCCATGGCGAAGAACTGGCTGTTCAAAACTTCGCCGGCCTTCTACGCCCCGGCTTGGCAAAACTGATGCAAGCGCCGATTGCCCATCAACTGCCTAGCTGGTCACGACTACGCAGCTGCAATTCAGCACTTCAAGCTGATCTGGCAGCAGCAGGACAGGCAGATCGCACATCTCTGAAACGGCCGAATCACAACCCGCAGCGCTTGACCTCTGAGCTCGCTGCATAAAACGAACGAAATCAAGTCTCAGCCCAACTGCTGCCGCTGACGCATTACCCAAACTGTTGCGGCACTCTGAGAATGCCATGCCTGAAGCAATTGTTTGGCTACCACCTGCAATGTCTGTGAATCGAGTGTTGATTCGATAGCCCGATTCATCCGCTCAACATCACATTGCTGAGCAAGACTCAGGCTCACTGATTTTTCCATTCTCAATCCACCAATATCGACACATCAATCATGCAAAAGCGGCAAAAAAGAACTGCTTCAACTGAAACGGAAGCGCCGCTATGCGCCACCGCCCAAACCTTGATCCACTGATCGTGGTCCAATGCTCTGAAAAAACAGTGGCCGTCGCTACAAAAGCCATCCGCTCTGTATCAACTCATCTATACCAAATCTAAAGGCGTGCTGATTCGGTGACCAATCAAACACTCCGCTTGCCTATAGAACACGAAATTGGCATGATTTCAAATGCTCAAAATGATTGAGTGTGTCTATCAAAACGACACCAGTCGGATGGTGATCGTGAAATGCATTGGCTCCGACCACTTCTATCGAGAGAAGGTGGTGATGCCCACAGAGGTCTTTTGGTTCGAAGCACCTCAAGAGGCACGCTTGGAAATCTGGAAAATGTCGATGACAGGACAAATGCTCCATGTGCGTGCTGATGTGAGCGACTACGCCATGGCTGATGAACCTGCAAAAGAATCTCTCTGGGCCAGCTGAACTGACCCAGTAGCAATCTACAAAGCGAAGCTCTAAACGCTCAAGAACTGGTCGACAACCGCCTGACTGAGTTCGCTGGTTGACCCACTGGCGACAATCCCGCCCCGTTGCATGGCGTAATAGCGCTCCGCCTGGCGAACGAAATGGAGATGTTGCTCCACCAACAACACCCCAATCCCAGTGTCGGCGATGATCTGCCGAACAGCAGCTTCAATATCCTGAACGATATTGGGCTGAATACCCTCGGTGGGCTCGTCCAACAGCAACAGCTTTGGTTTGCCGAGCAAGGCACGGGCAATAGCCAATTGTTGTTGCTGACCCCCACTCAAATCCCCGCCCTTGCGCGGTAAAAACTCCTGAAGAATCGGGAACAGCTCATAAACGAACGGATCGATGTGGCGATGCCGCGCCAATCCACCCGGCAAAGCCTCCATCCCCAAAAGCAAGTTTTCTTCCACCGTTAGCTGGGGAATGATCTCTCGACCTTGGGGCACATAGCCAATCCCGGCCCGAGCGCGCTGATGGGGGGGCTGACGCTCCAGTTGAGCTCCATCGAACGCCATAGATCCGGAGCGGGGGCGTAACAAACCGATCAGTGATTTCAGCAGGGTGGTTTTGCCCACACCATTGCGGCCGATCAAACACACCATCTCGCCCGACTTCACGCTGAGATCAACATCCCGAAGAATGTGACTTTCACCGTAAAAGGTGTTGAGGCCCTGGATCTCCAGCAAATTCGTCATGGGTTCTCCTCCTCAGTGGTGCCGAGATAAACCTCAATCACACGAGGATCGGCCTGCACCTGATCCATCGTGCCCTCACAGAGAACATGACCTTGGTGCAGCACCGTCACCGGACTTTCAAGTCGCCGAATGAATTCCATGTCGTGCTCAATCACCAACACGGTTTGATCCCCCGCCAACGACTTGAGCAGATCCGCCGTTAGATCAGTCTCCTCATCCGTAAGCCCAGCCACCGGCTCATCCACCAGCAACAGGTCGGGATCCTGACCCACCAGCATGGCGATCTCAAGCCACTGCTTCTGGCCGTGGGACAACGACCCAGCAGCCCAATCGGAACGGTTCTGGAGGTTGACGATGCTCATCAAGTGCTGAACACGGTCTCGCTGCTGCCCATTCAGGCCCCCTACCAGCAATGGCCAGGGCTGCTTCGGCTGGCTCACGGCCAGAGCCAAGTTCTCCTGAACACTGAGCTTCTCAAAAACACGAGGGCTCTGAAACTTGCGGCCGATGCCGAAGCGCGCGATGCGGTGCTCGCGCGTTCCCACCAGAGAGCGTCCCTTGAACACGACATCCCCCTCAGTCGGAGCGGTCTTGCCGGTGATCACATCGAGGAAGGTGGTCTTACCAGCGCCATTCGGGCCGATCACCGCGCGCAGCTCCCCTGGCTGAAGGCTGAGGTTGAGATCGCGGAGCGCCAAAAAGCCATCAAAACTGACGGTGATTTGGCGCAACTCCAATAAAGCCGTACTCATGACTGAACCTCTTCCTGACCTTCAAGATCGAGACGTGGATAGGTCTCACTCCGACGGGAAATGCCAAATCGGTTGAGCCAATTGCGAGGGCCATCACCTCGGAACCAACCAATGACGCCCTCAGGCAAGGCGGTCACCACGAGGATGAACAGGCCTCCTTGGATGAACAACCAACTCTGGGGGAGCGCTTCGCTCACCAAACTCTTGGCGTAGTTGATGACCACGGCGCCAAGAATGGCTCCCACAAGCGTGCCTCGACCACCCACCGCAACCCAGATCACCATCTCAATCGAGAAGGGAACAGTCATGTACTGCGGCGAAACAATGCCCGACTGAACGGTGTAAAGCGCACCACCGATTCCTGCCAAACCACCAGCGATAGCGAAGACGATCGTCTTGAACAGAGTTGGGTTGTAACCCGCAAAGCGCAGCCGGGGTTCGTCATCGCGAATGGCGATCAACACATCACCGAACCGTCCCCGCACCACCCAGCGCAGAAACAGCCAGGCCAGGATTACCACCACAGAGGTCAACCAGAAAAAGCCCCGCTGCATCTCGGGGGAACCCACCATCTGACCGAACAACTGGGTCACATCGGTTTTAAGACCGTTAGTGCCATTAATCAGCTTCTGCTGTCCGTTGAAGAAATTGAAGAAAACGAGCAGGGCAGCCTGGGTGAGGATCGAGAAGTAGACCCCCTTGATCCGGTTGCGGAACACCAGGTTGCCGAGCACAGCGGCCAGGACGGCTGGAACCAGCCAAATCGCCACCAGGGTGACCAACGGGGAATGGAACGGCTCCCAGAACGCGGGCAACCGATTCACGCCATAAAGGCTGAAGAACTCGGGAATGCCGTTGGGAAGATCACCCGAGCTGTTCAACTGCAGGTACATGGCTGCCACGTAGCCGCCAAGGGCAAAAAAGATGCCCTGGCCGAGGCTAAGCAGACCGGTGAAGCCCCAGATCAAGTCGATGCCCAGGGCAACGATCGCCAGGGAGAGAAAGCGACCCAACAAATTCAGCCGAAACACCGGCAGAACAGCAGGCGCAGCGACGATGGCCGCAACGATCACTACCCAAAGGATGATCAAAGGCCAACGGCGTTGTTGAAATGCTTGGAACATCAGATCAAGCCTCCACCATGCGTCCCTTCTGCGGGAACAGACCCGCGGGACGGAATTGAAGGAACACCACGATCAGAGCAAACACCATCACTTGAGCCATGCTCGTGGTGGCAAAGAAATTCACCGCACCGGCCATAGGAGCCGGCATGTCAGGCCAAATCGTCAGCAGGCGACCAGCGCCGATCAGGTCGGTGAGCAGGCCGATGGCGAAGGAGGCAAGCACAGTGCCCAACAGGTTTCCGACGCCACCAAGCACCACCACCATGAAGCAGCCCACGATGTAAGACCCGCCCACATTGGGGCCCACCGATCCCAGCAGGGAAACAGCAACCCCCGCCACCCCGGCCAAACCGGAGCCGATGCCGAAGGTGAGCACATCAACGGTGTCGGTGGAGATGCCCAGGCAATCACTCATCGAACGGTTCTGGGTGACGGCACGAATGCGCATGCCCCACACGCTTTTGTTGAGGAACCACGTCACCCCAACCACAGCAACGATCGTGATCACGATGATCACCAGACGCGGCACAGGAAAGGTGATGTCTATGAATTCGATCCCACCACGCATCCATTTAGGTGCCGTCACATCCACGTTGCGTGATGTGGCTCGGGCGATGCGACTGATTTGTGAGGCAAGGCCCCCCGCCAGTAGCACGCCTCCCAGGGCTGAAATAGCCCAACTCCCCGCACGCACCAAGCGTGCTCGAGGCCCCGCCAGGAGAGAGGAGGGAAGCATCAGCGGGAGGCCAAAGCCCAGCACCAGCGCCAGGATCAGGCCGGCGGCGTGGGCCAGGGGAACACTCCGCACAAACTGCTGAAGAATCAAGCTGACACCCCAGGTCGCAAGCAACGTCTCTAGCGGGTTGCCGTAGAGCCGGCGAATCACGGTGCGTTCCAGCAGGATGCCGACCACACCACTAACGATGAATGCCAGGGGAAGCGCGACCAGCACGTAGGCGTTGTAAACCGGCTGCAGCGCAGGCAGCTTGAAGATCAGCTGCACCACGTAGGTGGTGTAGGCCCCAAGCATGATCAGCTCGCCATGAGCAAGGTTGATCACGCCCATGAGGCCGAAGACAATGGCCAGTCCGAGGGCGGCCATCAGCAGCACCGAGCCGATGGCAACACCGTTGAACAGGCTTTCGAGAAGCAGTTGCACGGACGTGTGAAAAGAGGCGTTCAATGAAACGACGAAAGGAGGAGCCCGTCACCGGGCTCCTCCCTGAAGAGCAATCAGGCTGTGATCAAAGGATCAGAGCTTGTACTTCTCGCCTTTTGCAGCGTCGGTCCAATCGCAAGCAAAGCCCTTGGAGCTGGGCTCGAACTGGTTCCAGGCCTGAGGAGCAACGGGACCGTCAGTGGATTCAAGAATCTTGAACTGACCATCGGTACCGATTTCTCCTATCAAAACTGTCTGAGAAAGGTGATGGTTGGGCATCACCATCACAGGACCCTGAGGAGCATCAAATTCGATTCCAACCAAGGCTTCACGAACCTTGTCGTCATCAAAAGTGCCTGCCTTCTCAACAGCAGCCTTCCACAGATAAACCATGTTGTAAGCAGACTCCTGTGGGTCTGCGACAACAGCTCCAGGATCCTTTGTGAACTTCTTGTAGTTCTCAGCGAAAGTCTTGGAAGCAGGCGTATCGATCGACATCATGTAGTTCCAAGCGCCGTAATGGCCCTCAAGGAACTCAGTTCCGATGTCCTTAATCTCACTTTCCGCGATGGAGTAACTCATCACGTAGTAGCCATTATCAGGGGTGATGCCGGCGTCCTGGATCTGCTTAAAGAAGGCAACGTTCTGGTCGCCGTTCAGGGTGTTGACGATCACACCGCCGTCGGGCAGAGCCTTCTTGATCTTCGCAATGATGGGAGCAACCTCAGTGTTGCCCAGGGGCAGATAGTCCTCACCGACCACTTCACCACCCAAGGACTTGAGCTGTTCCTTGGTGATGGTGTTGGAGGTGCGGGGGAAGACGTAGTCCGAACCTACGAGGAAGAATGGCTTGCCAGCGGCAGGCGACTTCTCATACATGAACTTGGTGGCAGGCTCCGACTGCTGGTTCGGAGTTGCACCGGTGTAAAAAATGTTGTTGGAACACTCCTGACCCTCGTACTGAATCGGGTAGTAGAGGAAGGCGTTCTTCGACTCGTAGACAGGCAGCATGGCCTTGCGGCTGGCGGAGGTCCATCCACCGAACACCACAGGAACCTGATCCTGATCAATCAGCTTCTTGGACTTCTCAGCAAAGGTGGGCCAATCGGAAGCACCATCTTCGACGATGTACTCAATCTTGTAGCTCTTGCCGTCGACCTCGACGCCACCAGCGGCATTGATCTCAGCGATCGCCATTTTTTCGGTCTCCGCCAAGGTGGTCTCGGAGATCGCCATGGTGCCTGACAGAGAGTGCAGGATTCCGACGGTGACGCTGTCGTCGTAGTCAACGTTGGCAGCCTTGTCATCGCCACCGCATGCGGTCACTGCAAGACCCAGCGATGCCGCAGCCATGCCAGCAAACAGACGCTTGGAAAGAGGGGTGCTCATGAAATGAAGGGGCACTTAAAGCTTGGACGAACGAAACGTCCTGAAATTCGACCATCGCTACAGGAGGGGATTTGAAATGTCGCAACGAGAACACTTTTGACCCCAAAAGCTTGTTTTTTCATGATTTTGGTAGCTGTTGCAACAAGAACACCACCACCTGCTCCAGGCCTTCACCGCTGTGGAGATTGGTGAAACACCAGGGCCGCTCGCCACGCATCCGCAGGGTGTCCTGTTCCATCACCGAAAGATCAGCACCGACCTGGGGAGCCAGATCAATCTTGTTGATCACCAGCAGATCAGAGCGGGTGATGCCTGGGCCTCCCTTACGAGGGATCTTGTCGCCAGCTGCCACGTCAATCACATAGATGCAGAGATCCACCAGTTCCGGGCTGAAGCTCGCCGCCAGGTTGTCGCCACCGCTTTCAACCAGAACAAGATCCAGATCAGGGAATTGCGCCTCCAGCTCTGCCACGGCGGCTCTGTTGATCGAGCAGTCTTCGCGGATCGCCGTGTGAGGGCAACCACCGGTCTCCACCCCACGGATCCGCTCTGGATCCAGGGCACCGGCACGGGTGAGGAACTGGGCATCCTCTTGGGTGTAGATGTCATTGGTGACCACCGCGAGCTGCAGGTCGTCGCGCAAGCGGCGACAGAGCGCCTCCACCAGTGCGGTCTTGCCAGATCCCACAGGACCCGCCACCCCCAGGCGCAGTTTGCTGCTCATCAGCTTCGAAACAGGCGTGAATACAGCTCAGCATGGGCAAGCTGGGCCATGCCCGCACCCACACCGCTGCTCCAGAGCTGCTGCGGATCGGCCGCCTGAAGCAACTGCGCTTGCGAGGCAATTAGCGGCAGCAGCCGTTGTTGCAGCACCTGTGCTCGGGATGGACCCAAAGGCAGCAGCCGCACCGAGGCACTGAGCTGATTGGCAACCCAGCCGTAGAGGTATCCCTCCACCATGTCTCCCGCTGGAACCGACAAGCCCACAGCGGCCCAGGCCCAGGCCGCTGGCCAGCTAAGGGCCACAGGTTCAGGCAAGTCCTGACCCATGTCAGACATCAACTGCAGCAGCGACATCCCCATCTGACGCTGCTGAGCTCGCAACTCCGCGGCTTCACGGGTGGCCAACAGCCAACCATCCAGATCGATCAAACGCGCCTTGGCCGCAACATCAGCCTGGGTTGACCACCCCACCAAAGCCTCCGCAAAAGGCCTTAAAGCCGCGGCTTCCAGCCGCACCGCACCCCATTGGAGTTCAGCCTCCAACCAAGCCTGAATGGCCTGCTCATCGGCGATGGATCCCGCCTGAATCAACACCTCCAGGCCCTCTGAATAACTGAATGCACCCACAGGCAGGGCCGGGCTAACCAGTTGCAACAACGCCAGGGAAGTCATCCGTGCTGATGGCCTCCGTAGGCGCCGCCCTCGGGGGCAAACGGCCGCAGACAACGGCTGACCGTCAATCCACGCCCTTCCAGCATCGTGGCGAGAACAGAATCTTCAGGGAGCAACAGCTCTTGCTCATGCAGCTCCAGGGCGACATGGCGATTGCCCAGGTGATAAGCCGCCTGCAACAGCTCCAGGGGATGCGACCCCTGCACCCGCAGCAATGCTTCCGGCGCTGCCGTCACCTCCACAACGGTCGAACCGGACTGATCCCCCAGCAAATCACCAGGCTGCAGCGATCCCTCACGGGGCAACTGCAGCAGCACCGGACGACCACAGGAGGTGGTGCGACGACCACGCAGCACCATGCGCTCCTCGGCCGTTAACGGCAACTGCAGGGTTGCCTTGACACTGCCGCTCTGCAGGCGCTGCCCCAGCACGACAACCGCATCCGTCACCTGCGCCTCCTGTCCAGTTCCTTCAGGAAAGCGTGCCGATCAATCACCCGCTCTTTGGTGTGCATTGCTACATAGTCGAAGCCGGTGGCGGCGGAGCGTGAGGCCATGCAACGTCTTGATCCCTGGCACGGCCGCTGCGACCTGCAGTTTCATGCCACCAACGGCAGCACCCGACACCAGGGGGGCTGCACAGCTCCGTTCAAGTTGCTCCGCAGTGAACGCGGTGATGACGGACGCTGTGAGCTGCCGGTGCTGCATACCGCTGGAGGCCTGGTGGGCGGCGATCAACTCAGCCTGGACATCAAACTTGAAGCGAACAGCTGCGGCCTGATCACCAGCGTGGCGGCGCAGAAGGTGTACGGGTCGATCGGCCGCAGCCGCCTGCAACCCGAGGGTTGCTTTGCCCATCAACAGGTGCGCTGCTCGCTGGCCAGCGGCAGTGATCTCGAATGGCTGCCGCAGGAACTGGTGCTGTACGCCGATGCCTTGTTCGAGCAGCAGCTGACGGTGACCCTGCCCGAGGACGCCTCCTTTCTCAGTGTAGAGATCGTGCGATTGGGCAGAACGGCCGCCGGTGAAACCCTGGAGCAGGGACGGTGGCAGTCGAGCCTCACCATTCAGCGCCTCGCAGCCAACAGCTCAACCTGGGAGCTAGCGGATCGTGTGGAACTCGGCAGCGCCAGCCTGAACAGTCCACACGGATTGGGAGGCTCCCCGGTTTTCGGAACACTGGTTTGGGCCGCACCCATGGCCATGGGTGCCGAAACAACAGTAATGCTGCTGGAGGGAGCACGGGCCGACCGAGAGGGTCTGACGGGAACGATGCGCTGTGGTGCCCTCAATCAGGGCCTGATCGCTCGCTATTCCGGCGATTCGAGCCGCGATGCCCGCTTTTGGTTCAGTCGAATCTGGGAACGGACTCGAACGCTCCGGGGCCTGACACGGCCTCGCATCCCCAGGGTCTGGCCCCTGCAGGAACAGCCTCTGCGCCGATAAACGTCCACTATGAACGCTTTCGAGGCTGCAGCGGAGACACACTGAGGAAGACCGAGCTTCGCCATGCATCTCAGTCCCCAGGAAAAGGACAAGCTCCTGATCGTGACCGCGGCACTGCTTGCCGAGCGGCGCTTGAACCGTGGCCTCAAGCTCAACCACCCCGAAGCGGTGGCCTGGCTGAGTTTTCTGGTGTTGGAAGGCGCCCGTGACGGCAAGAGCGTGGCGGAGCTGATGCAGGAAGGCACCACCTGGCTGCGTCAGGACCAGGTTATGGAGGGCGTGCCCGAGCTCGTCCATGAGGTGCAGATCGAAGCCGTCTTCCCGGATGGCACAAAGCTCGTAACCCTGCACGACCCGATTCGCTGAGGCAGAACCCATGGCACCTCTCATTCCAGGCGAACTGCTTCCCGAACCGGGTGAACTTGAGCTGAATGCAGGCCGACCCGTCACCACGCTGAGCGTCTCCAACAGCGGCGACCGGCCAGTGCAGGTGGGCTCCCATTTCCATTTTGCCGAAGCCAACGCCGCCCTGCAGTTCGACCGGACTGCAGCCCGCGGTCAACGGCTCGACATCCCCGCCGGCACCGCCATCCGCTTCGAACCTGGCGACAGTCGCGACGTGAACCTGATTCCCTTCGCCGGTGCGCGACGCGTCATCGGCTTCAACGGCCAGATCAACGGACCCCTCGACGCCTGACCCATGCCCTACCGAATTTCCCGCCAGGCCTACGCCGAAACCTATGGACCCACCACCGGAGACAGACTTCGTCTGGCCGACACCGATCTGATCCTTGAAGTCGAGAAGGACTACACCGTCTACGGCGATGAGGTGAAGTTCGGCGGCGGCAAGGTGATCCGCGACGGTATGGGCCAGTCCCAGACCCCTCGGGCCAAGGGCGCCGTCGACACAGTGATCACCAATGCCCTGATCCTCGACTGGTGGGGCATCGTCAAAGCCGATGTCGGCCTCAAGGACGGCCGGATCGTCGGCATCGGCAAAGCCGGCAACCCCGACACCCAGGAAGGGGTGACGATCGTGGTGGGCCCAGGCACCGAAGCCATCGCCGGGGAAGGACACATCCTCACGGCCGGTGGCATCGATACACACATCCACTTCATCTGCCCCCAGCAGATCGAAACGGCCCTGGCCAGCGGCGTTACCACTCTGATGGGAGGCGGCACCGGACCGGCCACGGGCACAAATGCCACCACCTGCACCCCCGGCGCCTTCCACATCGGGCGGATGCTCCAGGCCGCTGAAGGCCTGCCGGTGAACCTGGGCTTTTTCGGCAAAGGCAACGCCAGCACCCCGGAAGCCCTGGAAGAACAGGTGCGCGCCGGCGCCTGCGGACTGAAGCTGCACGAAGACTGGGGCACCACGCCCGCCACCATCGATGCCTGCCTATCGGTGGCCGATCGGATGGATGTGCAGGTGTGCATCCACACCGACACCTTGAATGAAGCCGGCTTCGTGGAAGACACGATCGCGGCGATTAAAGGGCGCACCATCCACACCTTCCACACCGAAGGCGCCGGCGGCGGCCATGCCCCGGACATCATCAAGATCTGCGGCGAGGCCAACGTGCTGCCGAGTAGCACCAACCCCACCCGGCCTTACACCCGCAACACGCTCGAGGAGCACCTCGACATGCTGATGGTGTGCCACCACCTCGACCCGAAGATCCCCGAGGACGTGGCCTTCGCTGAATCACGGATCCGGCGAGAAACGATCGCCGCAGAAGACATCCTTCACGACTTGGGCGCCTTCTCGATCATCGCCAGCGACTCCCAGGCCATGGGCCGCGTGGGCGAGGTGATCACTCGCACCTTCCAGACCGCCCACAAAATGAAGGTGCAGCGTGGTGCCCTGCCAGAAGACTCCGCTCGCAACGACAACCACCGGCTGAAGCGCTATATCGCCAAGGTGACGATCAACCCAGCGTTGGCCCACGGCATCAGCTCCGAAGTGGGGTCGATCGAAACCGGCAAGCTCGCCGATCTCGTGCTGTGGAAGCCGGGCTTCTTCGGCATTCGCCCGGAACTGGTGGTGAAGGGCGGTTCAATCGTCTGGGCCCAGATGGGCGACGCCAACGCCTCGATTCCCACCCCCGGCCCCGTGCACGGCCGACCGATGTTTGGAGCCTTCGGCAAAGCCCTCGCCCCCAGTTGTCTCACCTTCGTGAGCGGAGCGGCAATGGATGCAGACATCCAACGCCAGCTAGGGCTGGAACGCACCTGCATGGCGGTGAAAGAAACCCGCAGCGTCGGCAAGAGCGCCCTCAAGCTGAATTCAGCCCTCCCCAAGGTGAGCGTGGACCCGCAGACCTATGAGGTGTTTGCCGACGGCGAACTGCTGACCTGCGAGCCCGCTGAAGTGCTGCCCCTCGCCCAGCGCTATCTGCTGCTTTGAGCCCCACGCTGTTAGTGGTCCAACACGTTGACCACGAAGACGCCGGACTGGTGGGAGAACTGGCGCGGCAACGGGACCTGACACTCGAGATCCTGAGGCCCGAACGTGGTGACCCGCTGCCGGATCCCATGGCGAGTAAGAACAGCATCGCGCTTGTGCTCGGCGGCCCGATGAGCGTGAACGATCGCAACCAACCAGGCATGGACTGGTTGCGGCAGGAACTGGACTGGCTTACGGCATGGCACCAGCAACGCCGACCGGTGCTGGGCATCTGCCTGGGGGCACAGCTGTTGGCCGTCGCCGCAGGCGGATCCGTGCAACCCCTGCAGGTGGGAGCACCACCACAGCAGCTGAAGGAACTGGGCCTCGGCGCAATCCACTGGGTCGCAGATCCAAGCGACGCGGCTCTACTCAATGGACAATCAAGCAGCAGCTTGGTGCTGCATTGGCATGGCGATCGCATCCAACTGCCGGCTGATGCAATCCTGCTGGGTTCTTCGCTGCACTGTGCGGAACAGGTGTTTCGCATCGGAGCCCACGCCATTGGCCTGCAATGCCACCTCGAGGTCGACGGTGATGCGCTTGAGCGCTGGATCGCCAACGACCACGACTACGTGGTGAGTGCCCTTGGACCTGAAGGACCCGTTCGCCTGAGCCAGGACTGGCGCAGGCTGGGCGCCACGCTCCAGATACAAGGCCGAGACTTCTTCAATGCTGCGCTCGATCAGCTGATTGAGACAAGCAAAGCCCGCTAATTCCTACGGACAAAAATAAACAAAACCAAAAACTTTTCTGAAGAGGTATCAACCTGAACACCACTTCGGAATTCGTAGGAGCTTCAATATTTCCGTAGCAACAGCTACCGATCGTTCACTTCGCATCGCGCGAAGCGCAGTTCGCCTCAGGCCATGGAACGGGGACCTGAGCTTGCTTCGAGGACCATCTCAATGACCACCCTTCTCTACCGCGGCCATCAGTACCAGCAAAACAACGCCACTCAGGGCAAGCCCGGTGTGCAGCTGGTCTACCGCCGCAACGTGTACCAAGCCCGTCAAATCACCATCCACCGCACTCCGGTGCAGCTCGTATACCGCGGGGTGGGCTATACGCGCTAGAGCAAATACTCAATCTGTAGCAACTCGAACATTCCTCTTGCACGGATTGAGGCGTAATAGACCCAGCTTCAGCAACGACGTTGGACCTCATCACTACTCGCCTCGACCAAGGTCTCGTGCAGGTGAATCCCTCCAGCGTGCATGGCGTGTTCTGGCTGCAAACTCACTTTCCAGCTCAAGACTGGGATGCCCTGCTATCTGGACAAGCCGCCTTCGGCATGGATTGCATCGACGATCTGATCAGTGATGCACGCGAAGCTGGATTGAATGTGGAGTGGGAAGCATCCGTCCCCAGCTGAATTCACTTGAATTCAAAAAATCCCTGCACATTCCCATGTGCAGGGATTTTTAATGAGACAGACAAAAGTGAATGCTCAAGCCACCAAGCGGTTGAGCATAGGCAATTCAGACAGTTCATCCCTCCACTGCTGGGCCCAAAGATCCTGACTGCGCTCGTACACCTCCATCAACTGCTCCACGGCGCGCTCGTGAAAATCAACGCGCAGATCCAACAGCGGGAAGGCAGCTTCGCCGCTCACCTGCACAGCCGCTGAGGTGCAGAGGTTGGAACGGTGATCACCACCAGCCGCTTCCCCAGCTTGAAGAGCCATCATCAGGCGACGGCCCAGTTTCAAGCTGGGGTCGCTGGTGAGGAAGGCCTGCTGCATAGCCGCCAACACGGCCTCATCCGCCAAGCAATTGCCAGCAACGGAGAGGTCACGCTGATGGCGATGCCCTGCCCAAGAGCCGCAATCCTGCCCCGTCCAACAGGCCGTGCGACCGTCCAGGTCAATAAGGTGAAACTGACGCCGATCACGATGCTGATCATCCGCAAGAAGGCTGGCCAGAACGCTCTCAGCATCCGAACTCTGCTCCAGACGCTCCAGGCCACAAATCCCCAAATACGGATTGGTGTGGGCCTGTGTAGCGACAGCACCAACCCCCGCGCGGATATGGGGGACGGTGGATCCAACGGCCATATGACAGGTGGCCACACCCACGCCAAAACGACCGTTGTTGGGATCACGGGCCAGGATTGAAAAGGTCACGGCAGCTGACGGTCGAGCCGCAGCAACGTTTCCATCAGCACCGAGGTACCTGCAAAGCACTGCTCATCGCTGGTGAACTCTGCAGCGGAATGACTCAAGCCCCCCTTGCTGGGCACAAAAATCATGCCCATCGGCCAACGACGGCCGACCTCCTGGGCATCGTGGCTGGCTCTGCTGGGGAGATGACTGTGGGACAGGCCGAGATCGGCTGCGACCTCAGTGATCGTGGCCATCACCACAGCATCAGCAGGGGTGGGATCAGTGCTGAACTGGGGATCCACCGCAATCGGACAGCCTGTTTCAGCACCGATGCGTTCCACCTGCTGCATCAACTCCTCCACCAACTGATCAAGAACGGTCGGATCAACGTCCCTTAGGTCAACCGTCAGGGCGACAGCACCAGGGACAACATTGGCTGCATTAGGCCAAACCTCCAGTCGACCCACCGTCGCCACCGGATCTCCGGGATGACTGGAGGCCATGGCCTCAACGGCAAGAACAAGACGCGAGGCCGCCACGAGGGCGTCCTGTCGCAGCCCCATCGGTGTCGTGCCGGCGTGGTTGGCCTGGCCCTGCACCTTGATGCTGAACCGACGCTGACCGACAACACCCTCCACAACACCAATGGCATCACCGCGTTGCTCGAGAACACCGCCCTGCTCAACATGCAATTCCAGAAAGGCGGCATAGGCCTCATCGGAGCGTCGGGCCGAGGCCAAAGAGGGCCAATGCCCGCCGATGCGCGCCAGATTGTCCTGAATCGGCTGGCCATTGCTGGTAGCAAAACTCTCCGGGTCATCGGAGGCCGTGCCCGTCAAACCCTTGCAGCCCACCATGGTCGACTCCTCGTCGGCAAAGGCGATCAACTCGATGCCATGTCGCAGGCGCAGGCCCTGGTCTTGAAGAGCGCGGCAGGCTTCCAGACCGGCCAAGACTCCCAGGGCCCCATCAAAACGTCCTCCGGTGGGAACCGTGTCGAGGTGAGACCCGGTGGCCAAAGCAGGACAATCGGGATCAAGGCCTTCAAGGCGTCCGATCAAGTTGCCAGCAGCATCGACACGCACCTGCATGCCGAGCTGCTTCATCCAATGGGCCAGCAACTCACGGCCCTGCACATCCTCAGGCGAGAACCCGCGTCGACAAACGCTGCCATCTGGCTTGGCACCAATGCTGGCCAGCTGCTCAATCGTTGCAACCAAACGATCACGGTTTGGTCGCGCGGCAACTTTGCTTGGCTCGATCCCGGTTGCGGATTTAGTCGGAGAAGCCGAGATGAGCGTGGGCAATGCCGTGACCTTCGTTTCAAACGGAGGTCAATATTCACCCGAAAACCCGCGGAGCCTTGTAGCTAGCGCAACGATTTAACCCTGACCAAAGAATTCAAACGGGCATCAGCACCCGCCAGCCCAGACGGTCAGCCTCCCGACGGGCCAGAGCTGGCACGTCTTCGGCCACAAACATGCGGTGCAGCATCTGCACACCCAGCAGGTGGTTGATCACCGCATCCATCTGCACACGCTCCGCATCAGTGGTAGCCGGGTCCTCATGACGCGCAAACAAGGCACGCACTCCGGCTTTGCTCAACAAACCAGCGGCATCGATCACCTCATCACTGAGGTAGTCGTCGGCGAGCTGCTTCATCTGCTCCCACTTCTCATGCTCTGTGTGGGCTGGCGGCGCCATGAAGGCGAACTTCTCACGCCGATACAACACCTCCGGCAACAGGCCCGCCATGGCTTCCCGCAGCACGTATTTCTCGGTTTTCCCCTTGATCCGCAGTTCGGGCGGCACCTGCACCGCCACTGCTGCCAGATGATGATCCAGGAAGGCTGGTCGGGCCTCCATGGAATTGGCCATGTCGACCCGGTCGCCACCCCAGGTGAGGATCTGGCCCTCCAGCATGGTCTTGATCCAGACGTACTGGGCCTTGTCCAGGGCATGGCGCCCGTCCAGTTGATCCGCATCCAGTTGCTCGGCAATCGCCTTGCCCGGGGAGTAATCCTTCAGGGCTTCGGCATGGGACTGCGCCAGAAGCTCAGGCACCAAGGGTGCGCAGGCCAGCCACGGCTGCAGACAGCTGGGGGTGAAGCCGACCACCGCATCGAGATCGGGATCATCCACCTGGTTTTCAGCCAGCATCGCCCCTTGAACCAGGGCATTGGACTGCTGCAAAAGGCTTTCCCAGCTGGCGCGCTCCTCCTGCGGCAGGTCATCCAAACCGTGCAGGAACATGTCACGGCGAAAGGCGGGATAGCCGCCGAACAGCTCATCTGAGCCTTCACCGGTCATCACAACTTTGTAATCCACATCGTTGACGTGGCGGCTCATCAAGAACTTCGCCACCGCCAAGGTGTTGTAGATCGTTCGCTCGGCGTGCCAGATGGTGCGCTCCATATGGCCATAGAGCTCCTGGCCCGAAAGACGCATCAGATCCTGCTCAGCCCCCGTGGCCTCGGCCATCTCCCGGGCGATCGGCGACTCGTCGTAACGGGCGTCATCAAATCCGATCGTGAACGCCTTCACCGGTGCCTGGCTGACGGCTGACGCCAAGCCGAGGATCGAACAGCTGTCGATGCCGCCGGAGAGGTAACAACCCACAGGCACGTCGGCCACCATGCGCAGCTCAACGGCCTCCAGCAACGCGGCACGAACGGCAGCGATGTGCTCGGCCTCAGTTCGGCTGGAGTCCCGCTCGTCTTTACGCGGAAAGTCGACATCCCAGTAGGTGGACTCCGATACCTCCAGCCGCCCACTAACCCGTTGCACCTTCAGCACATGGCCGGGCTTCACCTGGTGCACCCCCGCAAAGGCTGTGGTGCCGGGGACCATGGTCTGCATCAACTGGTGGAAGAGACCTTCCGAGGTGAAGCGTCGCTCCACCGCCGGATGGGCGAAGAGCACCTTCAACTCGGAACCGAACACCAGCCCCTCGGGCGTCATCGCCCAGTACTGCGGTTTGATGCCGAAGCGATCCCGCACGAGGTAGAGGCAGTCCTCTGCCCGATCAAACAAGGCGAAGGCGAACTCACCGCGCAACAGAGGCAGGGTCGCCTCTAACCCCTGGCGTTGGTAGAGCCGAAGCAGGATCTCTGAATCACTCTTGCTGCTGAAGCGCACCCCCTGGGCGGTGAGGTCAGCCCTGATGCGCTGAAAGTCGTAAAACTCACCGTTGTGGGCCATCAGCACCTCACCGTCATCGGTGAGGAAGGGCTGCCGAGCCCGCGACTCGTTCAGGTCAATGATTGAAAGGCGCGCATGGCAGAAGCCGACGCCGGCCTGATCGAGCACCTCAACCCCGAAGCCGTCGGGCCCGCGATGGGCCTGGATCGCCGCCATGTTGACCAGCAGCTGGCGATCCGCCGTCTGTTGACGGTCTGCATTGAAAACACCTCCGATTCCGCACATCAGATCGCCTCAGATCACATCCATCACGCGTTCGGCCCGATCCACCATGCAGGTGAGCAGGGCCATCCGCAGGAACACGGCTCCCCTTGCCTGACTGAAATACCAGTTGTGGGGCGTGTCATCCAGGCAGGTGCTGAGTTCCGCTCCCCGCGCCAAGGGATGGAGCACAATCGCCTCCGGTTTGAATGGCATGTCGCGGGTGAGGCGAAATCCTCCGCCGTGCACTTCATAGGAATCGCCCACCCAGGCGATGGCGTTGATGTAAACGACATCCAAGTCGGGCACTTCAGCCTGCAGATCGGTGCTGGAGCGCACTTTCATCCCACATGCTTCAAGCTCCCCCAACTGTCCTGGATCGAACAGCGGCTGATCCGGCTCCAACCCGGGGGCGTGAATCACCACCACCTCGTCCACCGTCTGCGGGAATTTGGCCAGGATCCTCAACAGGGAGCGAACCGTTCGCATCCGCGAGGGAATCCCGACGATCCCAATGCGAATCCGATCTGCGGGTGCCACATCCAACTCAGCGAGCTGGGGCCGCCACTTGAAGATTGTGTAGAGATCGGCCATCGCCTGAGTGGGATGCTCATCGATCCCATTTCCGGCGTTGATGATCGGGATCCGAAGGGTGGACGTCATTGCATAAACGGCACCGGGATCGCTATCCCGAAGCACCACACAATCGCCATAGTTGTTGAACATATGGGCGACATCTTCGAGAGACTCGCCCTTGGCAATCCCTGTGGTGGCCCTGTCGGTGATGTTGATGGAGGTACCGCCGAGTCGGTGCCAGGCACTGTCAAAAGACAGCCGGGTGCGGGTGCTTGGTTCGTAAAACGCGTTGATCAGAATCTTGCCGGTAAGTGGCGTGTTGTGACGGCAATAGCGATCTGGATTGCTCTCAAACTTCGCCGCCAGGCGAAACACCTGCAACAAAGCCTCGGGGCGAAACGGTTGGATCGACACCACGTGCTGATCCACCAAATCCTTCAAAGGCTCAACGTCTTCGGCAATCGCAGCCAACAGCTCCTGAGGTTGGTTCTGCCCGTAGACATCGGGCCCCATCGGCTCAAACCGAATCTGGACCGACGACGCGTCCACATCTGCTGATTTGACCTGTGCCATAGCGGAATCGGATCAACACCCTGTTTGCCAGAACGAGTGCTAGAGCCAGGAACTACATCTTTTACCGGTAACAACAACCACACTCCTGCGTCCACGAAGAACCAGCTTCTTAAGCAAAGATCCGGAAAAAATGTTCAGCTGGTTACTAACACTTGCAGGCGTCACCACACACGACCATCCCGCCACTCCACCCACCAAATCAGCAGCAACACAAGCACCGACAGCACCAGGGCGAACTGACTGGCAACCAGCAGAAACTGAAAGCCAGACAGACCAACGAGGCCGGCCATCAAAGGAACCGTTTGGATCATCCCTCCTCCTGCAACAAGGTGAAGTCAAAGCGTTCCGGCCAGATCCGACTGCCCATGAGCATCACAACCGCCGACACGGCCGCCGAAAACACAGCAGCGCAATAGGGCGCGATCAGTACATAGGAGAGCAGGCCCACAACGCTGCCGGCAAGCATGGCCGCGATAGCAGCCGTGCGGTTGGCCGTGCGCCAATACAAACCGCACGCCACAGGCCAGACCGTGGAGGCCACCAGGGCACCGGTGAAGAACAGCACCGACGCCAGCGAATCCAACCTCGGCCAGGAGAGCGCCAGGGTGACGACGGCCAACCCCACCACCATCAGCCGCGCCGCCTGCTTCAACTGCAGGTCACTGGCCTGGGGCCGCAACAGGCGAAAATAGACATCCTCCGCCAGCAGATCGGCGGTGGACGCCAGCAGCGAGTCCAGGGTGGAGGTGAGCGAGGCAAACACCACCACAAACACCAAAGCCGCACCGCCAGCCCCGAGCAGATCAGCCGCCATCACTGGGAACACCATGTTCACCTGCTCGAGGGGCAACTCACGCGCCAGGGCCACCAGGCCGATGGAACCCGTCACCATCGGCACGCTCATCCAGGCGATTCCCCCCAATACAAAAGAGGTCATCACCACCGAACGCCGACTGGCGAAGACCCGGGACCACCAGATGTTGTTGTGAAACACTTCGCCCATGGAAAAGAGGGCGGAATTCCAGGCAATCAACAAGCCCGCCGGCAACAGCAGATCAAGCCGATCGGGATGCCGAGCCAGCAAGGAAGCATGCACCTCGGGCATAGGGAATTGCCGGAAGGCGAGCACCGCCACCACCGCCAGCAGCACCATGATCAACAGCGACTGAATGAAATCGGTGCCGATCACGGCCCGCATCCCGCCGAACAGGGTGTACACGGTGGCGACACCAATCACCACCACCATTCCCACGTGGTAATCGAAGCCTGAAAGGGCCTGCAGCAGCAGGCCAGCACCCATCGCCTGGGTCATCAGAAAGCCCAGGGTGTAGACCGCGGTGATCAGCATGAACACCCACCAGGCCAGACGCCCGTAGCGCAGGCGAATGAAGTCGCCGCTGGTGCGCCCGTTGGGCATCAGTTGCTTGATCCGCGAAGCCAGGGGGGCGAACAAAATCAGGCCAAGCCCGGCCAGGGCATAGCTGAACATGCCCCAGAGGCCGGTTTTGTAGCCAAATTCAGGGGCGAGCAGGGTGGTGTTGCCGGTGACCCAGGAAGCCATCAACGTGGCCGTACTCAGGGCCAGCCCGATGTTGCGCCCCGCCAGCATGTAGTCGTCGGCATTGCCTTGACCGCGCCGGCCCCAGGTAATCCCGAGCGCCACCCAGAGAACAGAGAACAGCACCACCAACGCCCAGGCGATCCCGGGCTGAAGGAAGGGAACCGAGTCAGCGGACATCCGTCGACCCCCTGCGGTTCCAATAGATATGTCCGCGCAGAATCATCACCACCGTCGCCGCAGTCACAACGGCACCAAGGGCAAAGATCAGTCGGGCCCAGAGCAATTCATCCAAGGCGAAGAGCGTTTGAAATCCAAAAACAGATAAGCAAAGGAGGCACCAAGCCCTCGCCCTGCGCCCTCCATACAGGTGCCTACGGATACCCAAACATCAAGCGATCAGCGCCATGTCACCTGAAATTGCGGAATGTGTAGCAACTACACCCAAAGGGGGTTGCGGCGACGCCTTGGATGACATACGCGCAGACCATCGGAATGTTCACCGACTACAAACCCACGGTCGGCTTCGACGAATATTTCTGCAGTGAAACGGAGAGACCTCGCGACGATCTGGCCACTCTGCTCACATCACTGGGGCAGCTGGGATTACCCGAGCTCAACCGCAGCCATGCCTCGGCCAGCCAGCTGCTGCGTCGCCTCGGCGCCACCTTCCGCTTGAACGATTCCGGGCTCAAGGGCAGTGAACGGATTCTTCCTTTCGATCCCTTGCCCCGACTGATCGGCCGCAGCGACTGGATCACCCTGGAGCGGGGACTACTGCAACGCCTGGAAGCCATCGACTGCTTCCTCGCCGACATCTACGGCCCCCAGCAGATCCTCAACGACGGTGTGATCCCGCGTGAAGACGTGGAAAGTTCCTCCGGTTGGCGACCTCAGATGCAGGGCATCAGTCTGCCCCTCAACCGCTGGTGCCACATCTCCGGGCTCGACCTGATTCGCGACGGCAATGGCACCTGGCGTGTCCTTGAAGACAACCTGCGCTGTCCATCGGGGGTGGCCTATTTCCTCGAGAATCGTCGGGTGATGAAAAGGTTGTTCCCTGGCCTGTTCGAGGGCCGTGCCGTTCAACCGATCGACGCCTATCCCTCCCATCTGCTGCGCACCCTTCAGGACCTGGCGCCCTGGAGTGACAGCCCCCGCGTGGCAATCCTGACGCCCGGGGTGTTCAACAGCGCCTATTTCGAGCACAGCTATCTGGCCCAGCAGATGGGCATTGCACTGGTGGAGGGACGCGACCTGGTCTGCGAAGACGGCCGGGTGTGGATGCGCAGCACCAGTGGCCTCGAACCCGTGGATGTGATCTACCGCCGCATCGACGATGATTTTCTTGATCCCACCGTGTTCCGCAAGGACTCAATGCTTGGGGTGCCGGGAATAATCGATGTGCTGCGGCAAGGACGGGTCGCCATCGCCAATGCTCCTGGCACCGGCGTCGCCGACGACAAGCTGATCTATGCCCATGTGCCGGGAATGATCCGCTACTACCTCGATGAGGAGCCGATCATCGAGAACGTTCCCACCTATCTCTGTGCCCGGCCAGACGATCAGAGCTATGTGCTCGAACACCTCGAGCAACTAGTAGTGAAATCAGTGGCGGAAGCCGGGGGCTACGGAATGCTGATCGGCCCCCAGGCCAGCCGATCGGAACTGGCTGACTTCGACACCAAGATCCGTGAAAATCCCCGCAATTTCATCGCACAGCCCACGCTGCAGCTCTCCACCGTGCCATCCCTTAGTGACGGTGAGCTCTACCCCTGCCACGTGGATCTGCGCCCTTATGTGCTGCGCGGCGCCAGCAACTGGGTGAGCCCAGGGGGGCTGACGCGGGTGGCCCTCAAGCGGGGCTCACTGGTGGTGAATTCATCCCAGGGGGGCGGTTGCAAGGACACCTGGATCGTCGACGACCAACGGATAGCAGCACCGCAGCCAAAGGAGGCTGTGCCGTGTTGAGTCGCGTCGCCGATTCGCTCTACTGGATCAATCGCTATCTGGAACGCGCCGAAAACATCTCGCGTTTTCTGGAAGTGAGCGAAGCGATGGCGTTGGACTGTCCTCCGGGCAGCGCCGAGCCATGGCTGCCCTTGGTGGAGGTGACGGGGGATCGCCACCGCTTTGATACGGCCTATCCCGATGCCACGCCGAAACAGGTGGTGCGCTTCCTCCTACTAGACCGCAGCAATCCCAACAGCATCGTGAGTTGCATTGCGATGGCCCGGGAAAACGCACGGCAGATCAGGGATGTAATCACCACGGAGATGTGGGAGCAGATCAATGATCTGCACTGGACCCTGCAGGACGACGAAGACATCTGGCGGGAACCGGTGCAGGAGCAACTGCGGATCATTCGGCGTGGCTGCCAGCTCATGTACGGGATCACCGACACCACCCTGAGCCGTGATCTGAGCTGGCTGTTCAGTCAGCTGGGACGTCTGATCGAACGCGCCGACAAAACCTCCCGCATCCTCGACGTCAAATACTTCCTGCTGCTGCCCTCCCCCGAGGAGGTGGGCGGCGTGCTGGATGAACTGCAGTGGATCACCCTGCTGCGCACAGCGGGCGCTTATCAGATGTACCGACAGAGCGTGCAGCAAGCGATCAGCCCTGCAGCGGTGGCCCGCTTTTTGCTGCTGGATCCCAGCTTTCCTCGGTCGGTGCGGTATTGCCTCCAGGGCATCAGCGACACCTTGCAACAAATCCAGCAGCACCCGAGCCAAGACACCCCAGATGACCTCGACTGCTTGCGCGGACAGCTCCTGGCCCGCTGGAGCTATGTGCGGATCGACAACTTGATCGAGGCCGGTCTGCATGAAGCCATTGACCAGCTTCAGCAGGACCTCAATCAACTCCACAGCCTGATCCAGACCCGCTACTTCACCAGCGCCGACCTCAGTTCCGTTCCCACCGATCCCGCATGCGCGCTCTCATCGTTCACCGCCTGACGTATCGGTATGAAGCCCCGGTGTATTTGGGGGAGCATCGCCTCTGTCTAAGACCCCGGGGGCAAGGTTTCCAGACCCTTCTGGAGCATCAACTCAGCGTGCTGCCGGAACCGGAACAACGTCGGGAACTGGTGGCCGCCAGCGGCGACGAAATCCAACGGCTCCGCTTTCTGGGCAGCACAGATGAACTGATCTTTGAAGCCCGCAGCCTGGTGGAGACCCGACCGGCACCTCCGCTAGAGAGCTGCTTCAACGGACTCGAACCACCCTTGCCTTACCCGCAAGGCCAGCTCAACAGCGATCTGCAGGGAGCCTTGGAAGGCTGGTTGCCCAATGGCCAGCACGAACCTGCGGCCATCGAGCTCACCCAGGAAGCGCTGATGGGAAGCAACCAGCAGACCCTGGCCTTTCTGAAGCAACTGATTGAACTGATTCAAGAGCGGGTGAAATACACACAACGCCATGTGGGGCCGGCCTGGCCCGCGGGCCGAACCCTGCGCGAGCGGATCGGCTCCTGCCGTGATCTGGCCATGTTGATGGTGGCCTGCTGCCGCGTGGTGGGTCTTCCCGCCCGCTTCGTGAGCGGCTATCAACTGCAGCAACCTCCTCCGAAGGACTACGACCTGCATGCCTGGGCGGAGGTCTATCTGCCAGGAGCGGGCTGGCGCGGCTTTGACCCCAGTGCCGGCATGGAAGTCAACGATCGCTATGTGGTGCTGGCCACCTCGTCCAAGCCGGAACTCACCGCAGCCGTGAGCGGCAGCTTCAGTGGTCCCCCCGGAACCACAAGTGAACTGAATTGGCAGATACAAATCAATGAGGAAAGCTCCGGAACGGAGACCTCCTCACGCAACCTGGTTCAGGCCGCCTGAAGCAGAGGTTCCACCCCATGCAACTGGGGCTTCGGAGCCGAGCTCAGGGTGGCTGCCATCAAGGCCGGAATCTCAGCGCTGTTGTAGACGCGAAATTCCTGCACCAGAGAAGCGCCTTCCTCACGGACCGCCTGGTTCAAAACGACGGAACCATCGGGATCGGAGATCGAGCGGTGGAAGGTGCCGGGGGGGATACGAAGGATGTCACCACCGCTCTCGAGCCGAACGATGTGAAATGGCTTTTCCCAGGCCAGGTTCACCAAGAAGAAGGTTCTGCCGCCACTGGCCGCAAGCAGATTGTCTTCCTGATGGGGATGCAGATAAAACTGCCAGGCTCCGCTCTCAGGATCATTGGGAGGCGACACGGCCGGGCCGCTGTGAATCACCAGGTCGCGCGCATTCGAGGTGTCCACGGTGACGTCGAAAAAACGAACCGACGGGGTGTCGCGGAAGCGCTCGTAGGCCAGCAGTTCAAACATGTCGATGGATCCTTTTGGATCCTTCAGCTGCCCCGTTGTACCGGGAGCATCACGCAAAAACGGTGACGATCACGACGGTTCAGCCCCCCAGGTACGCCATTTCCGCATGGGTTGACGCAGCGGCGGCTGGATCACGCTCCTCGCTATAGCGGTCTTGGCGCCGCTGCCAGAGCTGGCGCATGGCCTGCTCAAGCTGGAGCTCCGACGCGAGCGCGGGCTTGAGATCCGTGCCATCAGCCGAGAACAAACAGGTGAACGCCTGCCCATCGGCGGTGACACGCAACCGGTTGCAATCGCCGCAGAACGGCTCACTGATAGAGGCGATCACACCGATGGATCCTGCACCATCGCCATAGCGCCAACGTCGGGCCGTCCCACCCCGCGGACGACCCATAGGTTCAAGGGGCCAACGGGCGTGAATACGCTCCAGCATCTGCGCCGCCGGCAGCACCTGATCCAGCGTCCACTGGTTGCGGTTGCCCACATCCATGTACTCGATCAAGCGCAGCTCCACCCCCTGCTGCCGAGCCAAAGCGGCCAAGGGCAGCAGCTGATCGTCATTGATCCCCCGTTGGATCACAGCATTGAGCTTGAGCTCACCGAATGAGGGGTCAAAACCAGCGGCCTGTGCCGCCGCGATGCCGTCCTGCACTTGGCGCACCAGGCGGTCCCCAGCCACGGCGCCACCCTGGAGACCAGCCATACGCGCCGCTGCCTCCCCTTCCGCTGCATCGAGGCTGATGGTGATGCGATCCAGCCCTGCGGCACGCAACGCCCGCGCCATCGGTTCCGACAACAGCACCCCGTTGCTGGTGAGCGCCACCGACTGAAGACCGGCGATCGGATCCGAACGATCCCGCCGGGCCTGCGCCACCGCCTCCAGCAAAGGCAACAAGCGCCGGCTCAACAACGGCTCTCCACCGGTGAGCCGTAGCGTCTGTGCCCCCAAGCTCGCAGCCACACGAATGACGCGCAGCTGCTGCTCAAGCGTGAGCAAGCCAGGGGGCTCCTCCACATCCGGACAGCAGTACGGACAGGCGAGATTGCAACGGGCCGTGAGCGACAGCCGCAGGACCCCGATGGGCCGGTTGAAACGATCAGCGAGCGGCAGCGAAGTGCTCATTCCTTCAACGCTGCCAGATCTGCAGGGCAGTTGGCATTCAACAAAGCTTCTGCAGGCAAGCGCACCGTCTGATGGGGAACGCGGGTCAACCAATCCATCCAGCGCAACTCTCCGCGTTGGAGTTGCTGATCAAGGCAGGAGCGGAAGGGAGAACCTGAGGGGATCACCGCCAGCAACGGCTGAAGCCGTTGCCCGTCATGAGCCACCGCTGCTTGCTCCGGGGCACGATTCCAGGCTGCGATGAGCTGCTGGACAACAGCGGTGCGCAAACGGGGCATATCCACCGGCAGCACCAGCAAGGCCTCGCCGGGCATCGGAGACAGCACCTTGGCCAACGCCTGCAGGGGGCCATTCCAGGGAGGGAGCTCCAGCTGTACGGAACATCCGGGCCGGTGGGCCAGAAGCGCTGCGTGCTCGGCATGACGACTCAGCACCTGTACCGGATGGCCGAGGGGCAGCAGCTGGTCGACCAGGGCCGTGAGCCAGACACCGCCAGAGGGATGCGGCAACAGCGCCTTGTCACGCCCCATGCGACGGCTGCTTCCGCCACTGAGCAAACAAACCCTCAAGCCTTGGTTCACATCGCCAACCAACAATCTGAACCAGCGAAGTCCAACAGCCCACAAAAGTTGCAACCGCTACCAAATCATCGCGGCACAAGAACACCTGATCCGATCAATCAGGCAAGTTGATGTTTGCTACAGAACAGAAAAACAGAAATCGGTAACCAATCTGACCAAACGTGGGCACGATGAATTGATTAACTGCGCGAGTTAAACGGATTCTTTTTTCGACCGTTTTGCCATCCCCGGGCACCTTTCCTTTTGAAGCCCGTGGTTCCTTTTCTTCTCCTCAATGCTTGGCGACCTTTGGTCGTTCCAGGGCAGGTACCGAACCCTTCACCTGACCTGGATCGCCTTCTTCCTGACCTTCGTGGTCTGGTTCAACCTGGCCCCTTTGGCCACCACCGTGAAAGCGGATCTCGGACTGACCGTTGGTCAGATCCGCACCGTGGCCATCTGCAACGTGGCCCTCACCATCCCAGCGCGCGTGCTGATCGGCATGCTGCTGGACAAATTCGGACCCCGGATCACCTACTCCTCGATCTTGGTGTTCTCGGCGATTCCATGCCTGCTGTTTGCCTTCGCTCAGGACTTCAACCAGCTGGTGGTGGCCCGTCTGTTGCTCTCCATCGTCGGCGCTGGCTTCGTGATCGGCATCCGCATGGTGGCCGAGTGGTTCCCGCCCAAGGAAATCGGCCTGGCTGAAGGCATCTACGGCGGGTGGGGCAACTTCGGCTCCGCCTTCTCCGCCCTCACCATGGTTGCCCTCGCAGGCTTACTCTCATTCTCCGGCGGCTTCGAACTGCCCACCGGCGCTGTTCTGAACTGGCGCGGTGCCATCGCTCTGACCGGCATCATTTCAGCCCTCTACGGCTTCTTCTACTTCTTCAACGTCACCGACACCCCCCCCGGCAAGACGTATCAGCGCCCTGCCAAGACCGCAGGCCTGGAAGTCACCTCCATGCGCGACTTCTGGGGTCTGCTGGGCATGAACGTGCCCTTCGCAGCCATCCTCTGCGTGCTCTGCTGGCGCCTCACGAAGGTTGGCTTCCTCACCGCTGCCACCTACCCGCTGGCCCTCGGTGCAGTCGCTCTCTGGTTTGCCTTCCAAACCTGGGGAATCATTCGCACCAACCGCGACCTGATCCTCGGCAATAAGGTCTATCCCAAGGAAGATCGCTACGAGTTCCGCCAGGTGGCGATCCTCGAGCTCACCTACATCGTGAACTTCGGCTCCGAACTGGCCGTGGTTTCGATGCTGCCAACCTTCTTTGAAACCACCTTCGATCTGCCGAAGGCCACCGCCGGAATCCTGGCGTCCTGCTTCGCTTTTGTGAACCTGGTCGCCCGCCCTGCCGGTGGTCTGATCTCAGACCGCGTCGGCAGCCGCAAGAACACCATGGGCTTCCTCACCGCCGGTCTCGGCGTGGGCTACCTGGTGATGAGCATGATCAAGCCGGGCACTTTCACCGGCACCACCGGAATTGCCGTTGCCGTGGTGATCACCATGCTCGCCTCCTTCTTCGTGCAGTCCGGTGAAGGCGCCACCTTCGCGCTGGTGCCCCTGGTCAAACGTCGCGTCACCGGTCAGGTGGCCGGCCTGGTGGGTGCCTACGGCAACGTTGGTGCTGTGACCTACCTGACCATCTTCAGCCTCCTGCCGATGTGGATGGGCGGCGGCGGCGAACCCACCCCCGAGGTGATCGCGGCTTCCAACAGTGCCTTCTTCCAGATCCTGGGCGTGGCCGGTCTGATCGTGGCCTTCTTCTGCTTCTTCTTCCTGAAGGAGCCCAAGGGGTCCTTTGCAGACCTGCACGAAGGCGAAACCGCCTAATCCATCTCCCTTCGCAGCACCCTGTCGCTGCACAACGACCCGGAGCTTCGGCTCCGGGTTTTGTTCTTTTTTTGGTTCCTGAATGACCAACTCACCCCGCAGCGTGCGCAGCCAGTGCCCCTACTGCGGCGTGGGTTGTGGCCTGGAGCTTTTGCCTCCTGCCGTGAAGGGTGAGGCCGTGAAGCGGGATGCTGAGGGCAACCCGATGTGGACCGCCCGCGGCGACCGCGAGCACCCCTCCAGCCTTGGCCAGGTCTGCATCAAGGGGGCCACCGTCGGCGAAACCCTGGCCCGAGGCCGCCTGCGCCAACCCCTGTTCCGCCAGACCCTCGAGGACGACTTCACACCAATCAGCTGGGACGACGCCCTCAACAAAATCACCGGTCAGATCCAGGCGAGCGTGGCGCGGCGCGGCAACGCCGATGGCATTGCCATGTACGGCTCCGGTCAGTTCCACACCGAGGATTACTACCTGGCCCAGAAACTGCTGAAAGGCGCCCTGGGCACCAACAATTTCGACGCCAACTCGCGGCTGTGCATGAGCTCAGCGGTGGCGGGCTACACCCGTAGCCTGGGCTCCGATGGTCCCCCCTGCAGCTATGAGGACCTCGACCACTGCACGGTGGCGTTTCTGATTGGCACCAACACGGCCGAATGCCATCCGGTGCTGTTCCAGCGGCTGCTGAAGCGAAAACGCAAAAACCCCGGCAGCGTGAATATCGTGGTGGTAGATCCACGCCGCACCGACACCGCTAAAGCCGCCGATATCCACTTGCCGATTGCACCGGGCAGCGACCTAGCCCTGTTGCACGGCATCGCCCACCTCGTGCTGCGAGAAAACGGCCAGGACCCGGCTTTCATCGACGACCACACCGAGAATTACGACGCCTTTTTTGACGTCGCCGCCCGCTGGACACCCCGACGGGTGGCCCGGTTCTGCAACATCCCCGAAAAACGCCTGCGGGAAGTGGCGGCACTGTTCCACCGGCGCGAGAAGGTGCTCAGCCTTTGGTCGATGGGGGTGAACCAACGTCGTGAAGGAACGGCCGTGGTGCAGGGATTGATCAATCTGCATCTGCTTACCGGCCAGATCGGCAAGGAAGGATCGGGCCCGTTTTCCCTCACCGGCCAACCCAACGCCATGGGCGGACGCGAGGCCGGAGGCCTGGCCCACCTGCTGCCGGGCTACCGCCTGGTGGCCAACGCAGAACACCGCGCCAAAGTGGAACAGGCCTGGCAGCTGCCGGCAGGACGAATCAACGCCAAGCCCGGATTGGCGGCCTGGCAGCAGATCGAAGCCATGGAACAGGAGGGGCTGGATCTGTGGTGGGTGGCCGCCACCAACCCCCTGGTCAGCCTCCCGGATCTCGACCGGGTGAAGTCAGCCATGCAGAAGTGCCCGCTGGTGGTGGTAAGCGAGGCCTACGCCGACTCAGAAACGTCCCACTACGCCCACCTGCTTTTGCCCGCAGCCCAGTGGAGCGAAAAAGCCGGCGCCATGACCAATTCCGAACGGCGGGTGACCTACTGCCCGGCCTATCGACGCCGCTTCGGCGAGAGCCGTCCTGACTGGGAGGTGTTTGCCGACGTGGGCCGCCGCCTGGGCTACAGCAAGCAGTTCAACTTCGGTTCAGCCGCTGAGGTTTACACCGAATTCACGGCTCTCACCCGAGGCAGGCTTTGCGATGTGAGCGGCCTGAGCCATGAATTGCTGGACGAGGAAGGGCCGCAGCAATGGCCCTATCCCAGCGGCAGCACCCCCACCACAGCAGCCAAACGCCTCTACGAAAACCATCACTTCGCCACGCCTAACAAACGCGCCCGCTTCAGCACCGATCAACCGCTGGGACTGGCGGAACCCCCCTGCGAGACCTATCCGCTGGTGCTGACGGTGGGCCGCTACCTGGGCCAATGGCACACGATGACCCGCACCGGCAAGGTGGAACGGCTGATGAAACAGCATCCCGAGCCGCTGCTGGAAATTCACCCCGGTGACGCTCAGGAGTTGCAACTGCGCAATGGTGAACTGGCAGCGATTAGCTCACGCCGCGGCCACCTCACCGCCACGGTGAAAGTCACCGATCGCATTCGGCGTGGATCGGTCTTCCTGCCCATGCACTGGGGATTCACCCAGGAGAAGGCCTGCGAAGCAAACACCCTGATGCATGACGAAGCCTGCCCGGTGTCGAAGCAGCCTGAACTCAAGGCCTGCGCGGTGATCGTGGCCCCCGCCGTCTCGGTGGTGAAGCCCGTTGAACAGCAGAAAGGAAGGTTGGAGGCTCTGCGCCGGCTGCTCACACCAGCACTTCGCTGAAGGCTGCCTCAAGGTTGTGGTGGTCGTGCCCCGGCCGGGCCAACTTGCACAACGCAAAGCGATCCAGCTCACTGAGCTGGATCCATTGCTCAAGAGTCAGCACCACACCCCGCACTGTGGCCGCCTGCTGCACCACAGCAGGCATCTGCGCCTGCTGTTGCCAGGGGGCACCGCTCACTGGTGGCAGATCCTTGGCCATTCCATCGGCCATAGGGCGCGTGCAATCGCGCAGGTGTTGGCGAAGCTGCTCGAGAGCATCGGCCGCATCCGACCAATCCACCAAGGCTTGACGTTGCTCCTGGGAAAGTTCAAGCCAGTGGTTGAGCTTTAACTTCACCCCACACAGATCCAATTTGCGTCGCACACACAGGGGAATGCAGCGCCAATTGCCGATGAAGTCCTGTTCAAAGGCAAAGCAATGGCTGGCGGAATCACAACGGCTGGACATCAACCAAAGCCTTGATCGGTGTCAATGATGACAACGGAAGCACACGAAAACAGAGATGTTTACTCCGATACAAATCTCGGCTCGTGCGCTTCGCTCTCTCCCTTGGAATGTTGCTGGGAATGTCCCACGGATGGGTCACGGCTGAAGCACTACAACAACAACCCATGCAGGGCTTTGATCCCATAGAAACTATTAATTCCGCTACACAATTCAGCCCATTTAGTAGTCGTTCACACCAATTCTTTCCATACTGAAGCTCTGTTTAAAGAGTTTCTGCCGTGACTAGCAGCATCTCGTCCGCTTCCGGCCGCAGCCCCATCACCCTGGCCGCCGGTTTCCTGGGTGCCTTCATCGTTGGTTCTCTCGCCGTGCAGCTGGTGCGCAGCCAGACGGCCTTCGTTCAGGCCGGCGCCACTGGAGTGGAACCGGTGATCGCCGGGCCTGCCGCTCTCTGGGCTCCCTTGGCCGAGCGCGACATCGCCAGTGCCAACACAGGCGCAACGGCCCAACCTGCTGCTGCCATCCAGCCCGCTGTGGAACCTGTTGTGGGTTCCGAAGCCACCCTCTGGGCACCCTTCGGCCAGCGCTGATCGCACGGCCTAAATAAGGTGGTGGCATGGTGATTCAGCGCCGCCACTTCCTCCAGCAAACGGGCGGTCTGGCCTTAACCGCCCTGATGCAAGCGCGCCCGGTTGAGGCAGCAGAGGAAGGGTTCTGCGTCCCGCATGATCCACTCCAGGCCCTGATGGCAGGGAACCGCCGGTTTGCCGAGGCCTGGCGCCGAGCCGAGCAAAACGAGGAAACAAAGCTCCGAACGGCGGATCCCGACCCGCGCTGCTTCAACTCCCCCAGGGCTTTGGCCACCAGTCAACATCCCTGGGCCACCGTGCTCACATGCTCTGATTCACGGGTGTCGCCGAACTGGGTGTTCGACACCACCCCTGGCGAGCTGTTCGTGATCCGCAATGCCGGCAACAGTGCCTTTGACGAAGCGATGGCGTCGGTGGAGTATGGCGTCAGCGTTCTCAAAACGCCTCTGCTGATGGTGATGGGACACAGCGGCTGCGGAGCCGTGACGGCGGCGATGGACGCCAATCCACTGACCCCTTCCCTAGACCGGCTGATCCAACCCATCCGGAAGAACATCAACGGCAGCAGCAATCTCGAGGAAGCCGTGAAACGCAATGCCCTCGCCAGCGCCTCCACCTTGATTCAACGCAGCACCGTTCTGGCCGACGCCAAAGCCAGTGGTGCGCTGAAACTGGTGGTGGGTTGTTTTCAACTCAACAGCGGTGTTGTCACCTTGATCGAATGACGCAAAACCTGAGTCATCTGAACCAGCAAGGCGAGGTTCACATGGTGGACGTGGGTGACCGTCCAGCCACGAACCGCGAAGCCCATGCCCGTGGGGCCATACGCATGGAAGCCTCAACCCTCGGCCTGATCCAACGGGGCGAGACTCCAAAAGGAGATCTTCTGGCGGTAGCCCGAGTGGCAGCGATCCAGGCGGCCAAGCGCACCTGGGAGCTGATTCCCCTGTGCCATCCCCTGCCACTCAGTGGCATGGATGTGTCGATCGACGCCGACGCATCACTCCCTGGCCTGGTCGTCCACTGCCGTTGCCGCACCGCAGGCCAAACCGGAGTGGAAATGGAAGCGATGACGGCGGTGTCCGTGGGACTGCTGACCCTTTACGACATGCTCAAGGCGGTCGATCCAGCCATGACGATCGAGGCGATCCAGCTGGACTTCAAAGAAGGAGGGCGGAACGGTGTCTGGAAACGCTGAGCCCTACGGACGCGAAGGGCTACCTCTGGAGGAGGCACGTCAACGGGTGCTGGCGGCGCTTCAGCCGATCACCGCACAGAGCACGGTTCCGCTGGAGCAGGCCCTCGCCAGGGTGAGTGCAGCGGATGTATTGGCCAGCGCGGCCGTTCCAGGGTTTCGGGCCTCGATCATGGACGGCTACGCCCTGGGGCAAAGCCACCAGCCCAAGCTTGGGGAGACTTGGCAACTGAAGGGACGCTCCGCCGCCGGCCAACCCTTCAACGGGACCCTGGACAACGGCAATGCGATCCGCATCCTCACAGGCGCTCCACTGCCGGACGGTGCCGGCTGGGTGCTGCCCCAAGAGCTCATCAGCGTGGACGGCACCAGCCTCCAACTGACAAAAGAGGCATCGGACCGTCCCTGGATTCGCCCCGAGGATGAAGAATGCCGACCAGGAGACCTGCTACTGGCTGCTGGCCAGCGCCTGGGTGCCGCCGATCTCGCGCGCCTCGCTGGCTGCGGCATCGCCGACATAACCGTTGCTCAGCAACCCCGCATCGGGCTGCTAATCAGCGGTGACGAGCTGGTGCCACCGGGAACAGCACGGCACCCCGGTGCCATCTGGGAAAGCAACGGCACGCTTCTGGAGACGATGCTCCGGGCCCTCGGGCAGTCGGCGACCCAGCGACGGGTGGTGGCCGATCAACCCGACGCTCTGCGGCAGGCCCTCCTTGATCTGGCCAAAAACTGCGATGTAGTTGTGAGCACCGGCGGCGTCTCCGCCGGCGACACCGATTGGATCCGACCGCTGGTGGCGGAGCTGGGTGCAGTGAACTTCTGGAAACTATTCCTGCGCCCAGGTCGCCCCTTCGCCTTCGGCAGCATCGGTAAGGGCGTGCCATTTTTCGGACTTCCGGGCAATCCCGTGGCGGCAGCGGTCACTGCCCTGCAACTGCTCTGGCCCGCCCTGCAGGTCCTGGAGGGCCAGAGCGAACCGGAGCTGTTCCCCCGAGTAATGGTGGAACTTGCCGACCCGTTGTCTCGCCGACCGGGACGACCGGAACTGGCCCGGGCCCGCCTCGAGACCAACACCGCAGGAACGCTGCTGGCACGGGTGGATGGCTCACAGGCCTCATCCCGGATCGGTTCGCTGCAACACGCCGATCTGCTGTTGGAACTGCCAGCGAAAGCCGGCCCGCTGGAGAGCGGCACGCGTCTCTGGGCCCAGCTGATTCGTCAGCGGATTTTCTAAGCCAGATCAGGCCGAAAGCGTCGGCGCTCCCAGGCCATGAGCTGGCCCGATGCATCGAAATGGATGCTGATCTGCTGAAACAACGCAACACCGAGACGGCCACCGATCTCGAGGCTGAAGGGCTGCTGGGGAATCTCGCTTGGCACCGAGAACACCAAGCCGTCAGACATCACGGCTGAGCATTCGTTGTGCAACAGCTGGCTTGGATCGAACACCAGCGGAGCGGCGTCCTCAGCCTGGCCGTTCACCCCCGCTTGCGGCCTGAGCATCTGCCGCTCACCGCTCCATCCCTGCACCGGCGCCAGCAGGGCCTCGGGTGTCCCGCATGCGGGACGGTCGGGTTCGGAATCGGTGCTGTTCAAGCAACGGAAACCCACCGCTCCAACACGCTGCAAACGCCAGCCGCCATCAAGTGGTTCCCAGAGCAGCAACAGCATCGAGCGGGAACGACCACAGAACAAGTTGATCTCATGGCCAAAGCGGGGACGATCGGGATCAAGACCCAGGCTGGACTGACCTCCTGCCCCAGGAAACTGCCAGCAGCCTCCACCAGCGTTGTAGGTGGCCCGACTGATGGGATAGGTGGCCTGGCCACCGGGTGCAAAGGCCAGTCCCGAGCCATCCCACACCCCGTGGTCGTCATCGGAAAAGGAAATCGCGTAGGTGGTGGGGTCGATCCGACGGGTCGGACGCTGGAGATCCAGCCAACCGCTACCTTCCCGCTCAAACCAATGGCCACATCCCTGCCAATGACCGGCGAAATTTCGGCGGTTGAGGGTCCATTGATCGGTCATGTCAGTGACGGCATGAAACGGTCGATCTCCTTAGGGTCGCGCCAACAGCCATCCCCGCCATGGACCTGACAATCGTTGGCTGCGGGTATGTGGGGCTCGCCCTGGCGGAGCGGCTGCAAGCAAGACGGCCCCAGCTGAGGCTGACGCTGACCACCACCAGCAGCGAACGGCTGGAGCAACTCAGCCCCCTGGCCGATCGGGTGCAGATCTGCGATGCCACTGACCCCACCCAGTTGTTGGACGCCCTGCGACAAAGCAGCAGCGCCGTGTTCTGCCTCGGGCCCAAGGGAGATCGCCAGGTGGATGCCAACGGCTATCGCCACACCTTCGTCGACAGCTTCCGCTGCCTGACGTCGCTGTTGCCACAACTGCCGGAACTGCGGCAGATCAATTACACCGGCAGTTGCTCGGTGTACGGCGATACCGAGGGTGACTGGGTGGATGAGCAAACGCCACCCGAGCCAAGCCGGGGCCATGGCGATGTTCTGCTGGAAGGCGAACAACTGCTCAAAGGCATCAGCGACCGTCGGGTGTGCATCCTGCGCCTTGGGGCGCTGTACGGCCCTGGCCGCGATCTTGATCGACGCCTGCGCGGGCTCGCCGGGCTGGAACGCCCTGGCAGCGGAGCGACCTACAGCAACTGGCTGCATGTGGCGGATGCCGCCGGCGCCCTGGAAGCAGCTCTCGATGCTGAATGGGCCGGTGTAGTGAATGTGGTCAACGATGAGCCGATTCGGCTGCGGGATCTCGTGGGGCGCAGCCTGCAGCGCCAGGGCCTGGCCCCCGTGCGCTGGCTTGGGCAGGACGGATCGGGTTCAGGGGGCCGGCGGATTCGCAACACCCGGCTCAAACAGTTGGGCTACCAACTTCAGCACCCGAGCCTTGATCAGAGCGGTGTGTTCGCCGCCAGCCAGGTGCCCTGACCAGCGCACCACTCCCGCTTCCAAAACGGAGCCTGGTACTTGAGTTGCTCCAACAACGCGGCCGAGCAGCACTGCGCCGACCCACGACGATCGGCCTGCACCGCCACAAGCACGATCGGCTCACCGGGGGTGAGCTTCCCCACCCGATGCAGCACCAAAATCGGCCCGGCCTGGTGCTCCTGCTGCAGACGCTGTGCCATGGCCGTGATCTGACGTTCGCAAAGACCGGGGAAGTGCTCCAGCTCCAGCACCTCCAGAGGCCGGCCGTCCATCGTGGTGGGGCGCACCCGACCAATAAAAATCGCCGCAGCGGCAGCATTCCCACTCCAGAGCGCAAGCTGCTGCCAAGGATCAAAGGGATCTGGGCAGACCTCGACACGGCAACCGGTCACGCTTTAACCCCCTGTGAACGGTGGAAGAAAGGCCAGTTCATCTCCGGCCTGCAACGGCTGATTAGCACCAACCAACTCCTGGTTCACCGCAATGCTGATGCCCTCGAGCGGGCCAAGCTCCAACTGGTTCCAGACCTCACGGGCCGTCGAGACCCCTGGCGTGAACGGAAGGGAACGTTCGGACCAACCGGCGCGTTCGCGCAGGGAAGCGAACAGCAGCACCTTCAGCACCACATCCATGGCAGCTGGAGCGGTTCTAGCGTCCAGGGGCTCCGCCGCTGTGCCATGGGCCTGTCCATCGCCCTGCTCACCATCTCCGACACTCGCAGTTTGGCGGACGACAGCAGCGGAGATCAGCTGCAGCGCAGCCTTGAAGCCGCCGACCATCGGCTTCACGAGCGACAACTCTGCGCGGATGATCGCTATCAAATCCGCCGTGAACTGAGCCGCTGGATCGCCGATCCTGCGGTTGATGTGGTGATCACCAGCGGAGGCACCGGTCTCACCGGCCGCGATGGAACCCCCGAAGCAGTGGCACCGCTGCTGGACAAAACAATCGAAGGATTCGGGGAACTGTTCCGTGTGCTCTCCTTCGAGAGCATTGGCACCAGCACCCTGCAAAGCCGCTGCCTTGCCGGCGTGGCCAACGGCACGTTTGTGTTTGTGCTGCCTGGGTCTCTTGATGCGGTGACCACGGCTTGGAACCGGCTCATCCGGGCTCAGCTCGATGCCGACACCCGACCTTGCAACCTGGCCCAGCTCCGGGCTCGCTTGAAGGAATAGGGCGGAGCCGTTCAGAACGGAATCGGCATCGTGACCGCTGCCGGGGTGGGCATGCAGGCCTCAACCTGCTGATCAATCACCTCACCTACCACAACAATTGAGGGTGACTTGAAGGCTTCGGCTCTGCATTGATCAGCAACGTCAACCAAGGTGGCTTTGAGGCAGCGTTGCCCCGCCACCGTGCCCTGCTGGATCACCGCGACGGGGGTTGTCGTAGCCAAACCACCCGCCATCAGCTCCCCCGCGATCCGGGGCAGGTTGTGGAGCCCCATGTAGATCACCAAGCCATCACTGGCCGCGGCCAAGGCGCGCCAATCCACTGAAGGACGGCGCTTGTCGATTTCCTCGTGACCGGTGACAAAAGTCACCGATGACCCCGCCCGCCGATGGGTGACGGGAATTCCGGCGTAGGCAGGGGCGGCAATGCCAGCGGTGACACCAGGCACCACCTGAACAGGAATTTTGCGCTCCGCCAAGTAAGCCGCTTCTTCTCCTCCACGGCCGAAGAGAAAGGGATCACCCCCCTTCAAGCGCACCACCGTGCTGTGCTTCTGAGCCATTTCAACGAGCACGGCATTGGTGCTTGGTTGTGGCACCGAATGGTGTCCGCGACGCTTGCCAACAAAACGGCGTTCGCAGGACGCCGGCACAAGATCCAGCACCTCTTTAGGCACCAGCGAGTCATACACCAGGGCATCGCACTGGCTCAGCAGCCGATGCGCCTTCAGCGTGAGCAACTCGGGATCGCCGGGACCCGCTCCCACCAGATAAACGGTTCCGGTTTGTTCAGCAGTGGTCACGGCAGAGAAGCAAGCAGATCGATCAGGGCCTGGCGGGTGGGGGGATGCTCCAGCAAAGGAGGCAATCCTCCAGCTTCGCTTAACGCCTCCGTCATGCGGTTGGGGGCGAGAGTCAACGGGAGTGGTCGGGCACGGGAATGGCGCCGCTGGAACTCGGGCCAGGCATCAAAGGCAACCAACGGCAAGGCCAGGCGAGACGCGAGCATCGCGAGGAAGCGATCCGCCACCCCCGGGCGAAGGGGATGGTGCACCAGCACGGCATCAGCGCGATCAGACGCCGGAAGGACTAAAAGCACAGCGTTCCACCAGGTGATCCAAGAGCCCAGAAAGGGCAGCAAACGCACATTGGCCCCAGCCCCGCGAAGCCTGTTCCGAATCGCCGGCACGTCAGTTCGGGCATGCGCCCCAGGCAACAGCAGCAACGGAACAAGCCAAGAGGGTTGGGGAAGCGGCGACACAGGCTGTTCAGCCGTCAGCACCTCCAATTGAACGGGCGCCGAGCGCCGCTGAGCCAGGAGATCAGGCAGGGAGGCCAAACAGTCAGGCACAACACCGCCACTGCGGCCATGCACCACCAGATGCAGCCCATGCCGCCCTGCATCGGAAGCGTCATTCCGTAGCAATGGCCACGGATCGATGACCGCACTGGCTGATGTCATCGGTTCGTTGTGAACGTTGGATGAGTCATGGCACCCCGCCGTAGTTTTGATCGTGCCCCATTGGACAGCCGCTCCTACCGGGAGCCTCGGGAGGGACGCATTGAGCGGTACGACCGGTACAACAACCGGGACGACCGGTACAGCGGGGGATACGAGCCCAGGGAGGCCCGGTACGACCGGTACGACCGAAGCTTCGACCGCCCCACCGGACCCTCCGAGCTCGACCGAGACTTCGCTGCGATGAGGCGGGTTTGGCAGATGCTCCGGGCCGGAGCAGTGCGCATGGTTGGCGAAATCGGACGCCAATACTGAGGACGAATCAGGTTGCCTTTTACGGCCTCGCGGGAACCGTCAGATGTAGCCGGTTTTACAAATCTAAGAGAACAAAGCCCTGGAAGTGATCAACACCAAAAGTGTTCCCTTTGTTACGGACCAAGGCTGCCTTCGCGGTGTTTATTCAATCAACCCAACGCTCCCCTTCGTTTTGAAGCGTTGCCGGTCTTCGGGCCATCTCGATTGATTCGCGCCTCGTCTTTGAGCAATCAATCCGCCCACTCGTTAATCGACTTATGACCCTTAGCTCTCCCTCTAGGCCTTACCTGGATGGCAAGAAGCTCAACAAGATCGAGCAAAACAAGGCGGCCAAAGATGGCCTGTTGGTCGGCAGCGAAATCGAAAAATTCGCTGAACTCGGCTGGGAGCAGGTGGATGAAACCGACCTTCAGTTGCGTTTGAAGTGGTACGGAATGTTCTGGCGTCCGAAAACGCCAGGCAAATTCATGCTCCGGCTACGGGTGCCCAATGGCGTGCTGACGGCCGATCAGCTGCGGGTGGTTGGCTCCATCGTTGAGCGCTATGGCGACAACGGCAGCTGCGACATCACCACCCGTCAGAACCTTCAATTGCGCGGTGTGCTGCTGGGCGACCTGCCGGAAATCCTCAAGCGTCTGAAGGAAGCCGGTCTGAGCACGATCCAATCCGGCTTCGACAATCCCCGCAATGTCACCGGCAACCCCATCGCCGGCATCGATCCCAACGAGATCGTCGACACGCGGCCTTACACCACCGAGCTGCAGAACTTCCTCACCAACAACTGCCAGGGCAACCCGGAGTATTCCAATCTGCCCCGCAAGTGGAACACCGCCGTTGCTGGTGCGAAGGACAACTTCCTGCTCCACAACGACATTGTTTTCCACCCCGTGGAACGGGATGGGGTGATGGGTTTTGGTGTTTGGATCGGCGGTGTTTTGTCATCGCAGATGAATGCCTATGCCGTTCCTCTGGACGCCTGGGTGAAGCCAAACGAAATCTGCAAGATGACCGACGCCGTGATCCGGCTCTGGCGGGACAACGGTGAGCGCGACAAGCGCCCCAAAGGCCGCTTCCGCCTCTACCTGGATCAGGTGGGCCACGACGTGTTCCGCAGCCAGGTGGAAGAACTCTTCGGTCCGTTGACTCCCGATCCCGGGTCCGTGTTCAACACCACTCCCCGCTCCCACTACGGCATACACCCTCAGAAGCAAGAAGGCCTCTCCTTTGCCGGTTTGCATATCCCTGTTGGTCGCCTGACCGCCAAGGATCTGCAGGATTTCGCGACCGCCAGCCTCAACTACGGCAATGGCGAGGTGCGTCTTACGGAAGATCAGAACGTGATCCTCTTGGGACTTCCCAACGAGAAGCTCGAGGCCCTGAAGGCCGACGCCCTGGTGCAGCGCTTCCCGCTGGAGCCAGGGACCATTGCCGCTGGCACCGTGTCCTGCACAGGCAACACCTACTGCGGCTTTGGTCTCACCAACACCAAGGACCAAGCGCTTGAAGCAGCTAAGGAACTTGACCAGGAGCTCAATCTTCCTGAGGAGCTGAAGATCCACTGGACCGGCTGCCCCAACACCTGTGGCCAGGCCTACATGGGTGCCATCGGCCTCACCGGCACCAAGGCCAAGAACAGCGAAGGCGTGATGGGTGAGGGATACGTGATGACCCTTGGCGGATCCCAAGGCGCCAACCCAACGGTCGGTGAAATCCACCGCAAGGCCATCCCCGCCGATGAGATCAAGGCCGCTCTCAAAGAGGTGCTGATCGACAAGTTCGGGGCCACCCCCAAGGCCTGATCGCTGCGGTCACCGTGACGCTTCCTTTTGAAGTCACGGCTCCCCGCATCGATCACTCCCCCTCACCGTCATGGCCAACCGTAACGACGTGTTCTCTCGTTTCGTCAACTGGCTCAGCGCCAGTGGTCGCGATGGAGCCGCCATCAACCGTCAGGGCGGCAGCCCTGATCTCTTCTCCCGCCTGATGAACCGCATCAGCGGCTGAAATCAAAACCTTTGTCCAACTCTCAATCTCATCCGATGGACTACGTCCTACCCAATGAGCTTGTCGACGGCATGATTGCCGCCGGCGGCAAAAAATCAACGGTCAGCGTTAAAAACCTGCTGATCCGTGGCTTTTACTCCGGAGCCATCCTTGGCCTGGCCGTGATCCTGGCCCTCACCGTGGGCATCACCGTGAAAGCCCCCTTCGTGGGTTCGCTGCTCTTCCCCTTCGGCTTCGCCAGCATCGTGCTGTTCGGCATGGAGCTGGTGACCGGCAACTTCGCCCTGCTACCGATGGCCACCTGGGCTGGCAAAAGTACCTGGGGTGCCACCTTCCGCAACTGGGTTTGGGTGTGGATCGGCAACTGGATCGGCACCGCTGTTGTGGCCGTGATCATGGCCATCAGCCTCACCAGCGGCACCATGGACGGCGCTGCTGACAACGTCGGCCCACCGATCTGGGATGCCGTGGCTCAGAAGATCATGGCCCTCAATCAAATCAACGTTGAGAAGAAGTACGAGGCCCTGGGAAGCATGGGCTTCTTCCTCGCCTTCCTGCGTGGACTGGTGGCCAACTGGTTGGTTTGCCTGGGCGTGACCATGGCTCTGGTGAGCAAGAGCGTTCCCGGCAAGATCCTGGCCTGCTGGCTTCCGATCACCGCCTTCCAATCGATGGGCATGGAGCACATTGTTGTGAATCAGTTCCTGCACACCGCAGGCCCGATTCTCGGTTCAGGCGTCCCCTTCACCAAGGTGATCTTCTGGAACTTCCTACCAGTCACCCTCGGCAACATCGTAGGCGGCATGGTGTTCATCGGCATGCTCTTCTACAGCACCCATCGCACTCGGATGGAGAACGTGCTTCCCACCGAGCACGATGAAAAACTGGAGCGTGAGCTCGCTGCTGAACTGGGTGCCCGCTGATCCATCCATGAACGACGAAGCCGTTCTCTGGGAAAGGCTCGCTCGATCACGACGCGCTCCTTTGGAGCCCGCTTGGCTGGGGGAGGTCTACTCCCCCAGCCTTTCTATTGATCTGCGGCGAGCCCTCTGCGAAAAACTGGGGATGCAGGCCGAGTGCGGCTGGCCCGTGATCCAAGAACTCCTCGCCAGCCATGGGGTTCTGCCCGATTTAGTCATGGCTGCAGGGCTGTGCCACCAGAGCGAAGCCCGCGATTGGTTGTTGGCTCAACTCGAGCAAACCTCGGACGACGAGGACGCCAACCTGATGGTGGTGCAAGCTCTGGCTTGCTGGGGCGCCGAAGTTCCGCAGTCCGTGGTGGTGAATTGCCTGCATCACCCGGGCCAACTGCACCGACTTGCCGGACTTCAACTGCTCAGCTTCCGGTCCCACTGCCTCGACGACCGCGAACTGCTGCAGTTCTGCCAAGAGGTTTTGAATGATTTTCGAGATCCAGTCGTTATGGCCGCGATTCGAGTTCTGCAACGCCGTGATGGCGTGTTAATCAGCGAAAAACTGGCAGACCTGTGTCGCCACGGTTCCCTGCCTGTTGCCGAGGCCGCTTTCCGCGCGCTCGGTTGCATCGCTACACCTGCCAGTCAGCACTGTTTAGTGGAACTGAGCCAGGACCTGAATGACGACAGTCGACGCAAAATGGCCAGCACCCAACTACGCCAACAATTCCGCCAATAAAAAAGCCCCGCTGTTGCGGGGCCTTGATGTCTTCAATCAAGACAACTGGCTGTTCACCACTTTTTATAAGGCAGGAACTTGCCGCACATGGTGATTTTGACGCGATCACCTTTGGGATCCTCCACTTTGTCAACATCAAGCGTGAAGTCGATCGCGCTCATGATGCCGTCACCAAAATGTTCCTGAATAACATCTTTCAGGGGCATTCCATAGACCTGCATGATCTCGTAAAAGCGATAGATCAGGGGATCAGTGGGGATCACCGGATCGAGGCTTCCCTTAGTTGGGAACTCCTGCAAAGCAGCGGTGATGGCCGAATCAAGGGAGAGCAGCTCAGCCAACTTTTCAGCCTCTTCCTTGGAGGCCGTGGCTTGTCCGTAGAACAAGGAAGCAATCCAGACCTCATCAAGGCCCATCGCCGACTCAAGATCGGCAAAACTCATGCCTTTTGCTTTCTTGGCAGCCATCAAGGCAGCAGTAACAGTCATGATTGAAGAGAAAGTTGTTATTGCCGCTTCAAAAACAGCGTTCCAAGCTGGAACGTCTCAGCAGCAATGGAACTGTTGCGCAAACGCTGACCTAACAATGAAGCATTAACTACAAAACAACAGCCTGTTTTGAAGCAACAAGCACAGCCAACAAGCCCATACTGCGAGTGAAATTAGCTTTAAAGAGGAAAGTTGAAATGAGCCAATTTTTCCAATCCATGGCAACCCTGCTTCAGGAGCAATTTCTTCAACCAACAACCGCTCCCCAACTGATTCTGGAGCGGCTCTATTACGCTGAAGGACGCCACCACCCCCAGCATCCACGTCATGGCAGCTTCGAAGGGCTATCACGGTTGAGCAGGCCCTGAACTTTCGTAGCAATTGCTACCCCTGCCGGGTCAGTCGCTCCTGAAGACTGACCACAGCTTGAGGCCGGACCTTTGACGAGCGAAGTTCTCTCCGGCCGCGACCGCTTCAAGCAGCACCTGCGCAAGGTGGGAAGCGGTGAACACACCAGCAAAGGCATGAGTCGAGAGGAAGCGGCTGATGCCATGGAGCTGATGCTGCAGGGCGAAGCGACGCCCGCACAGATCGGCGCCTTCCTGATTGCCCATCGCATCCGACGGCCCGAACCCCAAGAACTGACGGGGATGCTCGACACCTACCGAACCCACGGACCGGTGCTGCAATCCACCGCTGGCAGTCGAACACCGCTCTGTTTCGGCATGCCCTATGACGGGCGCACGCGCACAGCGCCTATTTACCCGCTCACCGCGCTGGTGCTGCTGGCCTGTGGTCAGCCTGTGGTTCTGCAGGGCGGTGACCGGATGCCGATCAAATACGGCGTCACCGCTGTTGATCTGTTCCGTCTTCTCAATCTCGACCTCACAGGCCTGCCGATCAGCGCCGTTGCAGACGGGTTCCAGCAGAACGGCTTCGCCCTGATCCACCAACCGGACCACTTCCCTATCGCGGAAACCCTGATCGGCTACCGCGAGGAGCTGGGCAAGCGTCCCCCGGTTGCCAGCTTGGAACTGCTGTGGACACCCCACCAAGGCGACCACCTTCTCGTGAGTGGCTTTGTCCACCCACCAACAGAAGCCCGCGCCTGGGAAGCCCTTAGGCAAGCCGACGAAACCGATGTCCTCACCGTGAAGGGGTTGGAAGGAGGAACCGACCTGCCCATCGGCAGGGCCTGCATCACGGCCCGGGTGCGGAACGGCAACGCCGAACGATTGATCCTGCACCCCCGTGACCATGGCTGTCACGCCGCCGATGTGGAATGGGCCGACGACCACACCTGGGCCGATCAGGCGCGAAACGCCATGCAGCACAAAGGCCCTCTTTGTGACGCTGTGCGCTGGAACGCCGGCGCCTATCTGTGGTTCTCCGGCTGCAGTGAATCCCTAGAACAGGGCATTCAACGGGCAGCGTCTGCTCTGCAAACGGGCCAAGCCCAAGCCATGCTCGATCAACTCTGCACTTGGCGGAGCAGCTTGACCATCCGATAACGCTCGAACGGAACGCCTCCAATCAGGATCGTCTCCGGCACTTCCACACACCAGCCGCGTCGCTCCAGCAACGGTCGGCTGAACTGGCTGGCCTCCGTTCGCAGGTGCCGGACGCCGGACCCCAGCGCATCCGCCTCAATCCGATCCAAAAGCGCATTGCCATGCCCGCGCCTCGAGGCACAACCACGGCAGTAGAGCAGCGACAGGCGGTCTTCGGGATGGCGGATCGCAAAGGCCGAACCATCAGTGGTGAGCCATCCCGAGCCCTCCCGAAAACTTGCGTCGAGCACGCCGGGCAACCAGGCCAGCGCCGCCCAGGCCCTGACTTGTTCCTCTGAATAAAGAAGGGGAGCCTGCGATTCGATCGCATCGGCATAGATCTCCCGCAACAGCGGTTGATCCTCCAGAGCGATCGGACGCAAAGCCATGGCAGCCGCCTGTGGGAATGTGAGTCTCTCCTGCGTGGCAGCAAGCTTGCAGCGTCCTCGGATTCCCACACTGCTCAGCGCATTTCTCACGCTGCTTAACGACCGGCTCAGCGAAAGCATTGTTTTTCCGCTGTTGCCATTTCTCCTCGCCCAGTTCGCCCCAGACGGACGAACCCTGGGTCTGTTGGCGGGAAGCTATGCCCTCGCTCAGTTCCTGGTCACCCCGTTGATCGGGGCGCTCAGTGATCGCTACGGCCGCCGCCCCGTGATCAGCATCTGCGTCGCAGGATCCGTCTTGGGACTCGGCCTATTTGCCGTGACGGTTTCACTGCCTTGGCCCAGCCAAAGTCTGCTGCCCCTGTTGCTGCTATTCGCAGCTCGGATCATTGACGGCATCAGTGGGGGTACGGCAGCGACGGCCAGCGCGGTGCTGGCGGACATCACTCCTCCCGACAAGCGGGCCCGGGCCTTCGGCTTGATTGGCGTTGCCTTTGGCTTTGGGTTCATCCTTGGGCCCTTCGTTGGCGGGCAACTGGCCCAGGTGGCGGTGTCCCTTCCCGTTTGGGTGGCCACAGGCTTTGCTGCTCTCAACCTCTTGGTGGTGCTCAATCTGCTGCCGGAAACCCATCCTCAGGACTCGCGCAAAAGCCTGCCCAGAAAACGCGATCTAAATCCGTTTGCACGACTCAGCCAGGTGCTGATGAACCCCAGCGTGGGGCGACTGTGCGGAGCTTTTTTCCTGTTCTTTCTGGCCTTCAACGGCTTCACAGCCATCCTGGTGCTCTATTTCAAGCAGCGCTTCGGCTGGGGCCCTGAATTGGCCACCACAGCGTTCCTTGTCGTAGGAGTCGTCGCCACCGTGGTTCAAGGAGGGCTGATCGGGCCCCTGGTGAAACGGTTTGGTGAATGGCGGCTGACCTTACTGGGCCTGGGCCTAGTGATCATTGGATGCCTGCTAATCCCCAGCGTCGGTGCATCCGATCGGGCCGGCGCAATCTTCACCGCCGTCGGCATCCTGGCCCTGGGCACCGGCTTGGTCACACCAAGCCTGCGCAGCCTGGTGTCGCGCCGCCTGGGTCGGGAGGGGCAAGGCAGCGCCCTCGGCAGCCTTCAGGCCCTGCAGAGTTTGGGCAGTTTTCTCGGTCCCCCCCTGGCGGGATTGAGCTACGACCTTCTGGGTCCAGTGAGCCCCTTTGCTGCTGCAGCAACCGTGCTGGTAATCGTGATCGGCCTAGTTGCAGGCAGCCCTCTGCCAGACATCGCCGACACACAACCAAGCCAGTCCTAATTGCTACGTTTCAGCTAAAGACACCAGCGCAGCCGTTCAGCCCATGTGCGCAGCAGCCTTAGCTCCGGAGCACTACATCAACCGGGAGCTGAGCTGGATTGCCTTCAACGAGAGGGTGCTGGCTCAGGCCCTGGATCCGCGCACACCTCTGCTCGATCAAGCCAAATTCAGCGCCATCTTCAGCAACAACCTCGACGAATTCTTCATGGTTCGCGTGGCGTCACTGAAGTCTCAGGTGGAGGCGGGCGTCAGCAAACCAAGTGAGGACGGGAAGTCACCCTTGGAGCAACTGCTGGCGATCCGAGAGCGACTGATCCCCCTGCTGCGAGAGCAACAGGTGCATTACCGACAGCACCTGAGACCGAAGCTGCTGGAACAGAGAGTTGAGCTGCTGGATTACAAACAGCTCAACGACGACCAACGCCAGTGGGTTGACAACACCTTTCAGACGTCGGTGTTTCCAGTGCTCACACCCCTGGCAGTGGACCCGGCCCATCCGTTCCCCTTCGTTAGCAACCTGAGCCTGAACGTTGCCGCCGTGGTTGTTGATCCGGAAACGGGACAACGGCAATTTGCACGGGTCAAAGTTCCCCAGAAAAATCTTCCTCGCTTCATCGCGATCCCCTTGAACCTGAGCGGCCAAGAGCACAACCCCGTTCACACCGCCATCGCGCTCGAGCAGGTGATCGCCTTCAACCTGAAGGAGCTGTTCCCTGGCATGACGATCGAGGGGCACTACTTCTTCCGCGTGACGCGGGATGCGGATCTGGAACTGAGGGATCTGGAAGCCGATGACCTGATGCTGGCCCTGGAACAGGGACTGCGAAAGCGGCGGATGGGCGGTGAGGTGGTGCGCCTCGAGGTGCCCAACGAGATGCCTCGGGACGTGGTGGAGATGCTGATGACAGGACTCAGCGTTGAAGAGGAAGACCTCTATGTGATCGATGGCCCGCTGGGCCTGGACGACCTGCTCAGCCTGACCGCACTACCGCTGCCGAAACTCAAAGGTCGAACCCACGGAGGCCAGACACCATCGCTGCTTGCCCGCAGTCAGCAGCACTTGCTGGACGAGGGAGCGATCAAACCGGATGAGTTCAAATCGATCTTCTCGGTGATTCGCCGTCAGGACATCCTTCTGCACCATCCCTATGACCTCTTCTCGACAACTGTCGAAGAGTTCATCAACCAGGCGGCAGACGATCCCCAGGTGATGGGCATCAAGATGACGCTGTACCGCACCTCCAAAGACTCGCCGATCATCGCTGCACTGATCCGTGCCGCCGAAAACGGCAAGCAGGTGATGGCACTAGTGGAATTGAAAGCACGATTTGACGAAGACAACAACATCCAATGGGCCCGGCACCTGGAGCAGTCCGGAGTGCATGTGGTCTACGGAGTGCTGGGGCTGAAAACCCACACCAAGATTGTTCTGGTGGTACGCAAGGAGAAGGAAAAGCTTCAGAGCTATATACACATCGGCACGGGCAACTACAACTCCAAAACCTCCAAGCTCTACACCGACCTGGGCCTACTCACCGCCAACCAGGAACTGGGGCAAGACCTAGTGGAACTGTTCAATTACCTCACCGGTTTTTCCAAACAGCAGAGTTTTCGTCGCCTGCTCGTGGCCCCCGTCACCCTGCGGAAAGGCATGGAGCTGTTGATTCGCCGCGAAATTGAACATACTCAGCAGGGCCGAGAGGGCGTGATCCGAGCCAAAATGAATTCCCTGGTGGATCCAACGATCATTGCGCTTCTTTATGAAGCGTCCCAAGCCGGAGTAACGATCGAGTTGATCATTCGTGGCATGTGCAGCCTCTATCCCAGCCGGGAAGGGCTGAGTGAAAACATTCGGGTGATAAGCATCATCGGCCCGTTTCTGGAACACTCGAGAATCTTTTCGTTCGCCAACGGTGGCTCACCGGAGGTGTACATCGGCAGTGCCGACTGGATGAGCCGCAACCTCGACCGCCGCATTGAAGCGGTCACACCGATCGAACACCCCGAGCATCGCCAGAAACTGGAACACCTACTGCAGCTGTACTTGAATGACAACCAGGCTGCCTGGGACATGCAGAGCGACGGCACATTTGTACAGCGCAAACCCGAAAACGACGCCTCAGAACGCAATTCCCAGATTCAATTGACCAAGGAATGGATCAATGGCATCCAATCCTTGTGATTCTTTTGGTTTTGAGAAGTGAGTACGCCTGTGACGTTCGATACACAACATTGCTTCAAAAACAAACTTGAAGTAGCCACGATCACAGCCAAATCAGTTGTTTTAGAAGCCCAAAGATTCAACTCCTGAAATTCTTTCGATTCGAAACAGTCAACACTGTTGCTTGGTGCTAAGTTCAGCCCAAATTCATTCAGGAGACCAGGGTGATGGGGATCCCTCTGGAGTTTTCCGGCACGACAAAAAAGTCGTCTCGGAAAGAACCTGCGTTGCCGTCCACCGGACGTCGACCATCAACTCGACAAGGAGGGCGGCTTGCCACCGACTCCATTGGTTTTTATCTGAGCAGCATCGGACGCATCCCCTTGCTGACGGCAGCTGAAGAAATCGAGCTTGCACATCATGTGCAAGCAATGAAGCAACTTCAGGAGTTACCGGAAGAGGAGTTGACCTCCCGGCATCGCCACAAGATCCGCATGGGCAAACGAGCCCGCGACAGGATGATGGCCGCCAACCTACGCCTCGTGGTGAGCGTGGCAAAGAAATACCAGAACCAGGGTCTAGAGCTGCTCGATCTGGTTCAGGAAGGTGCCATCGGCCTGGAACGAGCGGTCGACAAGTTCGACCCCGCCATGGGCTACAAATTTTCCACCTATGCCTACTGGTGGATTCGCCAAGGCATGACACGGGCCATCGACAACAGCGCCCGTACCATTCGCCTGCCTATCCACATCAGCGAAAAGCTCTCCAAGATGCGTCGCATCTCCCGGGAATTGTCCCACCGTTTCGGCCGTCAACCGAATCGGCTGGAATTGGCGAGTGCCATGGGAATCGAACCCCGGGAACTGGAGGATCTGATCTCCCAAAGCGCACCTTGTGCATCACTCGATGCCCATGCCCGTGGCGAGGAAGATCGCAGCACCCTGGGCGAATTGATCCCGGATCCCAACGGTGAAGAGCCGATGGAAGGGATGGATCGCAGCATCCAGAAGGAACATCTGGGAGGCTGGCTGTCGCAGTTGAACGAGCGCGAGCAGAAGATTCTGAAGTTGCGGTTCGGTCTCGGCGGTGAAGAGCCTCTAACCCTTGCGGAAATCGGTCGTCAGATCAATGTGTCCCGTGAGCGCGTTCGACAGCTCGAGGCCAAAGCGATTCTCAAATTGCGCGCGATGACCAACCACCAACAAGCCGCCTAAGCAACTTGCTTTCCTTCACCGGACCCATCGCCATCCTGATCTGGATGGCGATGGTGACAGCAGGCGCTGTGTTGTGTCGTCGGCTTCGGCCGAACCAAAGGGAACTGAGCCGAAAGATTGTGCACATCGGAACCGGAGCCGTGGTTCCTTTGGCCTGGTTCTTTCAAATTCCCTTCGTCGTTGCCCTGCCTGTCGCGGCAGTCATCACCCTTGTGACGGCGTTGAACCACCAATGGCGCTTTATCCCCGCCGTTGAAGATATTGATCGCAACAGCTACGGCACCATTGCCTACAGCATCGCGATCGCAATGCTGCTTCTTTTGTTCTGGCCAACCCGAGCCGATGCTGTGTCCGCTGGGGTTCTCGTGATGGCCCTAGGGGATGGCCTTGCAGGGTTGATCGGCCGCAACGTCGAGTCCCCGAAATGGGTTCTTTTTGGTCAGACCAAATCAAGTGTCGGCACGATGACCATGGCCGTTGTCTCAAGCCTGGTGCTGATCGGCCTGGCGCGATGGTCGGGGGCTGACCTTTCCCTTCCGGCAACCCTTGGCATGGTCGCCATCGCAACCGGGCTGGAACAGCTCAGCTGGGGCGGTCTCGACAACCTCAGCGTTCCCCTCAGCGTTGGAGTGCTGTGGAGTCAACTGGTGGTCTGAGCCAAGGCGTTGATGCTCAGGCGGTGACCTTCTGTTTGCGACTGGCCACGGCCGCGGCCAGATTATCCAACAAAGCTTCGGTGGTCTCGAGGCTGATGCAGGCATCAGTGACGCTCTGGCCATAGGTCAGCTGCGTCAGGTCGGCGTTCAGTTTCTGGTTGCCTTCCACCAGATGGCTCTCAATCATCACGCCCATCACGTGGTCGGAGCCACCTCGCAACTGCTCGGCAACGCTGGCCAGGACGTCCGCCTGTCGGCGGAAGTCTTTGTTGCTGTTGGCATGGCTGCAATCCACCATCAGACGATCCTGCAGACCGGCTTTTCTCAACTCGGCTGCGGACTGCTCCACAGCCTCCAAGTGGTAGTTGCTGCCTTGGCTGCCGCCACGCAGCACGAGGTGGCCATAGGGATTGCCCGTGGTGCTGACGATCGAGGCATGACCCTCGCGATTGATGCCGAGAAAGTGATGCGGCTTCGCTGCCGCCTGCATGGCATTGATCGCGATGGTGGCGCTGCCATTGGTGCTGTTCTTGTAGCCAATCGGCATCGACAGCCCTGAGGCCATTTCACGGTGGGTCTGACTTTCCGTCGTCCTGGCGCCGATTGCAGTCCAGCTGATCAAATCGGCGATGTACTGCGGAACCACAGGATCGAGCAGTTCCGTTGCAGCAGGCATCCCCTCACGGGAGAGATCCAACAACAATCCCCGAGCCCGCCGCAGACCGGTATTGATGTCGTAGGAGTTATCGAGGTGAGGATCGTTAATCAACCCCTTCCAGCCGACCGTGGTGCGTGGCTTCTCGAAATACACCCGCATCACCACCTCGAGCTGATCCTTCAATCGCTCGCGGATCGGAGCCAGGCGCTGGGCATACTCCTGGGCAGCTTTGACGTCATGCACGGAGCAGGGACCCACCACCACCAGCAAGCGCTGATCACGGCCACTGAGGATCTCTTGAATGCGCTGGCGGGCTGATGCAACGGTCTCGAGCGCCGAGGCGTCCATGGGCAACTCCTGATGCAACACAGCAGGGGCCACCAAGGGACGTGTCTCCACCACATGCAAATCGGAGGTGGTGGCCATGGCTGGACGCGAGACTCCGACCAAGGCTACGCACCCCGCTCACTGGCAACAGACACGGTCCGGAAGAATGGTGGTAATCCCTGCACAGAGATCTCAATGCTGAGCGCTTACCGCGAGCTGGCCACCGCCCGGGAAGCCCAGGGCGTTCCCGCTCTTCCGCTCAACGCCGAGCAGACCCAGGGACTGACGGAACTGCTGCAAAACCCTCCCGCAGGCGAGGAGGAATTCCTGCTGCACCTGCTCAGCGAACGGATCCCCCCGGGTGTGGATGAAGCCGCTTACGTGAAGGCCACCTGGCTCAGCGCCGTGGCTCAGGGAGACGCCAAGAGCCCCCTGATATCACCACTGGAAGCCACCCGCCTGCTGGGAACGATGGTGGGTGGATACAACGTCGCCGCCCTGATCGAGCTGCTGAAGAACTCCGACGCTGCGCTGGCTGGCTGTGCTGCTGAGGGACTCAGCCGAACGCTGCTCGTCTACGACGCATTCAACGAAGTAATGGATCTGGCAGTGGACAACCGCTTTGCCAAGCAAGTGGTGGACAGCTGGGCCGCTGCCGAGTGGTTCACCTCCAAACCTGAACTAGCCGAAAGCATCACCGTGTCGGTGTTCAAGGTCGAAGGCGAAACCAACACGGACGATCTGTCACCGGCCACCCACGCCACCACCCGGCCGGACATCCCCATCCATGCCCTGGCGATGCTCGAGACCCGGGATCCAGAAGGCCTGAAGACCATCGCGATTTTAAAAGGAAAAGGCCATCCCGTGGCCTACGTCGGCGACGTGGTGGGCACCGGCAGCTCGCGCAAGAGCGCCATCAATTCAGTGCTCTGGCACACCGGCAATGACATCCCCCATGTGCCCAACAAACGGGCGGGCGGCGTGATTCTTGGCGGCAAGATCGCCCCGATCTTTTTCAACACCGCTGAAGACTCCGGTGCCCTGCCGATCGAATGCGATGTCACCGAACTGAACACCGGTGATGTGATCACCATTCGCCCCCACGCCGGCACAATCGAACGGGACGGCAGCGTGGTGAGTAGGTTCGACCTGAAACCCACCACGATCAGCGACGAGGTGCGGGCCGGCGGTCGCATCCCCCTGATGATCGGTCGCGCCCTGACCGACAAGGTGCGGGCCAAGCTTGGCATCACCCCTTCGGATCTGTTCATCCGCCCCTCAGCCCCGGCAGACACCGGTAAGGGCTTCACCCTGGCGCAAAAGATGGTTGGCAAGGCCTGCGGTCTCGCGGGCGTCCGACCCGGAACCAGCTGCGAACCGCTGATGACCACCGTCGGCTCCCAGGACACCACCGGCCCGATGACGCGGGACGAAATGAAGGAACTGGCCTGCCTGGGCTTCTCCTCCGACCTGGTGATGCAGAGCTTCTGCCACACCGCTGCCTATCCGAAGCCGGTGGATCTGCAAACCCAGAACGAACTGCCCGACTTCTTCGCCCAGCGCGGTGGCGTGGCCCTTCGGCCAGGTGACGGCATCATCCACAGCTGGCTGAACCGGATGCTTCTGCCTGACACCGTCGGCACCGGCGGCGACAGCCACACCCGCTTCCCCCTCGGCATTTCTTTCCCAGGCGGCTCTGGGGTTGTGGCCTTTGCGGCCGCCATCGGTGCCATGCCGTTGGACATGCCGGAATCGGTGCTGGTGCGCTTCAGCGGATCCCTGCAACCGGGCGTCACGCTCCGGGATGTGGTGAACGCCATCCCTTGGGTGGCCATTCAACGAGGACTGCTCACCGTTGAAAAGGCCAACAAGAAAAACTTGTTCAATGGCCGGATCATGGAGATCGAAGGTCTGCCCGACCTAAAGCTGGAACAAGCCTTCGAACTCACCGATGCCAGTGCCGAGCGCTCCTGCGCCGGCTGCACGATCAAGCTCTCCGAAGACACGGTGAGCGAATACCTGCGCAGCAACATGGCGCTGCTTAAAAACATGATCGCCCGCGGCTACAGCGACGCCCGCACCCTGGCCCGCCGGATCAAGGAGATGGAGGCCTGGCTGGGGAACCCGCAGCTAATGAGCGCTGACACTGACGCTGAGTACGCGGAAGTGCTGGAAATCAACCTCGACGAGCTCACCGAACCAGTGGTGGCCTGCCCCAACGACCCCGACAACGTGAAACTGCTCAGCGAGGTGGCTGGTGACACTGTGCAGGAGGTGTTCATCGGCTCCTGCATGACCAACATCGGCCATTACCGCGCCGCGGCCAAGGTGCTGGAAGGCGCTGGCAAGAACACGGCGCGCCTCTGGGTCTGCCCCCCAACGCGAATGGACGAGGAGACCCTCAAAGAGGAGGGCTACTACGCCACCTTCGAAGCCGCCGGGTCCCGCATGGAGATGCCTGGTTGCTCCCTTTGCATGGGCAACCAGGCCCGCGTGGAAGACAACACCACCGTGTTCTCCACCAGCACCCGCAACTTCAACAACCGCCTGGGGAAAGGTGCTCAGGTGTACCTGGGCAGCGCCGAACTGGCCGCCGTCTGCGCCCAGCTGGGACGCATCCCCACCCCAGACGAATACCGAAGCATTGCAGCCGCGAAGATCGATCCTCTCTCCGACGAGCTCTATCGCTACTTAAACTTCGATGAGATCAGTGGCTTTGAAGACCAGGGGCGGGTGGTCAGTGCTGACGACGAAGCAACCGTTCTGGCTCAGGCCTGATCCGGGATCACCTCATCTGTGCCAACCCTGATCGAACCCAAACAACGACACCACCTCCTGGGCTCCAGCCGGAGCATCAGGAGGATGTTGGAACGCCGCTGGCTGGTAGTGGTTTTGGCTCTGGCGCTTACGGGCCTTGGGGCCGCCATCACCGGCCTGCTCTTCACCAGCGGCATCAACCTGCTGCGGGATTGGCGGCTCGATCTGCTCGATGAGTTTCCAGCCTGGGTAGTACTCCCCGCCATCGGCGCTATCGGCGGGATGGTCTCGGCCTGGTTGATCAGCACCCTATCTCCGGCCGCTGGCGGAGCCGGGATCACCCACATCATGGGCTTCCTGCGCCACCGTTCTGTTCCGATGGGGCTTCGGGTGGGCCTGGTGAAACTGGTAGCCGGCATCATTGCAATCGGCTCAGGTTTCCCCCTGGGTCCGGAAGGCCCCGCCGTTCAGATGGGCGGGTCCGTGGCCTGGCAGATGTCCCGCTGGCTGCGAGCACCGGTGGCCTTTCGCCGGGTGATCGTGGCCGCCGGTGGCGGTGCCGGTATCGCAGCTGTGTTCAGCGCTCCGATCGGTGGATTCATCTACGCGATCGAGGAGCTGCTCCACTCCGCCAGGCCCGTGGTGCTGCTGCTGGTGATCATCACCACCTTCTCGGCCGACACCCTGGCGGATGTGCTCGGCTTTCTTGGTCTCAACCCCGGGGGCGGCGGACTCAACAGCACCATCGGATTTCAACTGGAACGGGAATACACCCCCCTGGTGCGCTTCCTGCCTGTCGATCTGCTGTATCTGGTCGCTCTCGGTGTGGTGATCGGTGTGCTGGCGGAGCTCTACACCCGCTACGTACTCACCATGCAGCGGCAGGGCAACCGTTGGTTCGGAGACCGACTGATCCTGCGCATGACCTTGAGCGGGCTCGTGCTGGGCTGCGTCTATGCGGCCCTGCCGGATACGTTCCATAACCCCAGCGAACTGAAGCACCTGATCGGAGCCGGCAAGGCCGACATCAGCCTGGCCCTCGCCAGCTTTGTAATGCTCTTCTTCAGCACCGGTCTGGCGGCGGGCTCGGGAGCTCCAGGGGGACTGTTCATGCCGATGCTGACGCTGGGAGGGGCCATTGGCTTGGCCTGTGGCGGTGGCGTTGAGGCCCTCACCGGCCATGTGCCCACCACCTATGTCTTCGCGGGCATGGGCGCCTTCGTTGCCGGCTGTTCCCGCACACCGATCTCGGCGATGTTCCTTGCATTTGCCCTCACAAAGGATCTGCTGATCCTCAAGCCGATCCTGGTGGCCTGCCTCACCAGCTTCGTCATCGCCCGACTATTCCACCCCCACTCGATCTACGAACGTCAGATGGGCATGGAACTCGACTCGGAAAATCGGATGGCGATGAAGCTCAACCGCTACAGACGTCCGTTCACGCCGCCTACCCCGCCATCAGGCCCAACAGGAGGCCCCAGCTGAACCAAGAAACGCTGCTATTTGATCCGGTGACGCCGGAGCCCGGAGCCCTACGCACGGTGCTGGCCTTCCCCAGCACTTACACCGTGGGCATTACCAGCCTTGGTTATCAGATCGTCTGGTCCACCCTGGCGATGCGGTCCGATGTTGACGTGCGCCGTCTGTTCACTGATCAGGGGGATCCACCCCACCGACACTGCGACCTGTTTGGGCTTTCTCTGAGCTGGGAACTCGACGGACCAGTCCTGCTCGATCTGCTGGAGCAGCAGCGAATCCCGATCTGGAGCCACACGCGCACGAACGACGATCCGATCGTGTTTGGTGGCGGACCTGTGCTCACAGCCAATCCAGAGCCCCTTGCACCGTTTTTTGATGTAGTGCTGCTAGGCGATGGCGAAGACCTTCTGCCCGCCTTCATAGATGCTCTCCAGAGCGTGAAGGGACAACCCCGAGCAGAACAACTGCAGCATCTGGCCAGAGTGCCGGGGATCTACGTGCCGGAGCTCCATGCACCCCGCTATGAAGCGGACGGCACCCTGCTGGGGGTGACACCGGTGGACGCAACCCTGCCGGAGCGGGTGGCCAAACAGACCTGGCGCGGCAATAGCCTCAGCCACTCAACGGTGATCACCCCGGAAGCCGCGTGGCCCGACATCCACATGGTGGAAGTGGTGCGCAGCTGCCCGGAACTGTGCCGCTTCTGCCTTGCCAGCTATCTGACCCTGCCGTTCCGAACACCATCATTAGATGACGGGCTGATCCCGGCGGTGGAGAAAGGCCTTAAAACCACCAAACGCCTCGGCCTGCTGGGGGCATCCGTGACACAGCACCCCCAGTTCAGCGATCTGCTCCAGTGGCTGGCCCAAGACCGCTTCGATGACCTCCGCGTCAGCGTTAGTTCCGTGCGGGCCGCAACGGTCACTCCAGAGCTGGCGGCTGTGTTGGCAGGGCGAGGCAGCAAATCCCTCACCATCGCCATCGAGAGCGGCAGCGAGCGCATGCGCCGCGTGGTGAACAAAAAACTCAGTGGTGAGGAAATCGAAGCAGCCGCCCGCCATGCCAAGCAAGGCGGACTGAAGGCCCTCAAGCTCTACGGAATGGTTGGACTCCCCTGCGAAAACAACGACGATGTGGAAAGCACCGCAGCACTGCTGCTGAGCGTTAAGAAAGCCACCCCCGGCCTGCGCTTCACCCTGGGGGTGAGCACATTCGTGCCCAAAGCGCACACCCCGTTCCAATGGCAAGGGGTACGCCCCGAAGCGGAAAAACGCCTGAAGTTGCTGGCGAAACGTCTCAAACCCAAAGGCATTGATCTGCGCCCGGAAAGCTACGGCTGGAGCGTGATTCAGGCCCTGCTGTCTCGGAGCGACCGGCGCCTGGCCCCCGTAATCGCAGCGGTGCGCGGCTCGCAGGAAAGCCTGGGGGGTTGGAAGAAGGCCTACCGAGCCGCCCTGGCTGGTGAACTCCCTGAAGCCCGCAGCGCGGGAGTGGTCTTGCCACTGCCTCCCAGTTGGGAAAGAGTGGTGCACGACGAATGGGCCTCTGACACGGTCTTGCCCTGGGGCCATCTCGATGGCCCCTTGAGTCAGGAGAAGCTGCAGGAGCACCGCCAACAGGCCCTCAGCCTGGGCTGACCGCTGCCGTCTCAGTTTGCCGAATCCGACTGCGCAATCCGGCCATCAGAATCCAACCGGCAATGTTCAAGCGGCTGTCAAAGAAAGGCATGTCGGTGCCGTGAAGCACCACCAGCACGAGCACCGCAGCCCACCAAGCGCGATCAAACAAACCCATGCGGCTGCAGCGCAAGGAGACGATCATCAACGCCAGCACCAGAACCACCAGCGCAAGCGCCGCCGGCACCCCACTGCTGACCGCCAGCTCCAAAGGCAGGTTGTGAGAATGGCCATGCCATTTGCCCGTGCGCAAGGTGTACAGAACGGAAAAAGCCGCAGCACCCCAGCCCAGCCATGGCCGTTCAGTGATCAACTGCAAAGCCGAACCCCACTGACTCAGACGAGTGGAAGCCAGGGCACGCTCCCCCGCATAGCGGCTGTCGCTGAGCCGTGACCAGACCGACTCGGGAACCAACGCCCGAGCGGGGTGCTGGAGAAGCTCCGGGACACCGGGCAACACCGCCAACAGAACAGGGATCAATCCAAGGGCCAACAGAGGCAGCAACCAGGGCCAACTCACCGGCCCAAGCACCAGAGGCACCGCCAGCACCAACGCGCCCCAGCCGTTGCGGGACTCCGTAAGCACAAGAGCCGTCACCAAAGCGACAGCCAGGATCAGCACCACACTCCGACGACGGCGATCGAGTCCGGGTTGCACCAGGGCCGCCAGTAGCAACGGCCATACCAGCGCCAACCAGGCCGCGGCGATGTTGGCGTAATCGAACAGACCCGACAGCCGGCCCTCCGGCTCGCCTCCAGGGGCCATGAACCAGATCACCAGGCCACCCAGGGACTGCCAGGGCCCCTGCCAACCCAACCACAACTGACCCAAACCAGTCACCACCACAGGCACCGTGCCCGCCACCATCCAAAGCGCCGCACGGCGGCGCGCCCCAGCCTCGGCCACATAGGGCTGGAACCCCCAGAACCCCCAAAAAAAAGGCAGCCAATTGGCCAGACCTGCCCAAGCCAGATCAGCACGCAAGGCGCTGAAACAGCCGAGAAACATGAACCCGCCAGCCACCAGGAGCGGCCAGTTCCAGCGGTCACGCCAGTAGGCGCACTCACGACGGAGGCTGCCCAGGACCAAAGCCGGCACAAATAGCAAGCTGGCCAGCAACACTGACGAGGGAAGCAACAGCAGTCCGAGCTGAAACAGGCACCAACCCCAGGGGGAAGAGGAGGCCGGACAATCGCCACTCAGCCATGCGTACAGACCTACCGTCATGCAAACACCGCCGTACGCCCGCGATACACCATCACCTGACGGCGCAGATGCAGACGAAGGGCCCTCGCCAAGGCAAGGCGTTCTGTGTCACGGCCCTTACGGATCAAATCCTCCACCTCGTCCCGGTGGCTGACGGGAACGGTGGTTTGCTCAATGATCGGTCCGTCATCCAGATCTTCAGTGACGTAGTGGGCTGTAGCGCCGATGAGCTTGACCCCACGGTCCCAGGCGCGGTGGTACGGCTGGGCGCCCTTGAACGCTGGCAGAAACGAATGGTGAATGTTGATCACCTGGGGGAAACTCTCGAGGAAATCACTGCTCAACACCTGCATGTATTTGGCCAGCACCGCAAGTTCAACCTTGTTCTCTTCAAGCAGCTGAAGCATCCGCTGCTCCGCTTCCGTTTTGGTGTCCCGGCTGACGGGAACACATACAAAAGGAACCTCAAACGACGCACACAGGGGTTCCAGATCCGGATGGTTGGCGATGACCAGGGGAACCTGCATCGGCAGCTCCCCGCTTTGAACCCGCCAGAGCAAATCCTGCAGGCAGTGGCTCTGCTTGCTGGCGAAAATCGCCACGCGGGGCAGGTCGTCTGAGAAGTGGAGCTGCGCCTCCCCACCAAGCCGCTGTCCCAGAGCCTGAGCCGCTTCAGGAAGCACATCCCGGGGTATGCCGAATCCCTGGAGCTGCCACTCAATCCGGCTGAGAAACAACCCAGCTCCAGCGTCCGTGTGGTGATCGGCATGACGAATGCTGCCGCCGTTGGCTGCTACCCAACCCGCCAATTCGCTGACCAGGCCCGGCCGATCGGGGCAGATCATCTGGAGGATGACCGTGGCGTCACTCACAACAACGCTTTGAAAAACAAAATTCTCCCGCGCAGGAGGTGCTGGTTAAAGTCGCAAGGAAATTTCCAATCACCATGCTGAAGGCTCTGAGCCGCCTCGCCGCGTTCTGCCTCTGCGTCGCTTTGAACCTGGGTCTGATGGCCCCGGCTGCTGTCAATGCTGCCGGAATCAGTCCTAACGATCTGGGCGTGATCCGCCGCCAAGCCGCAGCATTTGATGACGCAAAATCCCGTCTCCCTGATCTGGCCCGGCTGGTGAGTGAAAAGGATTGGGTCTTCACCCGAAACCTTCTGCATGGCCCTATGCAGGAAGTGAGCCGGGAAATGCTCTACATCAATCAGCGCCTCGACAAGAGCGAGCGCAAAGAGGCCACCAAGGTGGCCCGCTCCTTGAAAGAAGCTCTGGCTGATCTGGATGAAGCGGCACGCCTGCAGGACTTCAGCCGCATGCAGAAGTCCTACAGCGCAGTAGCTGCCGGATTCGATGCCTACAGCGACCTGATCCCGGCTGAGGCCTTCAGCTGAGCCGCTCCGTTGGTGTGATTGGTGCCGGGGCCATCGGCCTCGGCACCGCCTGGCATCTAGCCCAGCAGGGGCATGCTGTTTCTGTTTACGACCCTCGCCTGAACAAGCCCGTTCATCGCCAGGGATCAGCAAACGATTTGAGTGGAACATCGGCATCCCTCGGAGTGCTGATGGGACACGTCTTTCGCCGCAGCAGCGGACGGGGCTGGAGGCTGCGCCGCCGGAGCATGGAGCTCTGGCCCCAGTGGATCGAAACACTTCAGGCTCACCAGCCTGACCTCAAGCTCCACCAAGGCCTACTGCAAATCGCCGAGGATGAACGAGCGGCTGAGCGAATGGAGTCGCTGGGCGCACAACGCTTTGACCTGGGGCTGCACATGGTGTCCAACGCCGACCTAGCAGCGGTCTGGCCGACGGCCAGCCACGGTGGCCTCTACTCGCGTCACGACGGTCGGGTGGATCCACTGCTGCTGCAACTGGCCCTGCGGCAAGCGCTAGCAGAGCAAAGTGTGGCGCTGATTGCCAAGGCGGTGGTCCGTCTGGAGCGCAACGAAAACCACTGGCATGTGCATCGAGCCGACGGAGACAACTCCGTTCACGACCTTGTGATCCTCTCCACCGCACTGTGCTCGGATGCCTTGCTGAAACCCCTGGGCCATGCCCGAGCGATGAAAGCGGTGTTGGGCCAAGCCCTGTCACTCCAATTGACAACTGGTCCGACGGCGTGGAGCAACTGGCCCTCGGTGCTGGTGGATCAGGGCTTCAACCTGATTCCCACCGAACCCGGACGGTTGCTGCTCGGAGCCACCGTGGAACCAGGCGATCGCGCTTCAAAGGATCCTCTGACCCTGATGCGCAGCCTGAATGAGCGGGCTCCGGAATGGCTGAGCTCAGCCACGGTGGTTAGCCATTGGAGCGGACTGCGAGCCCGGCCCGTGGATCGACCGGCCCCTCTGCTGGAGGAGCTGGAACCTGGGTTGATCCTTGCCAGTGGGCACTACCGCAACGGCGTTCTGCTCACGCCTGGCACCGCAGAGTGGGTCGCAGCTGCCGTTCAACAGGAATAAAAAAAGGGCCCCAAAGGGCCCTAACGCATTGGTGGTTCAACCGATCACTTGGTCTCGGTGAACTCTGCATCGATGACATCGTCGCTGGCATCGCCACCACCGGCGTTGGCACCAGCACCAGGCGCTCCTGCTGCTGCACCTTCCTGCTGGTAGACGGAAGCACCCACGGTGTAGAGCTCCTGCTGCAATTCCTCCAGCAGAGTCTTCATCGCGTCGTAATCGTCCTTCTCGGTGGCTTCCTTGAGCTTGAGGCGCTTCTCCTCCAGCTTCGCCTTGGCATCGGCATCAACCTTGTCGCCCAGTTCGCCCATCTGCTTTTCAGCCTGATAGACGAGGGTTTCGGCCTGATTCTTGAGGTCGATTTTCTCGCGCTTCTCCTTGTCAGCGCTGGCGTTGGCCTCGGCGTCCTTGACCATCTTGTCGACCTCGGAATCCGAGAGGGTCGACGCGCCAGTGATCGAGATGGACTGCTCCTTACCGCTGCCCTTGTCCTTGGCGGTGACGCTGAGGATGCCGTTGGCATCGATGTCGAAGGTCACTTCGATCTGAGGCACGCCCCGAGGAGCGGGAGGAATGCCATCGAGACGGAAGGTTCCGAGCGACTTGTTGTCGGATGCCATCTCGCGCTCGCCCTGAAGCACGTGAATTTCCACATTGGTCTGACCGTCCACAGCCGTGGAATAGGTCTCGGTCTTTTTGGTGGGAACCGTGGTGTTGCGGGTGATCATCCTGGTCATCACACCGCCGAGGGTCTCCACACCCAGGGAGAGAGGCGTGACGTCGAGCAGAAGGATGTCCTTCACCTCGCCGGCCAGCACACCGCCCTGAATCGCAGCACCGACAGCCACCACCTCATCGGGGTTCACCGTCTGGTTGGGGTCTTTGCCGGTGATGCGCTTGACAAGCTCAAGCACAGCCGGGATGCGGGTGGAACCACCCACCATCACGATCTCGTCCAGCTCTCCGGAGGACAACTTGGCGTCCTTGAGCGCCTGCTCCACAGGCATCGCACAGCGGTCGATCAACTTGGAAGCCAGTTCCTCGAACTTGGCGCGGGTGAGGGTGAGGTCCAGGTGCTTGGGACCCTCGGGCGTGGCCGTGATGAACGGCAGGTTGATCTCGCTCTGAGTGGCATTGGACAGCTCGACCTTCGCTTTTTCAGCGGATTCGGTGAGGCGTTGCAGGGCCTGCTTGTCCTGACGCAGATCGATTCCTTCGTTGGATTTGAACGTCTCGGCCAAGTGATCAACGATCACTTTGTCGAAGTCGTCACCGCCGAGGTGCGTATCACCAGCGGTGGACAACACCTCAAACACGCCGTCGCCAACTTCCAGAACGGAGACGTCGAAGGTGCCGCCGCCCAGGTCGAAGACAAGGATGCGCTCGTTGCTCTTCTTGTCGAGGCCGTAGGCCAGAGCCGCAGCGGTGGGCTCGTTGATGATGCGCAGCACTTCAAGGCCAGCGATCTTGCCGGCGTCCTTGGTGGCCTGGCGCTGGGAGTCGTTGAAGTAGGCCGGAACGGTGATCACCGCTTGGCTGACGGTTTCACCGAGGTACTTACCGGCGTCCTCAGCCAGTTTGCGCAGCACCTGGGCGGAAACCTCCTCAGGCGCAAATTGCTTGTCGAGAACAGGGCACTTCACCTTCACGTTGGAGCCGGCCTTCTCAACGCCGTAGCTCACCTCTTTCGACTCCTCATTCACCTCATCAACCCGACGGCCGATGAAACGCTTGACGGAATAGAAGGTGTTGTCTGGATTCATCACCGCCTGACGTTTGGCGATCTGACCCACCAGCTGATCCTGGTTCTTGGTGTAAGCAACCACGGAGGGCGTGGTGCGGAAGCCCTCGGCGTTCGCGATCACGGTGGGCTTGCCGCCCTCCATCACGGAAACACAGCTGTTCGTAGTGCCAAGGTCAATGCCGACAACCTTGCCCATCGGTGCCCACCTCCAGAAATAGTGATTTGAATGGCCACATCCTCCACAGCAGACCCTCTGACAGGCGAGGTGTGGTTCCCGAACAGGCAGGCTGGTGGAGCGATCCGGCCCTGGCAATGATCAACGGCGGCACCAGCCTTGTGGGCCTGCTTGGCAATCCAGTACGCCACTCGCTTTCGCCGGTGATGCAGAACGCCGCCCTCGAAAGCATGGGGCTCAACTGGCGCTACCTGGCCCTGCCCTGCGAAAGCGAAAGTCTTGATCAGGTGTTGAACGGTCTCAGGGCCGTTGGCTGCCAGGGCCTCAACGTCACCATTCCCCACAAACAAGCCATCGCCGAGCTCTGCGAGGAGCTGAGCCCGCTGGCGAAACGGCTCGGTGCCGTCAACACCCTGATCCCAGGAACAGGCGGTGGCTGGTTCGGCACCAACACCGACGTGGAGGGCTTTCTGGCACCCCTCGGTGCCAACGACGCCTGGGCAGGACGCCATGCCGTGGTGATCGGCTGCGGCGGATCAGCTCGAGCAGTGGTCGCCGGTCTGCAGACCCTGGAACTCAGCAGCATCACCATTGTGGGACGGCGAAGCGAGGCACTCCAAGCCTTCATCACAGATCTGCAGCAGAGCCACGCCCCCCTGACGGCCTGTCTCGACAACGCTGTTCAGCTCAACGAAAGCGTGGCTCAAGCGGCTCTCGTAGTGAACACCACCCCGGTGGGCATGGCACAGCACGGTGACCCCAGGGCAATGCCATTGGGGGCCGAACTCTGGTCAGGCCTGAACGGAGAGGCGTTGTTGTACGACCTGATCTACACCCCAAGGCCCACCAGCTGGCTTGCCGCTGGGCAACAACGGGGCCATCGCTGCAGCGATGGCCTCGAGATGCTGGTGCAGCAGGGCGCTGCCTCGCTGCGGCTCTGGTGTGGTCGCAATGACGTTCCTGTCGAGGCGATGCGAAACGCCGCCGCGACTGCTCTTGCGGCCTAAGGTCCAAACAATCCTCAGCTCCAACGTGCAGATTCCCCTCTGGCAGCGGCTGCTTGCACCGCTGGTGTACCTGCTCCCCTGGAGTGACGCCATTCCCTTTGGCCTCGGGGCTGACGGCGTGTTTAACCAGATCCCGTTGCTGAGGCTGCTGATCGTTCCAGCGGTGCCGCTGATCCAATTGGATCGGGGAGTTCCCTTCGGTGGCCTGCTGCTCTTCTTCGTGCTGTTTCTGGCAGTGGTGCGCAATCCAGCCGTTCCCTACTTCCTGCGCTTCAACACCCTGCAGGCCCTACTCACCGACATCGTGATCGTTGTGCTCAGCTTCGCGTTTGGCATCCTGCTGCAACCGATTGCTGGGGGCAGCCTGCTGGTGGGCACCCTGTCCAGCACAATCGTGGTAGCGGTGCTGGCGATCATTCTGTTCGCCCTGTTGGAGTGCTGGCGCGGGCGCGAACCTGATCTGCCCGGAATCAGCCAGGCGGTACGCATGCAGCTCTACTGAAAGTGTGGGGGACACGCCAGGGGATAAGGTGTTGAATCCGTCGCTCACTCCGGTGAGCCTGATGCCCCTTAGGTGCTGGCCATGACGCTCGATCCGTATTACGAAACCATGTACATCCTTCGTCCGGACATTCCGGAGGAGGAAGTTGAAAGCCATCTCACCAAGTACCGCGACATGCTCGTGGAAGCTGGTGCCGACGTTCTGGACAACCAGATGCGTGGCAAGCGCCGTCTGGCCTATCCCATTGCGAAGCACAAGGAAGGCATTTACGTGCAACTGAGCCACAACGGCGATGGCCAGCAAGTTGCTGTTCTCGAAAAGGCGATGCGTCTAAGTGAAGACGTGATCCGCTATCTGACCGTGAAGCAGGAAGGCCCCCTTCCCGCACCTCGGGTGATGCCGGGCAGCGAAGCTGCTCAACAGCAACAAGCCGAAGCCGCTGCATCAGCTGACTGATCAGCATTGTTGGATTCATGGGTGGGCGATACCGTCCGCCCATAGATTCGAAACACGACCAACCTCAGCCAACCGAACCTGTCTGGAACGAGCGTCATGGCGACGCTGAAGTAATTCGATTGCTGAACAAGAGAATTTCAGAACTGAGGCCGAGATCAAGGCCTTCAACAAGCTTCTTGCCGAACTGCCGGTGTTTTTGAACGCCGCTTCCAACAGCGGCTGGAGCCCTTGATGGAGCGTTATCAACTGCTGGCTGAACAGGTTGATCAAGAACAGTTCGAGCGGTCTCAGCCGGCCCTGCCGGGAAGCTCAGAACCGGACAACGTTGTGCGTTTTCCAGGCCTGAGGCTTCCCAAGTTCCTGCAGAAACTGCAGCGCTCAGCTTGAACGGCGCTGGGATGCTGACCAGAGTCGGGTTGGCAGACCCCAGACGTAAATAAAGCCCTCTGCAGCACGGTGATCGAACTGATCCTCACTGCCGTAGGACGCCATTTCTGGGACGTAAAGACTGCTGTCTGCTGAGCCACGTCCGGTGACCGTGGCCGTTCCTTTGTGCAGCCGGAGACGAACAACACCATTGACGGTGGTCTGGGTGCGGTCCATGAAGCCGTCCAAAGCATTCTTGAGGGGGCCAAACCAAAGCCCCTGGTAGACGAGGTCAGCCCACTGCATTTCCAATTGCCGCTTGCTGCGCAGCACATCGGCAGCCAGGGTCAGGCTTTCAAGTTCCTGGTGGGCCTGGATCAGCAACAACAGCCCGGGCGTTTCGTAAATCTCCCGGGATTTGATGCCCACCACCCGGTTCTCGATCATGTCGAGGCGGCCAATGCCATGGGTGCCCGCCAAACGGTTGGCTTCACGGATCAAAGCCACGGGGTCCAACTTCTGACCGTTGATCGCCACAGGATTGCCTGCTTCAAAAGCAATCTCGATCTCTTCGGAGACATCCGGAGCAGCCTCCACCGATCGCGTCATCGCAAACACCTCCTCCGGCGGAGCCACCATCGGGTCTTCGAGGGGTCCTGCCTCGATGCTGCGGCCCAGCAGATTGAGGTCGATCGAGTAAGGGGACTTCTTGCTCACCGGTGCGGGCAGACCACAGCGTTCGCCGTAGGCGATGGTCTCCTCACGGCTCATGCCCCACTCACGGGCTGGGGTGAGCACCTTGAGATCCGGTGCCAACGCAGCGATGGCCACATCGAAACGCACCTGATCGTTGCCCTTGCCTGTGCATCCATGGGCGACAGCATCGGCACCCACTTCCCGGGCTACCTCGACCAAACGCTTGGCGATCAGAGGCCTCGCCAGGGCCGTGGAGAGGGGGTAACGGCCTTCATAGAGGGCGTTGGCACGAATCGCCGGAAAGGCGAAATCCTTAATGAAGGGCTCGATCAGATCTCCCACCAGCGACTGACTGGCACCGGCATCTAGCGCTTTCTGACGAATGGGCTCTAGTTCATCGCCCTGGCCGAGATCAGCGGCAAATGTGATCACATCCTCCACACCCCATTCCTGCTTGAGGTAAGGGATGCAGACACTGGTATCGACTCCCCCGGAATAGGCGAGTACCACCTTCTTGGCGCGGCCCATCAATGGGTCTCCTGCTCACAATCGTCTGATTCTCTCGTCTCGCCGGCCGCCACCTTTGAGAAAGCCACAAGCAACCACCCAGCCACCGCCAGAGCCGGGGAAAAGACCAGCAGCAGCGCCAGCGCCCAAGAGGTCTGCAACGGTTCAGGCCGCTGCAAACCCCACCAATACAGGCCAGCACTGATGATCAGGGCCAGGCCCCACAGAAAAACGAGCAGCGCAGATTTGTTCAGGGGCGGGCCAAAAACAGCACGTGGTTTATCTTGGTTGATTGGCCCGCGTCCCTCCCTGCATGAGCGCTCTGGTTGATTTAAACGCCCTGGACAGCGTCAACCCGTCCCTCACCCGCTATGGGCGCCGCGACCCTGCGCCCGTGCTGCCCCTGCGTGAGGAACCCGACCTCCTGTCCTGGCTCGAAACCAGCGGTCGTCTCGTTGCCGACGAAGAATCCGGATCACCTGAAGTGAGCACCGTCGAAGAGGAAGAACTCTCTGCGCTCATGGGTGAGAAAGAGGATTACAACAAGGATGACGAGCAAAACGAGGAGCAGTGGGAGGACTGACGTCCCCCAAGCACTGACTGGTCGACACTGAGCGACTCACCTAGGGTCCCAGCGACCAGTCCAGTGCCGCTTTGCAATCCACGGATTCAAACCACCGTCCTTGGTGGGAGAACGGCTCATTGAGTGCCAGCTTGCTGATGCTGGTGGTCTTGATGATCAGCTTTGCAGCCGACAAATGGATCACCAATGCGCAACTGAGCCTGCCGCTCTTGATTTCAGCAGTCTGCGCAACAGCGACTGCGGCCTTGGGCATTCCCCTTCTACGTCGCTTGAAGATGGGGCAGTTCATCCGTGAGGAAGGCCCCAAAGCCCATCAGAGCAAGGCGGGAACCCCAACGATGGGTGGACTTCTGGTTGTTCCCGCCGGGGTCATTCTCGGGAGCTTGATCACACGGGACGCCGTGGCGTCGCAACAACTACTCAGCCTGGCAGGACTCACCTTGGCATTCATGCTGATCGGCGGCATCGATGACTGGAGCAGCCTCACCAAACACACCAATACAGGCCTGACGGCACAAGGGAAATTGGTGCTGCAAGCCATGGCGGCCGCAGCCTTTCTGGCCATCGCTGCCTGGCAGGGCTGGATCAGCAGCGGCATTGCTTTGCCCTTTGGCCTTGAACTGCCGTTGGGACTGCTGATCTGGCCGCTGGGGCTGTTTGTCGTTCTGGCGGAGAGCAACGCCACCAACCTCACCGATGGCCTTGATGGCTTGGCCAGCGGCTGCGGAGCACTGGTGTTTACGGGTCTAGCACTTCAACTGATGCTGCGAGGAGACAACGGAGATCCCGCCTTGGCTGGCTTCTGCATGGCCATGGCCGGGACATGGCTTGGGTTTCTCGTGCACAACCGAAACCCTGCTCGGGCCTTCATGGGCGACACAGGATCCTTAGCGATGGGGGCCGCCCTCAGCGGTGTGGCCCTCTTGTCCAACAGCCTTTGGCCCCTGCTGGTGATGGGAGGCGTCTTCGTGGCGGAATCCCTCTCCGTGATCATCCAGGTTTGGGTGTTTAAGGCCACGAAAGGCCCTGATGGGCAAGGGCGACGCGTGTTCCGCATGGCGCCACTCCATCACCATTTTGAGCTGGGGGGCACCGATGAACGAAGCGTGGTGCCTGCGTTCTGGCTTGTCACAGCAGGGCTTGTGCTTCTCGGACTGGTGCTGCGTCCCTAATCTTTGATCCAATCCTGAGAACCATCATTTTGAAGCGATCTCAAAGATGCAGTGATTCAGATCGCCAATGAGATTGAAGCTAGTTTAACAACATACAAAGCCAATATCTTCTGAGAAAGATTGAGCCTGATGCAGAAAATATAACCGATGTTTTCACATTTTGGAATGACCAAAACCAGGTGCCCTGAATGAATGGAGGCCTGAACGACACACCTTGTATTCACGGAATTTTTCATATTCAGAACGAAAGCTTTATGCCGCTCATATCCCTTAAAGTCTTGCTTTGAGGCAGCAGGGCAGGATGACCTACTTCACCTGGCGTGAATCCGGTCTCACAGCTGACTGCTCAAGCCTCGAGGCGATGGCTGCCCGCTTTGAGGAGTCGGCCAGTTTGATGCGGCGCATGTCGAGCGAAGGGTTCCAATTGGAATGCCATGGAAAGGAACAGCGCATCACGCATTCCGATGCCACCGTGTTTGAAGCCTGGGGTTTCGTCAGCGAAGAATCACCGGTCCGCCAACTCACGCTGATCCCCGATCTTCAGAACTGATGGACAACCTGCTTGCCAAAACCGCTGAGCTGCTCGCCAACGCAGCTGCCGATCCTGATCGGGTTCTGCGCTGGGTGCTGATCTATTTCGGTGTTTCGTCGCTTGGATTCATGGGCGTGTGGCTGATCGGAGAAGTGCGCCGTCAGAGCAGCACCGATTCGAACTGAGCCCTCAACGGCTCGCTTCCACCGAGCGCTGACGCCATTGAGGCGTTTTCTCCATCGATTTCAACTGCTCTGCGCTGGGGCTCTCGAGCACATCCAGGAGATGCAGGGGTTCTGCTTCGAAGTGCAGATGAGGACCGGTCGACCAACGGCCCGTATTCCCGCAAAGACCAATGATCTCGCCACGGTCATAGGAGCCTGCTGAGGCACCAGCATTGAGATAGCTGTAACGCGTCTTGACGCCTGCCCCAGCCAGATGAAACGTCCATCCGTGGGTGGCTGTCCAGCGACTTCGACCGACCCCGTCATGAGCGGCACGCACAGGGCGACCAATGCGGCAGGAGATGTCCAAGGCTGGAACGATGCAGCACCAGCTGTTTGGTGGAGCAGGAACGAACAGCAGCAGGCAGCAAGGCCAGCGCCTCCGCATCACTGAGCCAGGGGGCAACCGGTGGAATCGGATCCGCAGACCTTGCCTGGACAGGCCAAAGCTGGAGACAGGCTCCAGCCAAAACCGCCAACAACGTCGCCCGAAGCACTGGACTCAATCAAGAACGCATCCTTGACCTAGCCGGACATCGGGCGCTGCACCCCAGGCTGCGGAAAGTCTCAGGACTTGCGTTGATTGATGATGCTGGCAGGCCGTTCAAGGATCACCATGCCGTCGTTTCCACGCACCGTGATGCTGCTGGGCAGCGGAGAGCTGGGCAAGGAAGTGGCCATTGCTGCCCAACGGCTTGGCTGCCAGGTGATCGCCTGTGATCGCTATTCCGGTGCCCCGGCCATGCAGGTGGCTGACGTGGCCGAAGTGCTGCCGATGACCGATGCCGATGCCTTGCTTGAGGTGGTCAGGCGCCACCAACCCGACGTGGTGATCCCGGAGATCGAAGCACTCGCCGTCCATGCCCTGGCAGAACTCGAACAAGAGGGGATCACCGTGATTCCGACAGCCCGCGCGACGGCCGTCACGATGAACCGAGACCGCATCCGCGACCTGGCGGCCGGCGAACTCGGTCTCCGAACCGCCAGGTTCGCCTATGCCTCCAGTGCTGAGGAACTCATAGCGGTGGCGGAACCTCTGGGCTGGCCCGTCGTGGTGAAACCGGTGATGAGTTCATCCGGCAAAGGCCAGAGCGTGGTGGCCTCTGCGGACGATCTGCCCAAAGCCTGGGAGGCCGCCATGGCCCGCGCACGGGGCACCTCAACCCAAGTGATCGTGGAGGAATTTCTCCATTTTGATCTGGAGATCACCCTGCTCACCATCCGTCAACGCAATGGCGAAACCCTGTTCTGTGCACCGATCGGCCACGAACAGGAAGGAGGGGACTATCAGTGCAGCTGGCAGCCGGCTCAACTGACCGAACAACAACTGCATCAGGCCCAGGCCATGGCCAAGACCGTTACCGACAACCTGGGCGGTGCCGGCCTCTTCGGTGTGGAATTTTTCCTCTGTGGCGATGAGGTGATTTTTTCCGAACTGTCTCCCCGGCCGCACGACACAGGCCTGGTCACCCTGATCAGCCAGAACCTGAGCGAGTTCGAACTGCACCTGCGCGCTGTTCTTGGTCTACCGATCCCCACCATCACAGCAGCTGCTGCCGCCGCAAGCCGAGTGATTTTGGCTCAAACGAATATGGACTCCGTCGCTTTTGAAGGGGTCGAACAAGCGCTCACGGAAGCTGACACCCAATTGCTGCTGTTCGGCAAGCCCACGGCCCGCCCCGGTCGGCGGATGGGTGTGGCCCTGGCAAAAGGAGGAGATCGGAAGGAAGCACAAGCCAAGGCCGACAGGGCAGCCGCCTATGTGACCGTGATCCCGGGATCAACGGCTGCCTGAAAACCGGTAGTGGGTTAAGCCATCCAGCACGGCTCCAACACTGGGGCGTTTCGAGACGTACACCCGCTGCTGAGTCCTTTGACCCATCAGGCAGGGATCGTGATCCGCAGGTACCACCGTGGCGGGCAAACCATCCAGCAACTCTCCATCGCCCTGCTGACTGGCCACCACCAGAACCTGCTCCAGGGGAAGCTCCCAAGACTGGGCCAGAAAACGGATGGCCTCGCTACGGGACGCGCGCTGGGGCAGAACATCCAGGAACCAGTGGCAACGGAGCTGGGGTTCAGCCTGCAAACCATGGCGGCGCAGGCACTGACGGGCCAAACCAATCAGACCGCGGTTGGAAGCACGCAAGAGGTAGCTGACCTTGAAGGGACTCTGATGATCAGAGTCCTGAAGCTGAACGTGTTCCTGGAGTTGCCCCATCGCTGCGAGAACAGCCTCACGATCCCAGGCTTGGCTGATGCGCTGCGCCCAAACGGGATCATCTGCGCGATCCAGCCTGTGGTGAATCTCCGTTCCAGCCCGGCAGATCCAGGCCTTGGGATCGGGAAGATGCAACTCCTGGTAGCGCTGACGCGCCTGATCCAGCGACCGCCCCGTGAGGATCACCAAGCCGGTGGAAGCGGAAAAAGGTTCGGCGTGAAGCCGATCGCGCAGATGCGCCAGGGAGCGTTCCTCCGGCAGCTCCAAACAGCTGTCGAGGTCTAACGCCAACAGCCTGGAGACGGGACTGGGCCGCCGCAATACCGACATCGCACGAACAGGTGAGACGCGGATCTTTTGCTGCATCAGGGCGAGGTACTGACACACATGGGCATCCCAGCTGAAGTGGCGACTGATGGCCTCAACCCCGTTGTCACTCCAACGACGCCAACGGGAGCGATCGCTGCCGGCCAATTCCAAGGCCTCTTGAAGTGCACCAGGATCGGTGACGTCCGCCAGAAGACCGTTGTCGCAGCGGAGTTGGATGTCCCGTGGACCACCATCATCAGTGGCCACCATCGGCAAACCACAGGCCGCGGCCTCCAGAAGAGTGAGTCCGAAGGGTTCGGTCAAAGCCGGGTTCACAAACAGCCCTCCACGACGCGCCGCCCAGCGGTACAGAGCGGGGATCTGGGCACGGCTGTGTTGTTTGGGATAAGCAACCTGGCCATAGAGATCAAACCGATCCACCAGATCGAACACCTGCTGAAGCACATCACGCTGCTGCTTCTCGAGCTGACGCGGGTCATCGCGACAGCCCAGCACAAGCACCAGGTTGTGACGCTGCCGCAGCACCGGCGACTGGCCAAAGGCTTCCACCAGCGCGGGAATGTTCTTGCGCCGCACCGCACGGGAAATCGCAAGCAGAGGCGGACGATCCGGCTCCCTTAGGAAAGGCTGCAACAGACTTTCGAGCGCGGAGCATTCCTGCGATGAACCGTGGGGATGGAACCGGGAAGCATCGACACCTGGGGGCACCACCTCCGCCTGATTCGCCTGAAAGTGGCCGTAGCGGGAGTACTGCTGATCCGCCTCCTGACGGGTGCTGGTGAACACCAGATCCGCCTGGGCCAAAGCACGCTCTTCAGCGTCGATGCGGCGGCTGATGGAATAGGTCTGCTCGATCTGAGAGCGATCCAGGCCACCGGCCAGGAGACGTCGCTGTTTCTCCCGACCGAGGGAATGGCCGGTGAAGACAAGCGGAATCCCCAACCGTTGACTAACCAAAGCACCCACCAGGCCGGCGTCGGCGTAGTGAGCATGAATCCAATCCACCCTCTGGCCGGGCTGGCTCAGATGTTCCACAAGCTGATCAGCCAGCTCCTCGAGATGGGGCCAAAGCAACTCCTTACGCAGATAACGCTTCGGACCAAAGGGAAAGCGCAGGATCCGTGCACCTGGAGCAATGTCTTCAACCCGTTGGCTGTAGTCCAGCTCAACCCGACGGTCCTGAATCAGCCGGGTGACCACATCAACCTGCTCAACCTCGGCCCGCTGGGCCAGGCTGCGCACAAGCTCAAGCACGTACAACGTCTGGCCACCGGTATCAGCATCCCGACCCAGTTCGAGCTCATGGGAACGAAACAGACCGTGAAGATGCAGATGCAACAACCGGATGCCCATTCGCTCCCCCTCAAAAAAAACAACGGGACGCAAATTCGGTGCCGTTGTTTTTCTTTAGAGGCGGAAGAAGAGGTGAAAAATGAAAAAAACCTTAGAAGACCGACAAATCAAACCAAACAAAAAAGCCGAGTCGTGTTGTAGTGCAAGGGATCTGAGCCCAAGGGACAACAGACATACCCTCTGCTTGATGTAACAAGCCAGCAACGTCAGAGGAGCTCACTGACATCGACAAGGCTGCCCTGCTCGTCACCCCAACCTTCAAAGGATTCCGGATCGTCCCAGAGCCCGTGGGAAATCACGACCAAGCGACCATCACCAGGCGCTGCAGGCTGAAGCTTCAGGGGTTTCGACCGGTGGGGCACGGGCACCTGAACAACCTGACGGGACCAACTGGGTCGCAGTGGCCCCCGCAGGGCAGCCGTCACGGATGCGGGCTCAACGGAACGAGCTAGGGCAACCCCCTCCTCAAGATTGGTTTTCAGCCGATTGGCCACCTCAGCGAGACGCGACAGATCGATCGATGCCTGTTCTCCCGGCAACTCCCGCAAAAAACCAAGGATGTTGGGTTGCCCCCGGCGTTCAGCACGAATCAGGGCCTCGGTCAGCATCCGCCCACTCACATCCGGCTCAACTCCTTCAAGAGCCACCACCTGCGTCGCCGCATTGAGGGCCTGCTCCAGCAGCGGCTGACCGGTCGATCCCGCCAGCAACGCCTTGGTTTCCAAGGGCAGTGGCGTAAGGAACACCTGGCGCATCAGCGGCAACAACTTGCCACCACTGGCCAATTCCAGATCCTGCAGATCTGGACTGGCCTGGATCAATTGTTCAGCGGACTCACCGTCATCGAAGTTGATCGTGATCTCCATTTCCAGGAATGGCAGTCGCAACACCAGCCGCTCCAATGCTGAAGCGGGACCCCCGCTGAGGGCCAGCGACATGCCAAAAGCCAGGGCGGTCAGGTGTGTCCGAAATCGAGCCGTCAAGCCGCCAGGGGAACGGGTAGTTCTGGTGGATGCTGCTCCAAAACCCGACTGAGGTAACGGCCGGTGTGACTGGTGGGATGCTGGGCGACCTCCTCTGGAGTGCCGGTGACCAGGATCTCGCCACCCTTGTCACCACCTTCAGGGCCGAGATCGATGATCCAGTCGCTGCAACGGATCACGTCAAGATTGTGCTCGATGCAGATGATCGAGTTGCCCTTGTCCACCAACCGCTGCATCACGTCCATCAGCTTGTGCACGTCGTAAAAGCTGAGGCCGGTCGTGGGCTCATCAATCAGATAGAGCGTCTTGCCGGTGGCCCGCCGTGACAGCTCCGTCGCCAGCTTCACCCGCTGGGCCTCACCCCCCGAAAGGGTTGGCGCCGGCTGGCCGAGCTTGACGTAGCCGAGGCCCACATCAACCAGCGTGCGCAAGCGATCTGCCGCCTGAGGAATCGCATCGAACACTTCAGCGGCCTGCTCCACCGTCATTTGAAGCACATCCGCGATGGTGTAGCCCTTGTATTTCACCTGCAGGGTTTCACGGTTGAATCGAGCGCCCTTGCAGACATCGCACTGGACGTAGACGTCCGGAAGGAAGTTCATCTCAATCACGTTCACGCCCTGACCGCGACAGGCCTCACAGCGGCCACCCTTGACGTTGAAACTGAACTGCCCCACCTGATAACCACGGGCCTTTGCCTCCACCGTGGCAGCAAACACCTGACGGATTGGATCAAAGGCACCGGTGTAAGTGGCTGGGTTGGAGCGGGGAGTCCGTCCGATCGGGCTCTGGTCGATCACGATCACCTTGTCGATCGACTTCAACCCCCGCAGTTCTCCCAACCCTTGAGGGAAGGGAACCTTGAGACCCAGTCCGTTCTCGAGAGCCGGATGCAGGAGCTCGTTCACCAGGGTGCTCTTGCCGCTGCCGCTCACCCCGGTGACCGACACGAGCCGACCCAAGGGGAACTCAACCGAAACGTTCTTGAGGTTGTTGCGGTTGCAATCAATCAACTTCAGTGAGCGTGAACCGCTCTGGCGGCGTTCGGCCGGTGTGGGAATCGAACGCCGGCCGCTCAGGTATGCGCCGGTGATGGATTCGCTGCTCGCCACCAGGTCATCGAAACTTCCCTCCGCAACGATGTGGCCCCCATGGACGCCGGCACCAGGGCCGATGTCCACCACATGATCAGCAGCACGAATGGTGTCTTCATCGTGTTCCACCACCACCAAGGTGTTTCCGAGATCCCTGAGCCGTACCAATGTGTTTAAGAGGCGGTCATTGTCCCGCTGGTGCAAGCCGATGCTCGGCTCATCCAGCACGTAAAGCACCCCGGTGAGACCAGCACCGATCTGAGTGGCCAGGCGAATGCGCTGGGCTTCACCGCCGGAGAGCGTCATCGCCGGTCGATCCAGGCTCAGGTAGTCCAGACCAACATCGAGCAGGAATTTCAGACGCAGGCGGATTTCCCGGAGCACCAGATCACCGATCTGGATCTGACGGGCATTCAGCAGGGGCCCTGAACCCTCATGGGCGCCCACACCCATCAGTTTCTCGATCCGTTCCAGGGTCTGACCAACGCTGACGGCCGTGAGCTCTGGAATCCGATAGGGCCCCACCTTCACCGCTAGGGCTTCGGGGCGGAGCCGCTGACCAGCACAGCTGGCACAGGGAACCAACTCCAAATACTTCTCAAGTTTCTGGCGCTGGGACTCGCCGCTGGCGTCGCGAAGCTGACGCTCAAGAATCGGAAGAATGCCCTCAAACGGGCGGTTGTAGCCGGCTTTGCCCTTGTGGTAGCGGCTATCAGCCTGGATCAGAATCGGTTCGCGGCTTCCATTAAGCAGCACATCCCGCTGTTCATCGGTGAGTTCATTCCATGGGGTCTTTATCTCGAAACCAAAGGCTTCTCCCACCGAGTAGAGCAGTGAGAAGTAATAGCTGTTGTCTTTCTCAGCCCAGGGAGCAACAGCGGAGTACACCGGCTGAGATGGATCCGGGATCACCCGGTCAACAGTGAACTTGCGCAGATGGCCAATACCATGGCAAGCCTCACAGGCGCCGTAAGGGCTGTTGAAAGAAAACAGCCGTGGTGAGAGCTCCTCCATCACAGCCCCATGCACGGGGCAGGCGTAATTCTCGGAATAAAGCTGCTCCCGCTCAACGCCATCAGGAAGCTCCTCACCTTTCTTGGGCACCACCTCCACCAACGCCAGACCATCACCGCGTTTGAGAGCCGTGCGCAGCGAATCGGTTAGCCGCTCCTGAATCCCCTCACGGGCCACAAGGCGATCGACCACCACCTCAATGTTGTGGCTGTGGTTCTTATCGAGCTCGATGTTGTCGGCCAACTCGCGGACCTCACCGTTGATGCGCACCCGCGCGAAACCTTCGGCCGCCAGACCGCTAATCAACTTGGTGTGGGTTCCCTTTTTGCCGCGCACCACGGGCGCCATCAATTGATAGCGGGTTCCCTCCGGCAACAGCAGGATCTGATCGACCATCTCGTCGATGCTCTGCGGCTTGATCGAGCGGCCACATTTGGGGCAGTGGGGTTCACCAGCCCGGCCGAACAGAAGACGCAGATAATCCTGAATCTCGGTGACGGTGCCCACCGTGGAACGAGGGTTGTGACTGGTGGATTTCTGATCAATCGAGATCGCAGGAGACAGGCCCTCGATGGCATCCACATCGGGCTTGTCCACCTGCCCCAGGAACTGGCGGGCATAGGCCGACAGACTTTCGACGTAGCGGCGTTGCCCCTCCGCAAAGATCGTGTCGAAGGCGAGCGAACTCTTGCCGCTTCCGCTCACCCCGGTGAACACCACCAGCTTGTTGCGGGGAATGGTGACGTCGACGTTTTTGAGGTTGTGCTGCCGGGCACCCCTCACACGAATTACATCGTCCTGAGTCGCCAGCGGGCCAGCTGAGTCAGCGATCTTGGCAGCAGCTCGCGCCATCAGGACCCGTTGGAAAGCTCGTGAGCTTAGGAAGAACCGAAGCCTTCAAGCTGTTCGCTGGTCCAGCAGGCTCGCTGCATAGGCATCGGCCTGATCCCCACCAGCGAGGTCTGCCAGCTCTTGGCGGCGTTCCTGAGTGTCCCGCAGTCGGGACACTCGCGAGTGGGTTACGCCGTCTTCCACATTCTTGCTCACCCGGAAATGGTGATCAGCAACCGCTGCCACAAGCGGTTGGTGGGTAACGCAAAACACCTGACGCTGACGGGCCAGGGTCTGAAGGAGATCCGCCATCGCTCCACTGACGCGACCGCTGACACCGGCATCAATCTCATCGAACAACAACGTGCTGGAACCATCCACCGCGGCAAGGTTGGTCTTGAGCGCAAGCAGAAAACGAGACATCTCACCGCCAGACGCCACCTCCGTCAGCGGTGCCATCGGTTGGCCGGGATTGGCGGAAAACAGAAATTGAACAGCATCCGCACCATGCTCAGCCGGATCACAGGCGGTGAGATCCACCTCGAAACGCACGTTGGCCAAGCCCATGGGAGGCAACAGCTCCAGCAACGACGCCTGTAAAGCCTCCGCCGCCTTAGACCGCTCGCGACGCAAGGTGGCATTGGCGTTATCGCGCATCTGGCGACGGTCGTTTGCCTCCTGTTGCAGGCGGTCGAGATCCGCCGCGAAGCCTTCAGATCCCAAACGATGAAGCAGTTCATCGCGACGCTGAATCAAGCCGGCCAGATCAAGGCTGTAACGACGCTGCAGACGTTTTAAAACCGACAAGCGGTCCTGGATTCGCTCCAGATGGTCTGGATCGCTTTCAAGCGCCAGACCGTATTGATCGAGGGAGCGCAACAAACCGTCCACACCAGCCTCGAGATCCAGAGCCTGATCACGGAGGGGCTCAAGCGAACCATCCAGCTGCGCCATGGCCTGCAGCTCCTGAATGCACGCCGCAAAGTGATCCTGCAGCGAAGGCGCCTGATCCACACCATCGCGGATTCGGCCAAACAGCAAGGCCAGACCTTCCAGCAGCCTCACGCCATGGACAAGGCGGTCTTGGTCCTGTTCCAGCCGCTGCTGCTCGTCTGGGTCTTCGAGATCTGCAGCTTGAAGCTGCTCCAGCTGCTCTTCCTGTTCAGCCCGCTCCTGTTCGGAGCGCTGCTGCTCCTGCTCAAGTGCCATCAGGGCATCTGCAGTCTGGCGCCACGCAGTCCAGGCATCAGCCACCTGAGCTTTGACCTCAGCCAATGCAGATCCACCGAGACGGTCAAGCCAAAGCCGTTGCTGCCCCGCCCGCGACAACAGCTGGGTCTGTCCCTGAACAGTGAGATCAATCAACAGCGGCCTGAGCTCAAGCAACTGCTGACGGTTCACCGTGCTGCCGTTCAAACGACATCGACTGGAGTAACGATCACCCTCCTGCCGTTTCCATTCGCGACTGATCAGGAGCTCCTCTTCGGGGTCAAACTCCGCTGCGATCAACCAATGCTCAAGGGCTGGGGTGAGTTGAAACGCAGCCTCAATCTTCGCGCGATCCGAACCAGTCCGAAGCAGACGAATGCCACTGGAACCCTGCGCTCCACCCAGCACGGCATCGAGGGCATCGAGAAGGATCGACTTGCCTGCGCCGGTCTCACCGGTGAGCACCGTAAAACCAGAGCTGAACTCCAGTTCAAGACTCTCAATCAGAGCGATGTTCTGCAGCAGCAGACCGGTGAGCACGTCCAGCCCTGTGATGATGCCGACCGTAGCGGCAGCTCGGTTCGTTTAGAAGGGGTGTCGAACATCCCGATGAATTGATGGCGCAGGAGCTCGGGGATTTCATCGAAGCCGCGGGGTTGCTCGAGTACGACCCCGCCGCCATCACTCGTATTTATGCAGGCCATCCCCAGCGGCTGATCCGCCGGCTCTGGCAAACCCTTGTCCCCATCGGATTGTTGCTTCTGGGCGTCGCCTTCGACTGGATCTTCCAGCTGTTGAAGGATGAGGAACGGGCCCGGAGTCGAGCTCGAGAATGCGCTGAGCTGCTAGTGGATCTCGGCCCCGCGTTCATCAAAGCCGGCCAGGCTCTCTCTACCCGACCAGACATCGTCCCCCCGCTGCTGCTTGAAGAACTGGCCCAGCTGCAAGACCAATTGCCCGGCTTCGACAGCGACCTGGCCATGGCCTGCATCGAAGAGGACTTGGGCGCACCGGTGGATGACATTTTCGAGCAGCTGGACCGGGAACCGATTTCAGCCGCCTCGCTGGGGCAAGTGCACAAGGGAACCCTCAAAGGCGGCGCCAGGGTGGCGGTGAAGGTGCAACGCCCGGGGTTGCGCGAACAGATCACTCTGGATCTGTACATCGTGCGGAACATCGCCGCCTGGTTGAACAGCAACATCGGATTGATCCGAAGCGACCTCGTTGCCCTAATCGACGAGCTGGGAAGACGGGTGTTCGAAGAGATGGACTACATCAACGAGGCCACTAACGCTGAGACTTTCGCTGAGCTGCATCAGCACAACCCTCGAATTGCTGTTCCGACGATCTATCGCAACGCCACCAGTCGCCGCGTGCTGACGATGGAGTGGATCGACGGCGTCAAGCTCACCAACCTTGAAGCGGTTCGCGAGCTGGGTGTAGACCCCGACGACATGGTGGAGGTGGGCGTGAACTGCAGCCTTCAACAATTGCTGGAGCATGGCTTCTTCCATGCCGATCCCCACCCCGGCAATCTTCTGGCCCTGAAGGACGGGCGCCTCTGCTATCTCGACTTCGGGATGATGAGCGAGGTAAGCCGCGAATCACGCACCGGCTTGATTCAGGCGGTGGTTCATCTAGTGAACCGGAACTTCGGGAAGCTCTCCAAGGACTTCGTAACCCTGGGGTTCCTGGCGGAAGACGTGAACCTGGAACCAATTGTTCCCGCTTTTGAGAAGGTCTTCAGCCAGGCCTTGGAAGCCGGCGTCAACCGCATGGATTTCAAAGCGGTCACCGATGACATGTCAGGTGTGATGTACAAATTCCCCTTCCGGGTGCCGCCTTACTACGCCTTGATCATTCGGTCGCTGGTCACCCTGGAGGGCATCGCCCTAAGCGTGGATCCGAACTTCAAGATCCTCGGTGCTGCCTACCCGTACTTTGCCCGGCGGCTGATGGAGGATCCCGATCCACAGCTTCGTCAGAGCCTCAAGGAAATGCTGTTCGACGGGGACGCCTTCCGCTGGACCCGGCTGGAAAATCTGGTGTCGAGCGCTGCCAGCCAAGCCCAGCTGGATCTGGAGGCCTTGCTCGATCAACTGCTCGATTTCCTGTTCTCACCCAAAGCAGGACTGCTTCGGGATCAACTGGTAACCGCCACCGTGGAACGGTTGGACGCCCTGGGTTGGTCAACGATGCAACGCCTGGGTCGACGCCTCCCCAAACGACTGCAACCCTCCGCCGTTACCCAGACACCTCCAGGGCTCTCCGATCCACTGATGCAACTGGAGCCGGTGAGGGAGTTAATTCAGGTGCTGCAGTCGTTGCCTGGATTCACACCCGACCTTCTCCTGCGTCGAATGCCAAGGGTGCTCAACGAACCCAACACCCGCCGCATGGGCTTCAAAGTGGCTCAGGGACTGGCCGAACGTGGAGTTGTCCGCCTGGTACGGGTCGCCGCTGGAGTTCCTGCCTAACTTCCGGGCAACACCTTCTGCGTGATGCTCCCCAGGCCCCTCACCCGTTCCTCTTTGCTGGCCGTTGCGGCAGCGGCAGGTCTTGGACTTAGTTGGAGCTTCGTCATGCAACCCCTGCAGGCCGCCACGGATGTCGCCTTGGTGAGTGGCGCCTTCCGCCGCTCCATTCCCGTCAAGGAAGTTGAGCACCTGGCCGAAACCGGTCAAGCCATCGGCCTTCTGGAGGATCTGCTCGAGATCTCCGGGCAGGAACCCAACGAGGTGTCGCAGATGCTCAACCAGCAGCTCAAGCTTCCCCTGGCGCTCACAAGCCGTCTGATCAACACACGGATCGGTGAGGCCATCCTGAGTCGTGTTGCACGCATCATTTATCCGATCTACTCACCGGAAACTGAAGTGAGTGTTCCGGCGATCCGCGCAGGAGTGATCAGTGGATTGCAGAGTGAAGATGGGCTGAGTGCCGTGAGCTTTTTGAAGGGCTACCCCAATGGCGTGATGGCGGTGAATCTTCCGGCTCTGTTTGATGTGATTGAAAAAGCGGATTCGATCGCCGGCCTGGTGCAGTTTTTCTCCGACTCCCCCTTGGACGGATTGAAGGAAGCGCAACCCTGACCAAGCCCTGAACGGACGCCGCCTAGATTCCGGCAACCCCCCCCATCCCAGCCGGTGTCCCTGTTTCAGAACCTCCGTCGGCGTTTCACTGCCACCCCTGTGATGCAGGACTGGCCTGGACTGATCGAGGCCTATCGCAGCTGGCTTCCCGTCAGCGATGCGACCCCGGTGATCAGCCTGCGCGAAGGCGCCACCCCTCTGATCCCTGTGCCATCGGTTGCGGAACAGATCGGTAAGGGCGTGAAGGTGTTCGTGAAATACGACGGCCTGAACCCCACAGGGTCCTTCAAGGACCGGGGCATGACCATGGCCATCAGCAAAGCGAAGGAAGCCGGTTGTGAAGCGGTGATTTGTGCCAGCACGGGCAACACCAGTGCTGCTGCAGCGGCCTATGCCAGACGGGGAGGGATGCGAGCCTTCGTCTTGATCCCTGACGGCTATGTCGCCCAGGGAAAACTGGCTCAAGCTCTTGTGTACGGAGCTGAGGTCTTGGCGATCCGCGGCAACTTCGACCGCGCCCTCGACATCGTTCGGGAAGCGGCAGAGAAGTATCCCGTCACCCTGGTGAACTCGGTGAATCCCTACCGGCTGCAGGGCCAGAAGACGGCAGCCTTCGAAATCGTGGATGCCCTCGGAGAGGCACCCGACTGGCTGTGCATTCCCATGGGCAACGCAGGGAATATCACCGCCTATTGGATGGGTTTTCAGGAATATCAGCAGGCCGGCCGGAGCCGCAGTCTTCCCCGAATGATGGGATTCCAGGCCAGCGGATCAGCCCCACTGGTGAACGACACCACGGTGACGGACCCCGAAACCATCGCCACCGCCATTCGCATTGGCAACCCGGTGAACCGAGCCAAAGCCCTGGCAGCACGCGAAGCCAGCGACGGTGCGTTCCTGGATGTCACCGATGCGGAGATCATCGCGGCCTACAAGCTTCTGGGCGGCCAAGAGGGAATCTTCTGCGAACCCGCTAGCGCTGCCTCTGTGGCAGGCCTGCTCAAGCGCAAAGATGAAGTGCCAGCCGGCGCCACAGTTGTATGCGTTCTGACCGGCAACGGCCTCAAGGATCCCGACTGCGCCATCAGCAACAACGACGCCTCGTTCCACACCGACCTCAATCCCGATCTAAGCACCGTCGCCAGTGTGATGGGCTTCTGACACCGCCTTACATCGACGCGCTTCAGCCCCCTAACGGGGGCTTTTTTGTGGCCATAAGGCAAAACCAACCGACAAAGCGGCTACGGAAAACGCCCTAAAACCATCCCAACACGCTGTGGAAAACAACCTAAAACAATCCACCCGTTAACCCCATGAGTTTTCCACCCTCCTGTGAAGCGGTGGAAAACGAAGTCTCGTTCCCCATCCCGTGAAAAATTCTCCTCAGCTTTGGTTCATCGAGAGTTCGTGTGAAAGCTGGGTTTTGGGTGCCTTTCCCCCTTTTCCCCAAGCCCTACGACGGCTGTATTTGTTTTTTATTTTTTAAATCCATAAGAACCAAACAGCCGAACAGAGGCTCCCAATGCGCTGGCCATTGCACTTCCCCTCAGCCTGTGAAACCGTGGGACACCTCAGCGCGATCAGGTCGTCAGGACGATGAAGGTGGTCTGTTCTCAGTCCGAACTGAATGGCGCTCTGCAGTTGGTGAGCCGTGCAGTCGCCACACGCCCCACCCATCCGGTTTTGGCGAATGTGTTGCTCACCGCCGATGCTGGCAGCAACCGCCTCAGCCTCACTGGTTTTGACTTAAGCCTCGGAATTCAGACCTCTCTCGCCGCCAGCGTTGAAACCAGCGGTGCCATCACACTTCCAGCCCGGTTGCTGGGAGAGATCGTTTCCCGCTTATCCAGCGACTCTCCGATCACACTCGCCGTTGATGATTCCGGTGAGCAGGTTCAGCTCACCTGCCTCAGCGGCAGCTATCAGATGCGCGGCATGAGCGCCGATGACTATCCCGACCTTCCGATGGTGGAAAGCGGCATGACGCTCAAACTGCAACCTGAACGGTTGGTGCAGGCGCTCAAAGGCACCCTGTTTGCCAGCAGCGCTGACGAAGCGAAGCAACTGCTCACCGGTGTGCATCTCAAGTTCAACCAGCGGGCTCTGGAAGCGGCTGCCACCGATGGTCACCGTCTTGCCGTGCTCAATGTTGATGATGCTCTGCAGGATGCGGCTGTTGTCGACGCTGTAGACGACGAGGGTTTCGCGGTGACGCTCCCATCGCGCTCGCTGCGCGAGGTGGAGCGGCTGATGGCGTCCTGGCGGTCCGATGAACCCGTCAGTTTGTTCTGTGATCGTGGTCAGGTGGTGTTTCTTGCGGCCGACCAGATGGTTACCAGCCGCACCCTGGAAGGCACCTATCCCAACTACGGCCAGCTGATCCCTGATGGTTTCACCCGTACCTTTGGAATGGAGCGTCGCGCTCTGATCGCTGCTTTGGAGCGGATTGCTGTGCTGGCTGATCAACACAACAACGTTGTGAAATTCAGCAGTCAGCCTGAGGACGGTGTTGTCCAGATCAGTGCAGATGCGCAGGATGTGGGCAGTGGCTCTGAGTCGCTTCCCGCCAACCTGGAGGGTGATGCCATGCAGATTGCCTTCAACGTTCGCTATCTGCTGGATGGCCTGAAAGCTATGGGCTCTGATCGGATTGTTCTGCACTGCAACGCGCCCACCACGCCGGCCGTGCTCCGCTCCGATGAAGTGCCTGAAGCTTTCACCTATTTGGTGATGCCCGTTCAGATTCGTTCCTGATGTGTCGCTACCGGATCAGCTGCTTCTCAGTGATCTTCTGAGTCATACGGTCCGTTGTGATCTGGGTCTGGATCACGGGCCTGGGGTCATGGCTTGGATGCATCCGCCGGTGCATCGTCTGCTGGGCTGGGTCAGCCGTCCATCGGCCCTGCGCATGTCGCGGGATGTCTGGCGTTTGAACCAGTGTTGTGGTTTGAGCGATCAACAGGTTTTTGTGCGTGGCGAGCCGGCGGTCACCGATCAGGTGACCTTGGAGCGTTTGCCAACGCTGATGGATGCAGCCTTGCTGGACCGCGACGGTGAGCGTATCGGCAGTGTTGTCGACCTTGATTTTCGAGCGGCCGATGGCTCGATTCTTCATTACCTCATTGCCCGCAGCGACCCGCGTCTGCCGGGGAGTTCTCGATGGCGTTTGGCTCCCGATCGCATCCTTGATCAACAACCGGGTCAGATCCAAACCGGCCTGATGGGACTGGATGATCTGCCGATGGCCCGCGCCAGCGTTCGTCAGGATCTGCTCCAACGCACCCAAAACTGGCGGGACCAGTTGCGTTCCATGGGCGACCGTGCGGGCGATCGCCTGGAGGGTTGGTTGGACGACGCGCCCATTGATGAGCTGCGATCGGAAACCAGGCGTTCTTCGCTTGACGACGAAGAATCAGAGGACGTCTCTGGACCTGAGGTTTGGGACGACGAAAGCTGGGACGAGCCCCCCTCCCGCCGCCGCCGCGAAGACGAAGACCCCTGGGTCTGACGGGCGGTCGGCAACACTGGGGGGAGGTGCTCCGCGATTCGTGGTTTCCTCCCCTGCGTACGAGATAGCTGCAGCCCTGAAGCAGGAAGGGCTCAAGTCCAGTGACTGGGATGAGATCTGTAGGCGGCTTGGTCGCGAGCCGAATCGAGCTGAGCTGGGCATGTTCGGTGTGATGTGGTCCGAACACTGCTGTTATCGCAATTCCCGGCCCTTGCTGAGTGGCTTCCCCACTGAGGGACCACGCATCCTGGTGGGCCCTGGTGAAAACGCCGGTGTGGTCGATCTCGGAGAGGGTCACCGGTTGGCTTTCAAGATCGAAAGCCACAACCACCCTTCCGCCGTCGAACCCTTTCAGGGGGCCGCAACAGGGGTGGGCGGCATCCTGCGTGACATCTTCACGATGGGCGCCCGTCCGATCGCGCTGCTGAACGCCCTGCGCTTCGGTCCCCTTGAGGATCCCGCCAACGTTGGCCTGATGGAAGGCGTTGTGGCCGGCATTGCTCATTACGGCAACTGCGTTGGGGTGCCGACGGTGGGCGGTGAGGTGGCCTTTGATCCCTCCTATTCCGGCAATCCGCTGGTGAATGCCATGGCCCTCGGATTGATGGAGACCGAGGAGATCGTCAAATCTGGCGCGATCGGCGTTGGCAATCCCGTGGTGTATGTGGGAAGCACCACCGGTCGGGATGGCATGGGGGGAGCCAGCTTTGCCAGCGCTGAGCTCAGTGCTGATTCCTTGGATGATCGCCCCGCCGTTCAGGTGGGGGATCCCTTTCTGGAGAAAGGGCTGATCGAAGCCTGTCTTGAAGCCTTCGCCAGTGGTGATGTGGTGGCAGCGCAGGACATGGGCGCCGCTGGTCTGACCTGTAGCTGTTCGGAAATGGCCGCCAAAGGGGGCTTAGGGGTGGAACTGGATCTCGATCGTGTTCCGGCCCGTGAAGCGGGGATGACGGCTTATGAGTTCCTGTTATCCGAGTCCCAGGAACGGATGTTGTTCGTGGTGAAGGCCGGGCGTGAGGACGCTTTGATGCAGCGGTTCCGTCGCTGGGGATTGCAGGCGGCGGTTGTGGGCAAGGTGCTCCAGGAACCGATTGTTCGGGTGTTGCATCACGGTGCCGTTGCCGCTGAGGTGCCGGCCACGGCTCTTGCCGATGACACCCCGATCGAAAAACATGCTCTGTTGCAAGAGCCCCCGGCAGACCTTCAGGCTCTTTGGAGTTGGACCGATCAGGAACTTCCGGAGCTGACCGATGCCACGGCAGCCCTGCTTCAGCTTCTAGATGACCCCACCATTGCAAGCAAGCAGTGGGTTCACCGTCAGTACGACCAGCAGGTGCTGGCCAACACGGTGGTCTCATCCGGTGCCGCTGATGCTGCTGTGGTGCGTCTGAGACCCCAGCAAGGCGATGGATCCATGGCCGCATCCAATCGTGGTGTTGCCGCCACGGTGGATTGCCCCAACCGTTGGGTTGCCCTGGATCCCGAACGCGGCGCTCAGGCGGCCGTCGCAGAAGCGGCACGCAACCTGAGTTGCGTGGGGGCGGAGCCCTTGGCGGTGACCGACAACCTCAATTTCCCGTCACCGGAAACACCCAAGGGGTTCTGGCAGCTGGCCATGGCCTGTCGAGGGATCTCCGATGCCTGCCGCGCCCTCAACACACCCGTTACTGGCGGCAATGTCTCGCTCTACAACGAGACCAAACAGGACGACGGCACCATGCAACCGATCCACCCCACGCCGGTAATCGGCATGGTTGGCAGTGTGGATGACATCAGCCGTGTGACTGGCTTGGCCTGGCAACAGCCCGGCGATGCGATCTTCCTCATCGGTGTTCCTCCCGAGGACGGTGCCAACCCCAGCCTTGGTTTGGCGGGCAGTGCCTATCAGCAGCAGACCCTTGGCTCCTTGGCCGGACGACCGCCAAAGCCCGATCTTGCCGTCGAATCAGCGGTGGGGCGTCTGGTGCGTGAGGCCATTGCTCAAGGTCTGTTGGCCTCCGCCCACGACTGCAGTGATGGCGGCTTGGCAGTGGCGTTGGCTGAAGCCTGCATCGCCTCTGATCTGGGCATCAACGTGACGCTTTCTATAGGATCGGCGCGCCTAGAGCGGGTGCTGTTCGCCGAAGGCGGCAGCCGGGTGATTGTGTCGGTGAAGGCAGCTCGTCTCCCTGCATGGGAGCAGTTGATCGGATCCAATCCAGCGCTCTGCGTTACCCCGCTGGGCAGTGTTACGGCGCAGGCTCGATTGGTGATTCGATCCGAATCTGCTGTTCAGCTCGATCTTGAGGTGCAACGCTGTGCTGCTGTTTTCCGTGATGCGTTGTCCCGACGGATGCATTCGGAGTGATTGAGTCAGGCGTTGCCTGACGGTCGTTTCTCTTCCTTATCTAGCTGACTTCGGATTCATCATGTGCGGCATTATCGGAATGTTCTGTGTTGACTCAGTCAACCAACAGATTTACGACAATCTTCTTCTGCTTCAGCACCGTGGTCAGGACTCAGCAGGGATTGTCACGATGGACAATCACACCTTCCATGTGCATAAACAAAGGGGACGTGTGCGTGAAGCTTTTCGCACCCGAGATATGCGAAAGCTGTTGGGGAATGCCGGGATCGGTCACGTTCGCTATGCCACCCGTGGCGCTGCTGCGTCAGAAGAGGAAGTTCAGCCGTTCTATGTGAATGCCCCCTATGGCATCACTTTTGTGCATAACGGCAATCTCACCAACACCCATCAGCTTGAGCAGGATCTTTTCAAGATTGATCGTCGTCATACCAATTCGAGCAGCGATACGGAGATGCTGGTCAATGTGTTGGCCACGGAGATTCAATCTCAACTCACAGGCGGTGATTTGACACCGGATCAGTTGTTTGATGCGGTGGTGTCACTGCATCACCGCGTTCAGGGGTCCTATGCAGCGATCGCTTTGATTGCGGGCCACGGAATGCTGGCCTTCCGGGATCCCTACGGAATTCGGCCTTTGATTCTCGGCAGGCGATTGTCTGAACAGGGTCGTGAGGAGTGGATTGTCGCCAGTGAATCGTTGGTGATTGAAAACAGCGGCTACGAGATCGTTCGCGATGTTGACCCTGGCGAGGCGGTGTTTATTGACGTTGATTTGAACCTGCACCAGCGTCAGTGTGCCGAGTCTCCTCGGTTGATTCCCTGTGCTTTTGAGTACGTGTATTTGGCGCGGCCAGATTCCCTCATGAACGGTATTTCGGTTTATGAGTCGCGGCTGCGAATGGGTGATCGTTTGGCTCAAACTATTGCCGCAACGTTACCGGCTGGTGATATCGATGTTGTGATGCCGATTCCTGATTCGGCAAGGCCTTCGGCGATGCAGGTGGCCAAGCAATTGGGCATTGAGTATCGCGAAGGTTTTTACAAGAACCGCTATGTCGGCCGCACATTTATCATGCCGGGTCAAGCGGAGCGAAAGAAATCCGTGCGGCAAAAACTCAACGCTCTCGGCACTGAATTTGCCGGCAAGAATGTCTTGATCGTCGACGATTCAATTGTTCGTGGTACAACTTCTCGCGAGATTGTTCAGATGGCACGCAGCGCTGGTGCCAACCAGGTGACCTTTACGTCTGCTGCCCCGCCAGTTCGCTATCCAAATGTTTATGGGATCAACATGCCGACTCGGGCGGAACTACTTGCCCACGGACGAACCAGTGATGAGATTTCAGATGTTCTCGGTGCTGATTATGTTGTTTATCAGACCGTTGAGAACTTGTTAGAAAGCATTGTTGAGAAAACTGAGATCAAAGATCTCGAGATGTCTTGTTTTGATGGCCACTATGTGACCGGTGGAATCGACGAAGATTATTTCCAATGGTTAGAGCAGAATTGCAGCTCTTGATCGTGGGTTAGGGATTCGGTTGAATGGCGTTGATCACTTTAACGATGGTTTCTCCGTCCTGAAGAGACGTCTGTTCTGTCAGTTTCTCTCCGGGGTTTGAGATGTTGATGTCGTCCGGATCCAAGCGTCCGTGACGGTCTTTGCTGGTGCGCACACCGACAAGTCCTGTTCCAGCGCTGATACCGACCAAGCGATCAGATTCAGCATCAACCTGTATGGCCATGCTGCCGAGATCGCCCCGTTGGTTGTAGCGCAGGCCTGAACAGTCGATTCTCGCGACCAATCCCCGTTGGCTGAGCAGCATTAGTGGTGTCTGTTCCGTGCAGATGGCTCCGACGATCTGTTCCTCGGGGAGCAATCGCATGGTCATGGGTCCCTGCGCCAATCGACCCATCAACGGAAGCGAATCCTCAGTGACTTGCAGTCGCAGCAGGCGACCGATGTCGCTCATCAGCATCAGTGTTCCTTGGTCGCGACAGATAACTGCACTATTGAGCTCTACGCCCTCTTTCAATTTGAGAACGCTGGTAGCCCGACCGGACAGGTCCACCACTTCGCTGAGGGGAAGTCGCTTGAAACGACCATCGCTGCTCAGCAAGCCCAGACTCAACGCATCGATGTTTTGGCTGGGCAACGACAGCAGCGAAACGATCGTGTCTCCGTCGAGGCCGGTGGGAAGGAAACGCTCGATTGGGCCTGGCTGTTGTCCTGCAAACTCCCAGCGCACTTGGGCAATGCGTCCGCTTGCACTCACGGCCAGCAGCCGCGGTGGTGGTTCGATTGGCAAGATCACCTGCGCTGGAGATGGTGCATCACCAATGGGGCAAGGATCATTGAGGTGCAGCCGGCCCAGCACCTGAGGGGTGATGATTTTCACTTGTCCATCGGCCTGGATCAGCACCCGACCATCTCCGGGCAATGCGGCCAGGGCCTGCTGACGCAGCAGTTCTGTGTTCGGGCGTTGGCTGGCTGCCCGTTCGGCTATCAGGGCATCACCGCCCTCCACCAGGCGGGTTCGACGCGGGGTGCTGAAGCGTTTTTTCAATGCTTTGAGCTCTGTCACCATCGCGTCCAGCAGTTGATCCCGGTTGTCCAAGAGCAACTTGAGTCGTTGACGTTCCGCTTGAAGCTCGTCCAGCTCCTGGCGCAGGCTTTCCTGTTCCAGTCCAGTCAGACGCCTCAGGGGCATGGCCAACACAGCATCCGCCTGCCGTTCGCTGAGGTCGAGTCGCACCATCAGGCTGGCGCGGGCTGAGGCGGCGTCATTCGCTTCCTGAATCATGGCGATCACGGCCTGAAGATTGTTCAGGGCTGTGATCAGTCCTTCCACAACCTCAAGCCGGTCTTCGGTTTTGCGCAGGGCATGACTGGTGCGCCGGATCAGGGTCAATTCCCTGAAATCGAGGAAGGTCTGGAGCAGTTGGCGTAGAGACAGCTGCTGGGGGTGTCCATCCACCAGGGCCAGCAAGATCGATCCGAAGTTGCTTTGCAGCGCTGTTCGACGCTGCAGATCCTTCAGCACCTTCTCCGGATCCGCATCGCGGCGCAGCTCCACGACCACGCGCATGCCTTCGCGGTCGCTTTCGTCCCGGATGTCGGCGATTCCGCCGATTTTTCCGTCGTTGACAGATTCAGCCAGTTTTTCAATCCAGCCGGCCTTGCTGAGCTGGTAGGGCAGTTCCGTGACCACAACGGCATTGCGTTTATGGCGCCCCTTGCCGAGTTGCACTTCTTCGGTGTGGGCGACCCCGCGCATCGGGATGCTGCCGCGGCCGTGCAGATAGGTGTCTCGCAGGCCTGAGCTGATCAGTACTTCACCACCTGTGGGGAAGTCGGGCCCCGGGACCAGTTCCAGAAGTTTGTCGTCACTCAGCTCCGGCTTGTGGATCAAGGCGATCAGGCCATCCACCACCTCTCCCAGATTGTGCGGGGGAATGCTGGTGGCCATGCCGACGGCGATGCCGGAGCAACCGTTCAGCAGCAGGAAGGGAAGCTGGGCCGGAAGAACGGTGGGTTCCTGTTGGGATCCATCGAAGTTCGGCGCAAAATCAACGGTGTCTTCACCGATCTCCTCAAGCATCGCCTGATGGGAGATCGGCGCGAGGCGGGTTTCGGTGTACCGCATCGCCGCCGGTGGGTCGTCGTCCACCGAGCCGAAATTGCCGTGGCCGTCTAGCAGGGGATGACGGCTGGAGAAGGTCTGAACAAGCCGCACTAGGGCGTCATAGACCGCTTGATCCCCGTGAGGGTGGTATTTGCCCAGCACGTCACCGACGACCCTCGCGCACTTGCGGTAAGGACGGTCTGGGGTAAGACCCAGTTCTTGCATCGCGTAGAGGATGCGTCGCTGTACAGGCTTGAGACCATCTCGGGCATCGGGCAACGCCCGACCCACGATCACGCTCATCGCGTATTCGAGGTAGGAGCGCTGCATCTCCTGATGCAGGGCGATCGGTTGAACGCGCTCCTCAGCCATTCGGTCTATCGCTCTCCGACCGGAAGGCGCTCAGCCTACAGATAGTCAATGTCTGTTCTTCCACGTTGCGTTGGCTTGGGCCCGTTCCACGCTGTTGGTGAGCTCCGTCTCGCTCAGCAATTGTGCCGTCGCCTCACGGATGCGCACCCCCCAAAGCTGTTCGGTTTGATGCAGGGGCAAGACGTAGTTGGGGTTCTGGGCCAACGCTCTGGAAGCCAGCTGGATTGCCTCGGTCTGCTCACCTTGTTGATGCAGCGCTGCGGCCAGAGCCAGCATCGGTTCCGCGTTGGGCTCCAGCTTCAACACCCGGCGCCAACGCCTCACGGCTTCCTGACGCTGGCCCATCTCATAAAGCACCAGGGCTTGGTTGTTAAGGGCTTCCCAGAACTCCGGCTTCAGAGCGGTGGCTTTTTCGAACGACTTCAGTGCCAGAGGGAGTACGCCCTGCATGATTCTGGCGTTGCCAAGGTCGAAATAGGCCGCAGCGTTGTTCGGATCCAATTGGAGTCCGCGGGAAATTAAGAGAACGGCATTGTTCGGTCGCTCTGCCCGAAGGGCGATCGCTGCTTCGGCGAACCACAGGCCGGCTTTTTCAGGATTCAGCTGCTTGGCGCGGGCTAGAGACCGGCTTGCGTCCTTGAGGTTGTTGTTGCGGAGTTGAGCCTCCGCCAGGATCGACCAGAACCGTTCGTCATTTGGGTTTAGCCGCACCGCCAGAGCCGCGCGTCGTGCTGCTTCCTTGGCTTGCCCCAGCTGCAGCAGCTGGGCAGCGGTCCGTCCGATGCCGATCGATGAGCCCTTGAGCTCCTTCTCGGTGGGCAGGTAGACGTAGGGGATCAGGGCGTTGGCTGCTGGGGTGCCGAACCAACCCCCCAGAACGACCAGCGCAGCCGCCAGCGTTCGACGGAAGCCAATTCGACGCAGCACTGGAGCGAGGGGGGAGTAGTTAAAGCGTAGGTGTGGAATCCGGTTGTGCTGCAGCGGCGTTGCGTCGCCACATCCAGGGTTTAACCCGTCGCAACGCCGACCCCCGCAGGTTTTTGTCCCAGATGCTGTCATCCCAGTTCTGGATCTGCTGCTTGTCCAGATTCAGCAACCATGGGCGTGGCTGCATGTCGGGATCGCTGCTCTGGGTCAAGCTTCGATGGTTCCAGGGGCAGACGTCCTGGCAGATGTCGCACCCGGCTACCCATGGTCCAAGGGCAGCGCGAATGTTTTCAGGTAGGTCGTCCTCACGGTTTTCGATTGTGTGAAAGGCCAGGCAATGCCTTGCATCCACAACAAAAGGTTCATGAATCGCATCCGTGGGGCAGGCATCGATGCAGGCGCTGCAGCGTCCACAGAGGCTGCGGGCTGGTGGATCGGCGTCCAAAGGCTCTGTGGTCAGCAGATGGCCAATCACCATCCACGAGCCCCTTTCGGGGTGAATCAGATTGCTGTGCTTGCCGATCCAGCCCAGGCCGGCTTCCTCAGCCCAGGCCTTGTCCAGCAGAGGTGTTGCGTCAACACAGGCGCGCCAGCCGCAATCTGGCCGTTGTTCCGAAAGCCAGCGGCCGATCCGTCGCAGCCGTTGATCCACAACCCGGTGATAGTCCCGTCCCCAGCCATAGCGTGCGACCTTGAGGGAGCCGGGGGAGGGTTGGGCGTCGACGTAATAGTTGAGGCCAACGGCGAGCACGCTGTTGGCTCCGTCCAACAGCAGCCTGGGGTCTCGCCGTCGGGGGGCCGCCATCCAGGCCATGTCGGCTTGATGGCCATGGTCCAACCAGCGCTGCAGGGCTTGCGTGCGCAGCTGCAGCCGTGGACTTCCTGGGATCCTGGCAATGCCAACGGGGTTGAAGCCCTCCTCACCGGCGCGGTGCTTTAGAGCCTGACTCAACAGCGTTTGTTGATCGGTGACATGCCCTTTCATCGACCTTAGGGTTGAGCGCTCATCAGCATCTTCTCTGTGACCGGGACTGAGACAGGACGTCTTGCACCTTTGCTGCGCTGGCTGGGCTTGACCCTCGTGGTGATTCTCGTCCTGCAGATGCTGGCTGTTCTTGTTGGCGTCGACTGGAGTGCGGATGCTCCTCGCCCGCAGGTCACCGGTCCGCTCGTGGCTTTGGCTCCTCTGGGGTTTGCCGGTTTGTTGATCTGCCTGATTGGATCAAGGCTGGATCACCCTCAGCAGCAGCTCAGTCCTCTGCGCCTCCTGATCGCTGTCCTTTCAGGGCTGTTGGCCTTCGGCATGGTGGTTGCCGTGCCGATGTCCCTGGATAGGGGTGCGGGTGACATTGCTCTCCAGCGCAATCTGGAACAGGGTCGCGAAGCCTTGAAGGATGCCCGAGCATTCCGCGCCGATCCCGCGCAGGTCACCTCCTTGGGTGAGCAGCTTGCCCAGGCCGGTCAACTCGCTGCCGATGCCACCGAGGACGACAAGCTGCGGGCTGCCGAAAAGATGGTGGACGATCAGATTGCCCAGATAGAGGCCCAATTCAAGACTGTTGAGGCCGGTCAGGCCCGTGAATCTCAGCAGCGGTTTATCGGTGGAACCATAACGGCTGTGGTTCTTGCGATTGCGTTTGTGCTCCTCGCGTTCACGGCAGTGCTCTGACCGCTGGTTAGGTTGGTCAGAACTAACTCAAAGCTGGGCGCAGTAGCTCCTTGGTCCAGTCCAATCCCAGACCTGATCTGCCGCTCTCCGCAAGGCTTCGGCAGGATCTAAAAAACGACCTGATTGCAGGGCTGCTGGTGGTCATTCCATTGGCGACCACGATTTGGCTGTCAACGATTGTCAGTCGCTTTGTTCTGGCCTTCCTGACCTCGATACCGAAGCAGTTCAATCCGTTTATCACCCTGAATCCACTGCTTCAGGATCTGATCAATCTGGCTCTCGGTCTCACGGTGCCTCTGATGGGCATCCTTCTGATCGGTTTGATGGCCCGAAACATTGTGGGTCGCTGGCTGTTGGAGTTCGGTGAAGGCACCTTGAGCCGGATTCCCCTGGCTGGATCGGTTTACAAGACTCTGAAGCAGCTGCTTGAGACCTTTTTCCGCGACAACTCCACTCGCTTCCGTCGCGTTGTTCTCGTCGAGTACCCCCGGGAGGGATTGTTCAGCGTTGGTTTTGTGACCGGGGAAGTGGGTCCTTCACTTCAATCTGATCTGAAGGAGCCCCTGTTGAGTGTGTTCATCCCCACCGCTCCGAATCCCACCACCGGTTGGTACACCCTTGTTCCAGAGGGGTCCGTCCGAGAGCTTGAGATCAGCGTTGAAGAAGCCTTCCGAACGATCATTTCGGCCGGAATCGTCAACCCCGATGATCGTGAAGCTCCTGTGAATCGGAGTTTTTCAAGCCTCATGGCCCAGTTACGGGCTTCTGCATCTCCTTCCAGCTGAGTCATGGCGATACGATCCCTTACACGAGAGCTGGCCTTGCTGGTGCTTGGTCAGGTGCCGGAACAGAAGTCAGCTTCAGTCGCTGACCTGGCCCTTGATTTGATCCTGGACCAGGCCCTCGACACCCTCACCCAGCACTGGCGTGAGTCGCTTGATACCAGTGCTGCAGAGCTCGATCAGGCGCAGCAGTCCCTGCTGGATAGCGAGTTGCAGCAGGGTGAAACCGGAACCCATGACACCGTCCGCACCCATCTGCGCGAATCGTTGAGTTCCGCTGAACAGGTGCTGAATGGATTGTCCGCCAGTCTTGATTTGCCTCGGCTGTTGTTGCTTGGCGACCAGGAGCAGATTCGCCGCGGCGCCATGGATCGGGTTCAGAAGGTGCTCACCCAGCGCGAGGGCATCGACAAACGGCTCGATCAGGTGATGGAGGGCTGGAGACTGACCCGACTGCCGCGGATCGATCGCGACATTCTCCGGTTGGCTGTCGTTGACCTGGAAAGCCTGCGCACTCCTGCTCCAGTGGCGTTTAACGAGGCGGTTGAGCTGGCCAACCGTTATAGCGATGAGCAGGGTCGCCGGATGATTAATGGCGTGTTGCGCCGCTTCCATGACGCTCAATCGAAAGCATCGGCCTGATGGTGTTCAACTGGTTCGAACGACAGGCTGAGGAGTCGCCGACGCCACCCCCCGCTCCGAAGCCGGAACCGACGGCTGGTGGGATTGATGCTCCCGTTTCAGCAGCGCCGGAGCCCACTCCAGCTCCTGCAGCCAGTGAGGAAGAAGACGAAGCCCTGGTTTGGGCCCGTGAAGCCTATGCCCGCCTGAAGGCTCAGCAACAGGCAGCGTCTCCTGTTGCTGAATCGGCCCCCAAGCCCACCCCTGCGCCCAGTCCAGAACCAGAACCCTCACTTTCACTTTCACCAACGCCAGGTCCGGCACCTTTACCGACACCTTCTCCAGTACCAGCCCCCGGACTGTCGCTGCTGGAGCAGGCCGCGGCTCAGCGCCAGCAGCGACAGCAGGATCTGGATGACAGGGCTCTTGAGGCTCCCCCTGCACCCACGCTGGCTTCTACCCCTGCGCCAGCTCTCGACTCAGAAGAGCCGCAGCTGGGTGACTTTGATCAGGATTTCACCTGGTCTGCCGAGGTGCTTGCGGCCCAGGGCCGTCGGGTCGATCAGGTTTCCCTCGAGGAAATCGATTGGTTGGGCCGGCTCCGCCGCGGCCTTGAAAAGACCCGTCAGGGTTTTGTTACAAGCCTTTTGGAGAATCTCGGTGACGACCCGTTAACACCGGAGGTTCTCGATGATCTCGAAACTCTCTTGCTGAGAGCGGATGCTGGCGTCCAGGCCACCGATCAGGTGCTGGATGCCCTCCGTCAACGGATGAATGAGGAGGTCGTTGATCCTGCGGAAGGGATTCGCTTCCTCAAGGAACAGCTGCGTGGCCTGTTGGACGAGCCGATCCAGGCCAGTGGTGTTCATCTTCTGGCGCCGGAACGGGATCGCCTCAATATCTGGTTGATGGTGGGGGTGAATGGGGTTGGTAAGACAACCACCCTGGGAAAACTTGCCAATCTGGCTGTTCGCAGTGGCTATTCGGCTCTGATTGCTGCTGCAGACACCTTCCGTGCTGCAGCCGTGCAGCAGGTTGAGGTTTGGGGAGAGCGCAGTGATGTTCCTGTGGTGTCAAACCCCAGCAGCAATGCCGACCCTGCTGCCGTTGTTTTCGATGCAATTGGCGCCGCTCGTTCGCGCAAGTCTGATCTGCTGTTGGTGGATACCGCCGGACGGTTGCAAACCAAGCACAACTTGATGGAGGAACTCCAAAAAGTCAGAAAGATCATCGACCGTTTGGCGCCGGAGGCGAAGGTCGAATCCTTGCTGGTTCTTGATGCAAGTCAGGGTCAGAACGGGCTTCGCCAGGCCATGGCCTTTGCCAAGGCGGCCGGCCTCACCGGCGTTGTAATCACCAAACTCGACGGCACAGCTCGTGGCGGCGTCGCCCTGGCGGTGTCGTCTGAGGCAGGATTGCCGATTCGTTTCATCGGCGCTGGGGAAGGAATCCGCGATCTGCGCCCCTTCAACAGTTTTGAATTCGTTGAGGCTCTGCTGACTGGACGTTGAAGCGTTGCTACCTTGCGGACCCTAAGGGTGCGAGGTTGAGCAGCAAGCCGCCCGGACGTCACCCCAGCTCTGCGCAGCGGACTGGACACCCCTCGCCCGAGGCCATGGCTTCGTTGCGTCAGCTGTTTGACAGCCTCAGCGGCGAACAGCTCCGCAATCAGGATCTGTTGGTCTCCCTGGGGTTTGCCCTCCGCAGCTTCACCAACCTTCAGCGATTTCTTGAGCTTGTGCCCGTCGTGGCCTCACGCCTGGTGGGTGTTGAGGGGGCCTTGCTTGTTCCGTTTCAGATGGATGGTCGCCTCTGGCGTGATCAGTTGCAGGGGAGTCCAGCTGAGCCGTCCCAGGATCTGCTGCAGCGCTTAGCCGCCTTTGAACCTGGATCTGCCGTGGGTTTTGGCAGTGACGATCAGCAGCTGTTGGCGCTCGACCGTCTGGTTCAACGCTGCCTGCCCAAAGCGGCTTTGTTCGCGACGTGTGTGACGGCCCGTGGTCGGACGCGTGGCCGTCTTTATGTCTATGCCCGCAACGGCTCTTTGGTTTGGACCGAGGTGCATCGTCGGCACGTTCAGTTGGTGGCGGATCTTGCTGGTGTTGCGATCGAAAACGATCAGATGCTTCAGGACGCCCGTCGGTATGAGCGGGTGGATCGACAACTCAGTATTGGTGCAGAGATTCAGGCGCAGTTGTTGCCGGATCGTTGCCCTGTGATCGAGGGCGTTGATCTGGCTGCGCGCTGTCGGCCTGCTTTTCAGGTGGGCGGTGACTACTACGACTTCATTCCCACCCGTCCGGAACTCATTGGCCGACGCCGTGAGCGGGGTCGCTGGGCGCTGGTGATGGGTGATGTCATGGGCAAAGGCGTTCCTGCTGGGCTGTTGATGACGATGTTGCGCGGGATGCTGCGCGCTGAGGTTCTCAGTGGTCTGCCACCGGATCGGATTCTCCACGACCTCAACCAGCTGGCGCAGGAAGACCTTGCGCAGTCGCACCGGTTTGTGACGCTGTTTTATTCCGATCTGGATCCGCGTACGCTGCGGTTGCGTTATGCCAATGCGGCCCACAACCCGCCCCTGCTTTGGCGCGCCGAGCGACGGGTGATCATGCGGCTCGATGCCGCTGGGCTTCTGATCGGTCTCCAACCTGAAGCTGAGTTCGCCCTTGGCGAGGTTCGCCTTGAACCGGGAGACGTTTTGCTGTACTACACCGATGGTGTGACCGAAGCATCGGGGATCACCGGCGATCGTTTCGACGAGGCGCGGCTGATTCGTGCCCTTGAAACGGCCTGTCGAAGTGGTCAGGGAGCGCAGGGAATTCTTGAAAGCCTGTTTGAACGCTTGGACCGTTTTGTTGGTCCGGATCGTCAGCTGGAGGATGACGCCTCGCTTGTGGTGTTGAAAGTTCCGGAAGCAGTCACGTTGCCGAGTGTGCAGGGACGGCCAATCGCCTGACAAGCTGAGGAAATCGACGGATGAATTGATGGCTGGTGGGGTGACCGGTGGTGCTGCAGGCACCTGGAGCGATCGTTTTGAGCAGGGTCTGCATCCTTTCATCGAGGCGTTTAATGCCTCCATCGGTTTTGACCTGACCCTTCTTCAGGAGGATCTCGATGGTTCTATCGCCCATGCCCAGATGCTGGCCGGCGTGGGAGTGATCACGGAGGCGGAAGCTGAGCAGTTGGTGAAGGGCCTGGAGACGGTTCGTGCTGAGGCGGCATCCGGCAGTTTCCAGCCGGGTTTGGCTGATGAAGATGTTCACTTCGCTGTGGAACGCCGGCTGATTGCTTTGCTTGGTCCGGTGGGCAAGAAGTTGCACACCGGACGCAGCCGCAATGATCAGGTTGGGACTGACCTACGCCTCTGGCTGCGACGACGGCTGGATGGCCTGGATCAGGATCTGCAGCGGTTGCAGGGGGCACTGCTGACCCAGGCGGAGTGTCATCGCCGCACCATGATTCCCGGGTACACCCACCTGCAGCGGGCCCAGCCGCTCTGTCTCGCCCATCATCTTCTCGCTTATGTCGAGATGTTGGAGCGCGACCGCGAGCGTCTTCAGGATGTGCGGAAACGCGTGAATATTTGCCCGCTCGGTGCTGCTGCCCTGGCGGGCACGCCGGTACCGATTGATCGTCAGCACACTGCGAAGGAGCTGGGTTTTTCAGCGGTTTATGCCAACAGCCTCGATGCGGTCAGCGACCGTGATTTCTGCGTTGAGTTCTCCGCTGCCGCATCCTTGGTGATGGTGCACCTCAGCCGTCTCGCCGAAGAGGTGATCTCCTGGGCGTCCGAGGAATTCGGCTTCGTGCGGCTCAGCGACCGCTGTGCCACGGGCAGCAGCCTCATGCCTCAGAAGAAGAATCCCGATGTACCTGAGTTGGTTCGGGGCAAGACCGGGCGAGTCTTCGGACATCTCCAGGGATTACTGACCATGATTAAGGGTCTTCCACTGGCCTACAACAAGGATTTTCAGGAAGACAAGGAGGCGCTGTTTGATGCCTTCCGCACAACACGTGATTGTGTTGAGGCGATGGCGATTTTGTTTGAGGAAGGCCTTGATTTCAGAGTCGAGCGCCTCAATGAAGCCGTGGAGCAGGATTTCTCTAATGCAACGGATGTGGCCGACTATCTGGTGTCTCGCGGTGTTCCATTTCGCGAGGCTTATCAATTGGTCGGCGCTGTCGTCCGGCGCTGTCTCGAGCAGGGTTGTCTGTTGCGGGACCTTGATCTGACTGCTTGGAAGGAACTTCATCCGGCCTTTGAGGCGGATTTGCATGACGCCCTGGCTCCCCGCGCCGTTGTGGCCGCCCGTCGCAGTGAAGGTGGAACGGGATTTGAGCGTGTTGATGAACAGCTTCAGCGCTGGTTACAGCGTTTCAACGGAACTCAACCGGTGGGATGACTCACACCCATAACCGGGTCTACGCTTAATCAGCCAGAGCTATGTCACTTCGTTCCGGAGTCATAGCCCGATGGCAATGTTCAAGGCCTCATCGGTCCACTGTTTCGTACCCGGTCCACGCAAAACGTGAGCATTTTTGTCGGCAACCTTCCCTTCCGCGCTGAGCAGGAAGATGTGATCGAGCTGTTTGCCCAGTTCGGTGAAGTGACCAACTGTGCGCTGCCCCTCGAGCGGGACACAGGTCGCAAGCGTGGTTTTGCCTTCGTTGAGATGGCTGATGAGTCCACCGAAGAAGCAGCCATTGAAGGCCTGCAGGGTGCAGAACTGATGGGCCGTCCTCTCCGGATCAACAAAGCGGAGCCCCGCGGTAGTGCCCCCCGTCGTGGCGGCGGTGGTGGCGGTGGTGGATACGGCGGCGGTGGTGATCGCCCCTCTGGTGCAAGGGGATGGGAAGATCGCAGCTATGGCGCCCGAGATAACGCTGGCGAGGGCAACGCCTACGACGAGGGTCGTAGCCGTCGTCGCCGTGGATCCTCCAGCGGCGGTGGCGATGACTTTTCCGGTTACGGGGGAGCTGAGGGCTGACCTCAGCCGTTGATCAGAGTCCTGCGTCCTTAAGTTGCTGTCCGGCTTGGAGCAGCACATCCAGATCCGCTCCGGGGCGCTGGGCTTTCTCCCCCAGCTCCCGCCGCCAGTGCCTTGCACCACGGACACCTTCTACGAGTTGCACTAAGTGACGGCAGAGGTCCCACAGCCGGCCCCCTCGCTCGAGATGAGCCTCTGCATGGGGAAGTAGACCCTCCACAACATCTGACGCCAGGATTTGGCGTGACTCCTCCCCGAAAATCAAGGCATCGATGTTGGTCCAGCGCAGGGGATGGCTGTAGGCCGCCCGTCCCACCATGGCGCCATCGCACCCTTCCAGTGCCTCAAGGCAGTCTTTAGGGGATTCCAGCCCTCCGTTGAGTTCAATCACCAGATCGGGGCGGCGTTGTTTGAGAGCCACCACGCGGTCATGCTGCAGCGGAGGAATCGTTCGGTTCTGCTTGGGATCCAGGCCCTCCAGCCAGGCTTTACGGGCGTGAACAGCGAAGCGGCTGGCCCCTGCTAGAGCCACTCGATCCACGAAGTTCGTCAGCAGGGCATCGCTGTCGAGATCGTCAATGCCGATCCGATGTTTCACGGTCACAGGGAGCTCCCCTGAGTCCACCATGGCCTCCACACAGCGGGCGACCAGATCCGGCTCCGCCATGAGGCAAGCCCCGAAATTCCCGGCCTGCACCTTCTGGCTGGGGCAACCCACATTGAGGTTGATTTCGTCGTAGCCCCAGTCCTGCGCCAGTCGTGCCGCCTCGGCCAGCAGGGCTGGATCGTCTCCCCCCACCTGCAGGGCGATGGGATGTTCCACCGGATCGAAATCCAGCAACTTGTTGCGTCGTTTGCTGTGGTGCAGCGCCTGGGCCACCACCATTTCGCTGTAGAGCATGGCTCTACGGCTGATCTGGCGCATCAGCACCCGGAAATGGCGGTCGGTGCAATCCAGCATCGGCGCCACACTGAAGCGGTAGGCAGCGGTGGATCCGGCGGCAGTCATCAATCCATTAGAACCGCCCGTGATTCCCGCTTCAGCGTCGATGAGCTTGAGTGCCGCCGTTCTGTCCCGTCGATCGCTGTTGTTGGCGGCAATGGCAGGGGTGTTTGGCAGTCTCTGGAGACCTCAGCCTGTTTTGGCGGCGTCCAACGCTGGCGATCCCTCTTGGGATCTCAATCCCGAGCAGTGGCGTGAGCGTTTGTCTCCCCAGGCCTATGACGTGTTGCGCAATGAGGGAACGGAACGTCCCTTCACGAGTCCGCTTAATGGAGAGAAGCGTTCCGGCACTTATCACTGCGCCGGTTGTGATGCAGCGTTGTTTTCGTCGGAGGCCAAATTCGACAGCGGCACCGGCTGGCCCAGCTTCTGGCAGCCCCTGGATGGTGCCGTCGCCACGAAAGTAGATTTCAAATTGATTCTGCCGCGCACGGAATACCACTGCAGCCGTTGTGGTGGGCACCAGGGCCACGTTTTCAATGACGGACCACGACCCACCGGCAAGCGCTACTGCAACAACGGTGTCGCCCTCCGCTTTCAGCCCGCTTGATCTGATCGTTGTTGGTGGTGGTCCTGCCGGGTACATGGCAGCAATCAGTGCAGCCGAGCAGGGAGTTCGGCATGTGCTGGTGCTGGAAGGCACCCCTGAGCCCCTCCAGAAGGTACGAATCAGCGGTGGCGGTCGCTGCAATGTGACCCATGCCTGTTGGGATCCCCGTGAACTGGCCACCCATTACCCCCGTGGTAGTCGACCCTTGCGGGGGCCCTTCAGTCGCTTTGCCTGTGGCGATGCGATTGCCTGGTTTGACGAGCACGGGCTCACCCTGGTGGAGGAACCCGATGGACGGATGTTTCCGCAGCAGAACCGTTCTGAGGCCGTGATTCAGTGCCTGCAGAAGGCGGCAAGGGCCTCAGGTGTCGAGCTGCGCACGAAGGCCATGGTCCAGCAGGTGCGCGTTCACTCCGAGGGGGGGTTTGTGCTCGAGGGCCGCGGCCTTGAGCCTTTGCATGGGCGCTGTTTGATGCTGGCCACGGGGGGGCATCCCAGTGGCCGAAAACTGGCGGAAGCCCTTGGTCACCAGGTGGTGCCGCCGGTGCCATCGCTGTTCAGCCTCACGCTGAAGGCACCGGCTCTGACGGCCTGCAGTGGCATTGCCATCGACGATGTGGGCCTTGATTTGAAACTGGGCAACCAGCGCTTCCGCCAGACCGGGCGGGTGCTGATCACTCACCGCGGTCTGAGTGGTCCGGCCACGCTGCGGCTCTCAGCCTTTGCCGCCAGGGCCCTGCATCAGAACCGCTATCAGGGCGAGCTGAAGCTGGACTGGAGTGCTGGGTTGGGTCGTTCGGGGCTGACCGAGCGATTGCAGCAATGGCGGCAGGAGCAGGCGCGGCGAACTCTTTCAGCAGCGAAGCCGTTCGAGCATTTGCCGCGGCGGTTGTGGCAGATCTTTTTGACCATCGCTGGGGTGGAGCCAGAACGCCGTTGGGCCGATCTGCCGATCAAGGCGGAGCGTCGATTGGTAGAGCTGCTCTGCGCGCAGAGTGTGCCGATCCAGGGACGTGGACCGTTCGGGGAGGAGTTCGTTACCGCCGGCGGTGTCGCCCTGGGGGACGTCAACCTGGCCACGATGGAGAGCCGCCGCTGCCCCGGTCTTTACTTGGCCGGAGAACTGCTGGATGTGGATGGTGTAACCGGCGGTTTTAACTTTCAGGCCTGCTGGAGCGGCGGTTGGTTAGCGGGCCAGGCCATCGCTGCAGTGCTCAGTGGATCTGATCAAACACGGTGAACATCGGCAGGTACATCGCCAGCAGGTAGCGGTTTGCCAGCAGCTGGTCCGGCCCTGGAACCCGCTGTTGCAACAGCAATTCAAGGGCGAAACGCTGCCGCGCCGCGTTGCCGGCATCGGGGGTGGGCAGCGTCAGAGTCATGGGTTGCGACCGAGGTGCGGGCTTCCGCAGCTTGTGGGAGGTGAGCGTTGCCCTTCAACATGTCTAGACAGCAATCCCTGAGCGGTCAGCATGAGCGGCGACGCCTCCACCCCAGAGCAGGACCAAACTGTTGAGTCCGGTGCTGTTCCAGCACCGCCGGAGCCCGCTCCTGATGCGCCAGAGGCGACGTCCGAACAGGCTCCTGCAGCTGTGGATCCTGCGGATCGGATGCAGCAACTCGAGCAGGAGTTGAGTTCGCTAAAGCAGGAGCACGAGACGCTCAACAGCCAATACATGCGTATTGCGGCGGATTTCGACAACTTCCGCAAGCGCCAGAGCCGCGACCAGGACGACATGCGTCAGCAACTGGTCTGCTCGACCCTCACCGAAATCCTTCCGGTGGTCGATAACTTCGAGCGGGCCCGTCAGCAGCTCAATCCCGAAGGGGAAGAAGCCCAGGCGCTGCATCGCAGTTATCAGGGTCTCTACAAGCAATTGGTGGAGGTGCTGAAGCAGCAGGGGGTAGCCCGGATGGAGGTGGTCGGTCAGGAGTTCGACCCGAACCTGCATGAGGCCGTGTTGCGCGAGGAAAGCAGCGAGTTCGCTGAGGATGTGGTGTGTGAGGAGCTTCAGCGGGGCTACCACCGCGATGGTCGTGTGTTGCGCCACGCCATGGTGAAGGTGTCGATGGGTCCAGGACCATCCGATCCAGCCTCAGCGCCTGCTGAGGCAGCACCGGATCAGACGGTGGAGGAGGCCTGATGGCCGACTTCTACGACCTGCTCGGCGTCAGCCGAGATGTGGATCCCGACAGCCTCAAGCAGGCTTATCGGCGCATGGCGCGTCAGTACCACCCCGATATCAATAAGGATCCCGGCGCTGAAGACCGTTTTAAGGAAATTGGCCGCGCCTACGAGGTGCTCAGTGATCCCCAGACACGGGCCCGTTACGACCAGTTCGGTGAAGCCGGTCTTGGTGGTGCGGCCGGTGCTCAGGACATGGGCGACATGGGCGGATTCGCGGATCTGTTCGAGACGTTTTTCCAGGGCTTCGGTGGACCCGGCGGTGCCGGGGGTGGGCGGCCGCGGCGTCAGGGCCCCCAGCAGGGGGATGACCTTCGTTACGACCTGACGATCGATTTCGAGCAGGCGGTGTTCGGTCAGGAGCAGGAGATCAAGATCCCGCATCTGGAGACCTGCGACACCTGCGGCGGCAGCGGTGCCAAAGCGGGAAGTGGGCCCACTACCTGCGGCACCTGTGGCGGCGCGGGGCAGGTGCGCCGTGCTACGCGGACTCCCTTCGGCAGCTTCACTCAGGTCGCCGAGTGCCCCACCTGTGGGGGCACTGGCCAGGTGATTTCGGATCCCTGCGGGTCCTGTGGAGGTCAGGGTGTCAAACAGGTGCGCAAGAAGCTGCGGATCAACATTCCTGCTGGAGTGGACACCGGAACACGGCTTCGCGTGACTGGCGAAGGCAACGCGGGACCCCGGGGAGGCCCGTCCGGTGACCTTTACGTCTTCCTCACCGTTCGAAATCACCCGCGCTTGCAGCGGGATGGTCTGAACATCTTTTCGGAGGTCAAGGTCAGCTACCTCCAGGCGATTCTTGGCGACACCATCGAGGTGGAAACGGTGGACGGCAGTAAGGAGCTGGACATCCCTGCCGGCACCCAGCCCGGCACGGTGCTCACCTTGTCGAACCTGGGCATTCCCAAGCTCGGGAATCCGGTGGCACGGGGTGATCAGCGCGTGACGGTCACCGTGGACTTGCCTAAGCGGATCAGCGATGTGGAGCGCGAGCTCCTAGAGCAGTTGGCGGGTCACCATTCCGCCCGCGGCAAGCAACACCACCACCACAACAGTGGTCTGTTCGCCAGCTTGTTCGGTCAGAAGAGATGAGCAGGCGTTCCCTGGATCTGCGGGGAACGCCCTGTCCGGTGAATTTCATTCGCTGCAAGCTCACCCTCGAGCAGATGAGCAGCGGTGACTGTCTGGAGGTCTGTCTCGATCGGGGGGAGCCTGAGGCCATGGTGCTTCCAGGCCTGAGGGATGCAGGCCATCGTGTTGAGTGCATTGATCAGACGCCGGATTCCGTCACCATTGAGGTGATCTGCGGTGGCTGACACCGTCAGTTCGGTGGCTTCCGGGATGGTGGTGGCGCTACAGGCCAACTACTTGGAGGTTGAGCTGGATGCCGCACCTGACGGATGTCCAGTTCGGCTGCTCTGCACACGCCGCACTCGGCTCAGCCATCGGGGTGAAGCCGTTTACGTGGGGGATCGGGTTTGCGTCGAGGCGATTGATCCAGGCCAAGGGCGGGCTGTGGTGGCTGACGTCGAGCCACGCCACAGCTTTCTCATACGCCCACCGGTGGCCAACGTCTCCTTGGTGGCTGTGGTGTTAGCGGTGGAACAGCCCAGCTTTGACCCTGATCAGGCAAGTCGCTTCCTTTTGACGGCGGAACGGACGGGGCTGGAGGTGATCCTTCTGCTGACCAAGACAGACCTCATCTCAGCCGCAGCGCTTGAGAGTCTTGTGGCCCGGTTGCAGGGGTGGGGTTATGACCCGCTGGTGCTTTCGAGTGAAGCTGGAACGGGCATCGACGCTCTAAGGCAGCGCTTGGCTGGTGCGCAGCTGTCGGTGCTGTGTGGACCTTCCGGGGTGGGCAAGAGCAGCCTGCTGAATCAGCTGCGTCCTGATCTTCAACTGCGTACTGCTGCGGTGTCCGGTCGACTGCAGCGCGGGCGTCATACCACCCGCCACGTGGAGCTCTTTCCCCTGGGTCTGAGCGCGAGGGTGGCTGACACCCCCGGCTTCAACCGTCCAGATTTGCCAGATGACCCCCAGGAATTGGGGGTGCTTTTCCCGGAGCTCCGGCAGCAGCTTGATCCCTGGCCCTGTCGGTTCCGCGACTGCCTGCATCGTGGTGAGCCCGGCTGCGGTGTGTCCAGTGACTGGGAACGCTACGCCCTTTACAAGGCCGCATTGATCGAGCTGAGCGGCCTCAGCCGCCCATTCCGGGGAGGTTGAGGTTCAGGCCACCGGTGAGTTCTTCCATGCGGCCCTTCATCGTGGCTGTGGATTGCTCGTAGGCCGCTTGCAGGGCTTCCAGCGTGGCCGTTTCGCTGGCCTGTTGGCCCTCTTGCAGCAGGGCTGGGTCCAACCGCACCCGGAGGGGTTGCTGGTTGCCCGACAGCCAAACGCTGGCACGGCCATCGCTGCTGTTGCCTTCGATCTCCATCCCATCAAGTTCGTTCTGCAGGGCCTGAGCGTTCTGCTGAATCTCCTGGGCCTTCTTGAAGGCTTCGGTGAGCTGGCCGAAATTGGGGAGTCCGAACCCTGCCATGGCGATCCTGTGGGAGCCGGAAGGTTAAGCCGCCGAAGAGAATCCCAGCCGCTTCACTTCGGGGTGCAGACGGATTCCGTGCTCGGCTTCGACGCGGTCCTGCACCAGGTGGATCAGCTGGGCGATGTCCTTTGCCTGGGCATGACCGGTGTTGACGATGAAATTGGCATGCACGTTTGAGATTTCAGCGCCGCCGATCCGGGTTCCCTTAAGCCCCTGCTCTTCGATCAGCCGTCCGGCCTTGAGCGGTTCGGGATTGCGGAAGACACTGCCGCAGCTGGGTTGTTGATAGGGCTGCGTGGTGGTGCGGTGGCTGAGGTTCGCGCTGGTGACCCGCTTGAGTTCATCCGGATCGTGACCGGGCTCCAAGCGGAACCGTGCGGACAACACCACGAGGTTGCCCTCTTGGAGACGGCTATGCCGGTAGGCGAAGTCCAGTTGATCCCGCTGCAGCTCAAAGCAGTCGCCCCCCTCTAGGGGCATGACCCGCACCGACTCCAACCATTCCGCTGTGCAGCCTCCCTGGGCTCCTGCATTCATCACAGCCGCACCGCCAGCGGTCCCCGGGATGCCAACCGACCACTCCAGACCATGCAAACCAGCTCGTGCAACGCGTCTTGCCAATGATGGGATCGGTTCGCCGGCAAGCACTTCCACGGTCCCAGTGGTTGCATCAAGCTGGAGCCCCTGAAGTTTGCGCAGACAGAGCGAAAGCCCGCGTAGGCCATCATCGTGAATCAGCAGATTCGACCCAGCGCCCATGACGCGGCAGGGCATGCCTTGGTGAGCGGCCCATTCGATCCAAGCCTGGGCTTCCTCAAGGCTGGCGGGTTCCGCAAGCCATTCGGCGGCTCCTCCCACACGCCAGGTGGTGTAGTCCGCCAGGTTGACTCCGGCCTGGGGCAGGCGGGCATCGCCCTGGGTCATGACGTCAGCTTTGACCACAGTCCATTCACATCGCCAGCACCCATGGCCAGAACAAGATCGTTCTCGCGGCTGTGCTGGATCACCAGGTCGGTGAGTTGGTCGAGGTTGTCTGCGACGGCGATCTCAAGATCCGGTTTCAGGCTGCGTACCCGATCCGCCAGAGCGTTGCTGCAGATGCCCTGCAGCGGTTGCTCTCCTGCGGAATAGACGGGAGCCAGCAGCAGCAGATCACAGTTCTGCAGGGCCTGGGCGAAGCCATCGAGGAACTGCTGGGTGCGGCTGTAACGGTGCGGCTGGAACACCGCTAGGAGCCGTTCTGGTGCTGTGGGAAGCGGGCTGCGACCACTCCTCACCATCAGGCGTGCCATCTCCAGGGTTGCCTTCACCTCACTGGGATGGTGGGCGTAGTCATCAACGATTTGACGGCCCTTCCAGGTGCCCCGAAGATCAAAGCGCCGCCGCGGTGCCTTCAGGCCAACGAGGCCTTCCACCAACTGGTCAAAGGGGAGATCTTCCATCCGGCAGGCGGCCAAGGCCCCTGTTGCGTTGCTGAGGTTGTGCAGCCCGGCCATCGGCAGGGTGAAGTCACCGACGGGGTGGCCAGCTTCGTAGAAACGGGCCAAGCAGCGATCGCCCTCAAGGCTCAGAGGCAGGGCGGCGAAGTCAACGGATTCGGCGCTTTGGTTGGACCACCAGGCCGTTGGCTGGAAGTGTTCCTGCAGGATCGGGTCGTCGTGATTGGCCAGCACGCGATCGCAACCCCCTGCGAAGCGTTGCAGGGTGGAGATCAGGTCGTCGAGGCTGGAGTAGTGATCGGTGTGATCCAGCTCCAGGTTGGTGATCACCCCCAGGCTTGGACTGAACTTCACCAGGGACCCATCGGATTCATCCGCCTCGGCCACGAGCAGCTTTCCCTGGCCAGCGTGACCATTGCTGCCGAGGCTGGGAACGATGCCTCCAATCACAGCGGTTGGGTCTTGATTCGCCTCCAGCAGCAAGGTGGTGATCAAGGTGCTGGTGGTGGTCTTGCCGTGGCTGCCGGCAACTGCAATGGAGGGTTGCTGCTCGATCAGAGCCGCCAGAAGATCGGAGCGATGCCAGATCTCCAGCCCCTGCTGTCGGGCCCGCTGCAGTTCTGGATTGTTCTCGGGGATGGCTGTGCTGATTACCACCACCGGTGAACAAGCGTCTTTCGCTGCTGAGACAGCGTCAATGCAGGTTGCATCCTGCTGGTGGAAGACCTTCACCCCGAGGGTCTTCAACTGTTGTGTTGTCGCATTGTCACGCGGGTCCGAGCCGCTGACCGGGTGACCGCGGTCAACGAGAATCCGAGCCAAAGCCGACATGCCAATTCCGCCGACACCGATGAAGTGGACTGGTGTCTGACGGTCGAGCAGGCGCGGCAACGTAGGGCTTCAGTCTGGGGAAAGATAAGTCAGTTGCCGCTGCTTGTCTGCCGTGCTGAGGGCCGGATCGAGCTGATTGATGCAGGGTCGAACGAGGTATTTCTGCTGATTTCTGTATGATCGGCGGCCAAAACCCCTGCGCGGCTTTGCCGCTTCTTCCATGACCCTGCGCGTTGCGATCAATGGATTCGGCCGGATCGGTCGCAATGTTCTGCGGGGATGGATCAGCCGGGGCGCTGACACTGGCCTGGAAATCGTGGGGATGAACTCCACCTCCGACCCCGCCACCAGCGCTCACCTGCTCACCTACGACTCCATCCTTGGACGCCTTGATCCCTCCGTGGACATCAAGACCACGGACAGCTCGATGTTCGTCAACGGCAAGGAGATCAAGTTCTTCGCCGACCGCAACCCCCTCAACTGCCCTTGGAAAGAGTGGGGCGTTGACCTGGTGATCGAGTCCACCGGTGTTTTCAACACCGATGAGAAGGCCAGCATGCACATCCAGGCTGGTGCCAAGAAGGTGATCCTCACCGCTCCTGGGAAGGGTGACGGCGTCGGCACCTTCGTGGTGGGCGTCAACGACGACCAGTACCGCCACGAAGACTGGGACATCCTCAGCAACGCCAGCTGCACCACCAACTGCCTTGCCCCGATAGTCAAGGTTCTGGACCAGAACTTCGGCCTGGACTGGGGTCTGATGACCACCATTCACAGCTACACCGGCGACCAGCGGATCCTGGACAACAGCCACCGTGACCTGCGCCGCGCCCGTGCTGCAGCCCTGAACATGGTCCCCACCACCACCGGTGCGGCCAAGGCTGTGGCATTGGTTTATCCCGAGGTGAAAGGCAAGCTCACCGGCTTTGCCATGCGCGTTCCCACCCCGAACGTCTCCGCTGTTGACCTCACCTTCGGCCCGTCCCGCGGCGCCAGCGTTGATGACATTAAGGCCGCGATCAAGTCGGCTTCCGAGAACGGCATGAAGGGGATCATCAAGTACAGCGACCTGCCCCTGGTGTCCACCGACTACGCCGGCACCAACGAGTCCACCATCTTCGATGCCGACCTCACTTATGCGATGGGTGACAAGGCTGTGAAGATCCTGGCCTGGTACGACAACGAGTGGGGCTACAGCCAGCGTGTTGTCGACCTTGCCGAGGTAGTGGCCAAGAACTGGAAGTGATCCTCAGCTGATCGCTCTTCAAATCCCTCCCGGCCTGGGGGGGATTTTTTTGCTCAGGCTCCGTCTCTTTGGGCTGCTCAGGGCTGGCCGAAGTGATCAAATCCGCTTGTGTCCACTGGCTTGTGGTTGTGGCCCCAGCGGATGACGCCCGCTTCAGCATTGATCTGACCTATGCGCTGACTTTCGGGGATGCATTGCTGCCAGACATCGGCCCAGGCTTTGGGAAGGCTCAGCACCAACTCAAAGTCCTCTCCTCCGGAGAGGCACCAATCCATCCATGGCGCTCCATCAGGCCAGCCTTCGGCCGTTGGAAGCTGATCCTTCCGCAGCACCGCTCCACAGCCGCTGCTGATGCAAAGGCCTGCGACAGCAGGGAGCAGTCCGTCGCTGCTGTCGGTTCCTCCGGCCCGCCAGGGCAGATGCTTCGGTTTGCAGGCCAGCAGCTGCTGGACTTCCTTCAGCCGAGGTGTCGGTCGTTGGTGGCGTGCGATCGCTTGGTCCCGCAAAGTTGAGCGCAAAGCGATGTCACGCACGCTTGGGTCGTCCTGCAGCAGCGCGAGGCCCATTCGGCTGAGCCCATGGGGCCCACTTGTGACCAAGACATCGCCAGGGCGGGCTGCATTGCGATGCAGACGCAGGGGTCCGAGACGGCCGAGCGCTGTGATCGATAGCAATCTCTGCTCTCCTTTGGAGCAGTCACCCCCCAGCAGAACGCCGCCGTACTGCCCCAAGGCGGCACTGATGCCTTGATACACCCCGTCCACCCAGTCCCAACTGGTGTGACCTGGGGCAACGAGGGCCACCGTGATCCCGTCGATGTCGACAGCACCACTGGCGGCCAAGTCGGACAGGTTGGCGGCAACGGCGCGCCATCCCACATCCACGGACGTTGTGGTGGCATCGCTGAAATGGACGCCATCCACGAGAACGTCGGTGTTGATCAGCAGCGGCCGGGCGTCTGCGGCCAGGGCTGCGGTGTCGTCACTGAGCTGATTGGGCGGAGCGAAGCGAGCCAGCCGCCTGAGCAGCTCCGCTTCAGTTAGCTCCGCCAGGGTTGGGCTCATGCGTGGGCTTTGAGTTGCTTCGCTCCCTCAATCACCTTCACGGCGGTGATCCGGTCATCGACGCCCAATTCCTCCAGAACATCGAATCCATCCACCACGTAGCCGAAGGCTGCATTGCGGCCATCCACGAGGTTCAGACCAGCCGGGGTGAGCTCCGCCTCGTAGAGAAACATGAAGAACTGCGAGGATCCGTCGTCGAGGGCCTGGTCTGAATGGGCCCAGCCAAGAGTGCCCAGGGTGGCGAAAGGAAGGGTTGGTGTGGCCATGAATAAGCCCACGTCTTCAAAGGTTTGGTTGTAGATCGTGTCGTCTTCGCTCGGCACGCGTATCTCAAGGGGGACGTGGCGCTCTTGCTTGGTCTTCGGATCCACATAGCCGATCTCCGGCCCTTCAGGATCACCGCTCTGGAGCACATAGAAGTCCTCGGCTCGGATAAAAGGCAGTCCGTCGTAGAAACCCTTGAGGGCGAGATCGACGAAGGCACCTCCGGTGAGTGGGGCGTTGAAGCCATCCACCACGGTGGTTAGCTCCCCCTGGGTGGTGCTCACGCTGAGGGTGGCTCTTCCCTGCAGCCGTGGCAGGGCATCGAATTCTGCGGGGATCTCCCGTTCAAAGCCGTCGGGCACCAGTAGGGCTTCCACATCACCGATGGAGCGCAACGTCCGGCGTCGGTCGGCGATGAACCCTGGTTTGTCAGTGGCTTTGACCTTCTCTTTGAGGTCTTCGAGCCCCTGATCCACGCTCTCAAAAAGCGCTTTAGCCGTACCGCGCTTGGTTTCAGGGACCGCGTTCAAGATGGTGTCGCGGCGCGTGTTGAGCAGCGCTTCAGTGCGTGACACCGTCTTGCCAAGAGCTGTCCAGCGTTTGGCCCGCAGATCGTCACTGGTGAGTTCCAGCCGATGCTGCAGTTCCCGGATGTCGTCCTGATCAAAGGGAAGCGCGTCCCGAAGAATCGCAGCTGGGTCCTTCACAGCATTGCCCTGGGGCAAGGCGGCCCAGGCAGGGGCGGGGACTGTGATCAGAGCAATGCTGATCAGAGCAGCAAGGATGGCGTTTAAACGCTGATGAACCAAGGGGGAACCCCAGTGCTGACGGGACTTTGGCACAGCCGTATAGTCCGTTGAACCGTTCGGTGGGAATGATCTCCAGTAACGACTTCCGCACCGGCACCACGATTGAAATCGATGGGGCCGTTTGGCGCGTTGTCGAGTTCTTACACGTCAAGCCCGGCAAGGGATCTGCCTTCGTGCGCACCAAGCTCAAGGCCGTGAAGTCCGGCAACGTGGTGGAGAAAACCTTCCGCGCTGGGGAAATGCTTCCCCAGGCGATGTTGGAGAAATCCTCTCTTCAGCACACCTACATGGAAGGTGAGGACTACGTCTTTATGGACATGGGTACCTACGAGGAGACCCGCCTCAGTGCTGCCCAGATCGGAGAGAGCCGCAAGTACCTCAAGGAAGGCATGGAGGTGAATGTGGTGTCCTGGAACGACAAACCCCTCGAGGTTGAACTTCCCAACTCCGTTGTTCTGGAGATCAAAGAAACTGACCCTGGCGTCAAGGGCGACACCGCCACGGGTGGCACCAAGCCCGCCATTCTTGAGACCGGTGCACAAGTGATGGTTCCGCTCTTTCTTTCTGTGGGAGAAAAGATCAAAGTGGATACCCGCAACGACAGTTACCTCGGGCGCGAAAACGGATGACCATGCAGCTGGATCACGAACAACTGCACCGCTTGCTGGAGGCGCTCGGCGAGAGCGACATCCAGGAATTCCGGTTGGAGGGAGATGACTTCCGTCTGGAAGTCCGTCGCAACTTGCCGGCCCAGGCCGTCATGGCTCCCGTCATGCCCGCTCCCGTTGCTGCTGCAGCACCAGCTCCAGTTGCGCCCGCCGAGCCCGCATCTGCGCCGCCCGCATCCACCGCAACGCGCAGCGACCTGCTCGAAGTCACGGCCCCCATGGTGGGCACCTTCTATCGTGCTCCCGCGCCGGGCGAACCCTCTTTTGTTGAAGTGGGCAGTCGGATCAATGTCGGCCAGACCGTCTGCATCCTTGAGGCGATGAAGCTGATGAACGAGCTGGAGTCGGAGGTTGGCGGTGAAGTGGTGGAGATCCTGGTTGACAACGGCACGCCCGTTGAATTCGGTCAGGTGCTGATGCGGGTCAAGCCGGCCTGAGTCAGCTCAGGTCCCAGGCGGCTTGAATCGCTGCCGTCGTGCTCTCAGGGCTGGCGATGCCTTCGGCAGCGATGTCGAAGGCGGTGCCGTGGTCGGGGGAGGTGCGTAGGAACGGCAGTTCCAAGGTGGTGTTCACCGCAGCGTCGAAGGCCAGCAGCTTCACTGGAATAAGCCCCTGGTCGTGATACAAGGCCAAAATCCCGTCAGGACCTGGCTCGTTTGGGGTCTGCCAAGCGCGAGCAGCGCTGATCCAGCAGGTGTCGGGAGGAACGGGACCATCCAGCTGCACTTGAGGATGGTCCTTTTGCCATTGATCCAGCAGTGGCAGCAGCCATTCGGCTTCTTCGCGGCCCAGCTGACCGGCTTCGCCGGCATGGGGATTGAGCCCGGCGATGCGCAGATGTGGTTTGGTTGTGAATCGTCGACAGAAGCCTTCCAGCACGTTCAGTTTGTGGTGCACCAGGTCTGGGGTCAGCGCCTCAGGGATCTGGCCCAGGGGGATGTGGGTGGTGGCCAGCAAGGTGTTCAGTCGCCAACCGCTGGTTGGAGAGACGGCGGTGAACAGCATTGAGGAGCGCTGTCGTCCAGCCAACTCAGCCAGCCGTTCGGTCTGCCCGGGATAGCGATGGCCGGCCGCATGCCAGAGATGTTTGGCGATGGGGGCGGTGACCAGGGCGCGGGACCCCCGTTCCTGCAGCAGTTCGACGGCGCGGGTGAGCCAGCGAAACCCCGCATCGGCTCCGCTGGGGGTGGGTTCTCCTGGATGAACACTGGCCTCCAGCGGTTGGTCGTCGATCCTGAGTGCTGCAGGGTCGGCAAGGGGGTGGCTCGTTTGCCGCTGCAGCCGCGCGTGGGTGCTGATCAGCGTGCGTCTGCAACCCACCAGCAGCGGTTGAAGCTCTTGGGGGAGCGTGGGTGAGGCGAGGGCCTTCAGCACCACTTCCATGCCGATGCCCGCGGGATCGCCGAGAGCGATCACCAGCTCATGCCTAGGGTTCGTGGAATCGTGGGGGCCCATCGCTGTGCTGCGCTTGCTGTTGCTGGGGTGACTGTTGGTGGGATTGGCCTCTGGCTTGAGCAATGGCTGGATCGAACTGAACCTCTCCCGTTTCCTTGAGGATGTCGGGCTTTCCCAGCCTGAGGAAGACGAGGACTTCGATTTCAACCGTTGGCTGATCGAGGGGAAGAACGCAGGTCAGATGGAGTGAGTTTGTCTTGGTTCAAGCAATCCTGCAGCCCGACGCGGAAGTTCGGATGCAGCAACGCGTAACCGAGCTCGTGGCAGAGCTTGTGGTTACTGACGCGGCGGTTCTCGCTCCAGAACGACTGAGCCATCGGACTCATGCTGTCCACGATCTGGGCGAACGGCTCCAGTGGCGGCAGGGCACAACCCAATAGGGCTGCCGCATGTCGCATCAGCTCGGCTGTGGGAGCCGGGAGGTCATCCACCACATTCACGACGGCTCTGTTCAACTCAGTCCTGTCGCCCACGGTCGCTGGAGCTCCCTGCTCAGCGCGATGCATGAGGTGCCAGCAGGCCCCGGCGATGTCCTCCACGTGGATGCGACAGAACACCTGGCCGGGCTTGTCAATCAAGCGTGCACGACCTTGCTCTAGGCCGTTGAGCACCGATCGGCCCGGGCCATAAATGCCTGGCAGACGCAGAATCTGGATCGGCAGACCTGAGCGCAACCAAGTTTTTTCGCAGTTGAGGCGGCGCATGCTGCGGTTCAGCGCCGGCGCTGGGTCGTCCTGCTCCGACACCCAACGGCCCTGACGATCGCCGTAAACCCCTGTGGTGGAGAGATAGCCCGCCCAACGCAGCGGCAGGTTTCTGAGCGTTGGCAGCAGCTTCGACAAGACCGGATCGTTGCCTTCGCGATCCGGGGGGATGGTGGACAGCAGATGGGTTACGCCCTCCAGGACAGCGGGGTCGAGCTGCTCTTGACCGTTGCTGTCGAAGAGTAGATCTGCCTCGGCAGAGTCGAGGGAGCGGCGGGTGCAGAGCACCGGTGTTCCAAGTGCTCGAGCCAGGTTGGCCAGACAACGTCCGCTGTATCCGCCGCCCAGCACCAGCAGCTTCGCCTCAGCCGCCAGCGGCTGCGACCGCTTGACAAGATCGGCAAGCATCAGTACACCTGTATTAGATCAAATGTACTGTCGTGACGTCGTCGTCTCTCCATCGCTCCCGCTCCGGGGCCATTGTGCTCCGGGCCATCCTGACGGCTGCCCTGCTCGCAAGTGCTGTGGTGCTGGCGCCTGAAGACCCTGGTGTTCAGGCCTCCATTTGTCAGCGGCACCACTCCTCCGATGTCTGCCGAGTTTGGTGAGCCTCAGGCAGCCTGAGCCGCGATCGAGATGTCGTTCGGCTCGTTGATGGGCTGATCCGGTTGGGCCCACTGCAGCAGGCGAACGGCGAGTCGCAGGTCGCCATCCATCCAGGCCCGAATCGCCATGGCGCGGCGTGGGTCATAAAAGCGCTGTCGCCGGTACCAGTCGAAAACGTCGGCGTCAGATTTGCGGCCGTTGCAAGACAGACACGCCGGCACACAGTTTTCAGTAACGCTTGACCCCCCTTTGGACTGGGGGTGAATGTGATCAATTGATTCAGAAGGTTTGCCGCAGTAAATGCAACTTTGACCGGTAAAAGTGTGAAGAGACTGTCGCCATCTTCGGACGCGTAATTTGGGGCAGAGTTCGTCGAGAAAAACCGCGTCCCTGCTATGCATCCGAATGCATCGGTTGTGATAATTCTGCCTTGAACGAAAGGGCAGTCAATGTGTCGAGCGCTGCATTTTCGACAATTTTTTGTTCTGAGATGTGAATCTTGATCCCGGCGCTTGCGCGCTGATCTGAGTTCACTAAAGTGATTGTTTGTGGGGGGCTGCTGGTGCCGTCAAATCCCACATTGACTTGCTACCTGGATCTCTCTACAGCAGGACTGATCCGCGTGGTAAGCCCGTTTGATGCGGTGACCCAGTCCCAGTTGCGTCGGATCAAGCCCAGGGGGCGTTGGATCGGCCCCGGCTATGGCTGGGATTTCCCATTGGCCGCCGCTGGTGCACTTCAGCAGGCCCTCGGGCGCCGTTTCCCTGTCAGCTCTGCTTTGCAGCAGTGGCTTGATTGGTGCCAGCACCCCCTGCCCCCGCTGCCCCCGCACCGGACCCTTGTGGCCGCAGCAGATCTTGACGAAGCTCTGCAGGATGGTCGACGGCCTCTGCGTCATCAACGCTCTGGTGTCCGTTGGCTCCTGGCCCGTCGCGGCGCCGTTCTGGCCGATGAGATGGGGCTAGGAAAGACCCTTACGGCTCTGTTGGCGGCCCGTGCCCTGATGCGCTGCGCTGAGGTGCGGTTGCTTGTGGTGGCTCCCGTTGGTCTGCATCCCCACTGGCGCCGGGAATCAGAGGCCCTTGGGGTTGAGCTTGAGTTGGTGAGCTGGGCTCGCCTGCCCGACACCCTCCCGCCAGCGGGAACGCTTCTGGTGGTGGATGAAGCGCATTACGCACAGTCACTTCAGGCGCAGCGTACGGCTGCTTTGCTGCGTCTAGCCCGTCATCCCCGCCTGCGGGCGATCTGGATGCTCACGGGAACCCCAATGAAGAACGGTCGTCCGTCCCAGCTGTATCCCCTGCTTGCGGCCATGGACCATCCAATTGCGCGGGATCAACGCCAGTTCGAGGAGAGGTATTGCCAGGGGCACTGGCGGGAGGGTCGAACCGGTAAACGCTGGCAGGCTTCCGGAGCCAGTCAGCTGGAGGAGCTGCGTCGCCTGAGTCGACCGTTGATCCTGCATCGCCGCAAGCAGCAGGTGGTCGACCTTCCTCCCAAGCAGCGAAGTCTTCACCCTGTGCTGCTGTCGGAGGCTGAGCTCACAGGCTTCGATCATCGTGTTGAGCTGGTGCTGGATGACTACCGACGTCGGGCCCGTCTCGGAGAGGTGCGACGGGATGCTGAGCATCTGGCTCTCCTCACCTCCATGCGTCAGATCGCTGCGGAATTCAAATTGCCGGAGGCCCAGCAGCTGGTTGAGTCACTGCGCCGGCAAGGGGAGGCGGTGGTGCTGTTCAGTGGCTTTGTGGCCCCATTGCAGTTGTTGCAGCAAACCATCGGCGGCGAGTTGTTAACCGGTCGCCAGCGCCCTGCTGAACGTCAGGAGAGTGTGGATCGGTTTCAGCAGGGTCAGAACGATTGTCTGCTTGCCACCTTTGGTACCGGTGCTCTCGGCTTCACCCTGCACCGGGCCCGTCATGTGGTGTTGTTGGAACGCCCCTGGACGCCAGGCGACCTCGACCAAGCCGAAGACCGCTGTCATCGTTTGGGGATGGGGGATGGCTTGACTTGCCATTGGCTGCAGCTCGGCGCAGCGGATCAGCTGGTGGATGGTTTGTTGGCGAGCAAGGCGGAACGGATCGAGGTGTTGCTGGGGCCTCGGCGCTTGTCCCTGCAACGTCAATCACTCTCCGCCATGGTGCGGGATTGTTTGCAGGTGCTCTGACGCACCTGCAGTTCGTGCTGCAGCATTGGGTCGACCGGCTGGCTCGACCGCTTCAGCAGCGACTGTGCCAACGAGACGTCTTCGCAGGCTTTGGCTTGATTGCCAAGCAGGGTCAAGACAAGGGCGCGGTCCCGATGCAGATCGGCCTGATCTGGTGTCTGCTCGATGGCCTCATCACAGCGTTCAACCATCAGCTTCAGGTCATCCATGCGGAAGTTGCCGAGGCAACTGGAGACGAGTGGCGTCGGTGTGTTAGCAGGCGTCGCGGGTTGCTTGCTTTGGCAGCCAGCCATCAACACGGCAGCCAGGAGAGTCAGACCCAGAAGCCATGAAGGATCAGTAGCTGTAGCGCGTGGTGTCTTCGGTGCTCTCGATGGTGCTTTCGGTGATGGATGAGGAGTTTCCAAGGGTGGCAGCGGTGGCTGGTTGGGTGTTCCCGCCGAACAGATCACCAAGGAACTGGCCACAGTCGGGGAAATTGCCGGGGTCCTGGACGACGCCTTCCGTAATCATCACTGAGGCATGTTCCGGGGATGTTTTGAACAGGCCACTGCGCTGGCGTTTGATTACGGCGTAAGCGGCTTTCCAGCTCACCTCGTGGTCGTTGCCGCTGGACCGCAGGAAGCAATAAATCTTGGCGCCCTTCTCTTCAGTGGGTTCAGCCGCTTGTAGGGCGGGGGTAACGCCGCTGAGAGCGCTTACCAGGGCCGCGGCAGACACAACCAGCGATGACCTGATGGGACCCATGACGTCAGTTGTGGAGTGGCCCCAAGGTATCGATCAGCCCCCGGCTGTCGAGGGGACGATCAGTCGAACTACCAACGGCAGCACCAGCAGCACGGTGATCAACCGAACGGCATGGAGGGCGGCCACCGCGGCACCAACGCCGAATTCAGCACCGACAAGGCTCATGCCACTGATGCCACCCGGGGCAGCGCCCAGCAAGGCCACGATCGGATCAATGCCGAGCAAGCGGCTGGTCCACAGGCCGACGACCAGTCCTGTCAGCACCAGCGCCAGGGTGATCAGAACTGCTGGTTTCCAGAGGAGTTGCAGTTGTTCCAAGGACGTTCGCGTCAGGCCGGTTCCGATCACGGTGCCGATGCCGATCTCAAGAACGGTGCGTGTTCCCGCTGGCCATGTGGCTGGTTCCAGCTGGCCGCTCATGCTGACAATGCCAGCACCCAGCAGGGCACCTGCCAGAGGTGCAGCGGGAATGCCGCTGAACAGAGCCAGCAGTCCGATGGCGGTTCCAGCCAACAGGTAGAGCGCCAGCGTTGCCAAGGAAGGCATCGGTCTCGATCGCGTCATGTCAGCTTGATCTTGAGACAGCGGCGCTCCTGTGTTGTCATCAGCGCATCCACCAGCTTTTCGGTGATGACGTCCTCCGTGTCCTTTCGGATCACCCGCACTGCGGAAGATCTCGCTCAAACCATCACGGCTCTATCGCAGCGCTTGGTGAAACTGGAACAGCGTCAGGAAGCTCTTGAGCTCCAACTGCGCCAGCAGCAGAAGGATCTGAATGCTGTCCCTGACGAAGAGATCTCCACTCTCGAAGGCGTTGAAGCTCTGTTGCGAGAAACGCGGGAGCTGTTGGAGAGCACAGCTCCGATGCCAGAGGCTGAAATGTCTGAAGAGTCCTCCCAGAACCACGCTTGGGGTCAGGAGGACGAAACAGAAGAGAGTCGCGATGTCGCATAGGGGTGGCGCGCGGTGCCAAAATAAAAAGAAAGGCAACTATGGCGACCACCATCCCTGCCTCTAGTGCTTGTGCTTCACGCACATTGCATGGCATGACCATTTTGACCCGTTCAGGTTTCCTTGAAGGTGGGCATCAGCTCGAGAAGTTGGAGTTCGCGCTCGCCCTCGCTGAAGCCAAAGGCGATCAACCCCGCTGCTCTCAGTTAAGGGATCGGATTGCGGATCTGGGGGGCAACGCTGAAGAACCTGGTACTTGAGCTAAACCCAAGGAATTGAACAGTTGTTGTTCGGCAACTCCGCAGACGTGTGTTATGTGGTCTAAATATCAATCAGAGCTACTCTTATGTTGATAAGTGAGCTCGAACGTTGACCCTGACGTTTACGAAAACAAAAAAATCTGAGACGTCTGCTCAACAACGTCAGGATCACGAATCAGCTGCGTATGCCTTGTTCGCCAGGGCTCGCCAATATGCTGAGGATGGCCGAATCAATGAGGCAGGTTCGTTGATCTTGCAGGCCTTGAATCATGAACGACGCGCTGGATCTGCCGGCCCCCAAGTTCTTCAGCTCATCAAGCCTCGCACTTGATAAGCGATTGAAATTTTCTCAAGCGGGTGACCGGATTCGAACCGGCGACGTTCAGCTTGGGAAGCTGACATTCTACCACTGAATTACACCCGCAAAGAGGCGAGATCGCTCTCACCACTTGTGTTTTAGCCAAGAGCAGCGGAGGCTGCAGCGACCCCTGCTCCCATGCTTCCTTTGTGCAGGTCAAGGGACTGAAGGGTGGATTCAATCGCAGCGACGGCGGTCAGAACATCCCGGTCGCAGACATAGCCGAGATGGCCGATGCGGAACACCTGACCTTTCAGGTGGTCTTGTCCTCCAGCGAGAAGAATGTCGAATTTCTCCTTGACGGCTTTGCGCAACTGTTCTGCATCGATGCCTTCGGGGGCCACTGCGGTGATCGCCGGGCTGCCGTAACCCTCGGCAGCAAATAGGGGCAGGCCCATTGCCTTCATGCCCGCCTGGGCGGCGGTGCGATGGCGGGCGTGGCGGGCAAAGATCGCCTCCAGGCCTTCCTTCTGCATCATCTCCAGAGCAGCTTCCAGGCCGAAGTAGAGGTTCACTGCCGGTGTAAAGGGGTTGCTGTCTTTCGCAGCTGTTTTCCGGTAGGGGCCCAAATCCAGATAGAACTTGGGCAGATCTGAGCGCTCGTAGGCCTCCCAGGCCTGTGCGCTCATGGCCACAAAACTCAGGCCTGGGGGAAGCATGTAGCCCTTCTGAGCACCTGAAGCGACGACATCCAGTCCCCACTCGTCCATCGGCACGTTGGTGGCACCGAGGCTGGTGACGCAGTCGGCCAGGGTCAGCGCTGTGCCGTGGGCCTTCACGTGACGGGCAATGCTTTCCAGGTCATTGATCACCCCTGTCGAGGTTTCCGAGTGGGTGAGGATCACGGCCTTGATCGCTTTGGCGCTGTCGGCTTCCAACGCTGAGCGGAAGGCCTCCGGATCGAGGGGCTGGCCCCACTCCGCCTTGATCACCTCAACATCGAGTCCGTAGGCGCTGGCCACCTTGACCCAGCGTTCGCCGAACTTGCCGTTGTCACCGCAGAGCACCTTGTCGCCGCGGCTGAGGGTGTTGATGATTCCCGCTTCCATGGCGGCGGTACCGCTGCCGGTGATCACCAGCACGTCGCTCGTCGTCTGGTGCAGCCACTTCAATTGTTCGGTGGTGCGCCGCACGATGGCCTGGAATTCCCCGCTGCGGTGGCCAATGGGGTGACGACCCATGGCCTTTAACACTGTTTCCGGCACCGGGGTGGGGCCCGGAATCATCAGGGTGAGCTTGTCCTGCATGGCGCGGGGGATGCCAATCGGCGACTCTAGAAAACAGCTTGTCCGGTTCCATCGCCCCCTCCAGACCTGGATTGACCCTGCCGGTGTGGGTGGCGGCGGCGGCCAAGGCGGCCCTGCAGGTATTGCTTGGTGGGCCGTTTAACGCTGAGCAGCAGTTGAATCAGGGGTCGGATCGACCCTCTTTGCAGGTGCCTGTTAGCTCGGCAGCCCCCTTGGCGGATGGCCAAGCCCTGGGCATCAGCCGTTGTGATCCAGGGTCAGGCCTCGATCTGACGCGGGATCTTGAGGTCTGGGTTCGGGTGGCCTGGATCGTCGCATCACAGCCGGTGCTCGAGCTGCAGGCCGGAGAAGGGGTGGGCCGTTTTGGGCCTGAGGGCGACGTTTGCCTCTCAGGTTTTGCCCGTGAGCTTTTGGAGCGGAACCTGCTGCCTCTATTGCCGCCCGGTCGGGGCTTGCTGGTGCAGCCGATTCTTCCGCAGGGCCGCACCCTTGCCGAACGCACTAGCAATGCCGCCTTCGGGGTTGTGGATGGTCTGGCCTTGATCGGCACCCAGGCGGAGGTGCAGCGCAGCGCTGCACCGGATCAATTGCAACAGGTGTTGGCGGACCTGAGGGCGCTCGCCGCGGATCACGCGTTTCAGGGACGCCTCGTTCTGGTGATTGGTGAGAACGGCTTGGCTCTGGCCCGCCAGCAGGGTCTCGGGCCCGTGCTGAAGGTGGGGAACTGGTTGGGGCCGGTGTTAGTGGCCGCGGCGGAGGCTGGTGTTCATGATCTGCTGCTGCTGGGTTACCACGGCAAATTGATCAAGCTGGCCGGCGGAATCTTTCACACCCATCACCACCTGGCCGATGGCCGTCTGGAGGTGTTGGTGGCCCTGGGCCTGGATGCCGGCTTGTCGGCAGCCCAGTTGTTGCAACTGCGCGGCGCCGCCTCTATTGAGGAGGCCTTTCAGGCAATGGATGCCGATCAAGCCAGGGCCATCGGCCAGCATCTGGCCGCGATGGTGGAGCAGCGCAGTCAGTCTTATGTGGCCCGCTACGGCGCGTGGCCGATACGGATTGGTGCCGCCCTGTTCGACCGCAGCCGCACCCTGCGCTGGTGGGGACGGGAGGGGGAGAAGCGCTTCTTTACATTGAGTGATTGACGCTCGTCAGCGAGCAATACCTCCAAGGATTGATGTCCCAGCCCTCGTCCGACACTCAGCGTCAGCCGGCCATCGTCATTCTTGATTTCGGGTCCCAGTATTCGGAGCTGATTGCCCGACGCGTGCGCGAGACCGAGGTGTTTTCGGTGGTGCTCGGCTACAGCACTTCGGCGGAGGAGCTGCGACGCATGGCTCCGAAGGGAATCATCCTCAGCGGTGGCCCGAGTTCCGTATATGCCGAACATGCGCCCTTGTGCGATCCCGGCATTTGGGATCTGGGCATTCCCGTGCTGGGGGTTTGCTACGGGATGCAGCTGATGGTGCAACAGCTCGGTGGAGTTGTTGAGGCCGCCACGGGTAAGGCCGAATACGGCAAGGCGCCCCTCGAAGTGGATGACCCGACGGATCTGCTCACCAATGTCGACAACGGTTCGACGATGTGGATGAGCCATGGCGACTCGGTGAAAGCGCTGCCGGAGGGGTTTGTGCGCTTGGCTCACACCGCCAACACGCCGGAGGCGGCGGTGGCGCACCTTCAGCGCAAGCTTTATGGAGTGCAATTCCATCCCGAGGTGGTGCATTCCAGCTGCGGCATGGCTTTGATCCGCAATTTCGTCTATCACGTTTGCGGCTGTGATCCCGATTGGACCACCGCGGCGTTCATCGAGGAGGCTGTAGGCCTGGTTCGGGAGCAGGTGGGCGATAAGCGTGTCCTGTTGGCTCTATCCGGAGGAGTTGATTCCTCCACCCTCGCCTTCCTGCTCAAGAAGGCGATCGGTGATCAGCTCACCTGCATGTTCATCGACCAGGGCTTCATGCGGAAAGGTGAGCCCGAGTTCCTCATGGACTTCTTCGATCGGAAGTTCAACATCCATGTGGAGTACATCAATGCTCGCCAGCGGTTCATCGGCAAGCTGAACGGCATCACCGATCCGGAAGAGAAGCGCAAGATCATCGGCACCGAGTTCATACGGGTGTTCGAAGAGGAGAGCAAGCGGCTCGGACCCTTCGATTACCTGGCCCAGGGCACGCTCTACCCCGATGTGATCGAAAGTGCTGGCACCAATGTTGACCCCAAGACGGGCGAACGCGTTGCCGTGAAGATCAAGAGCCACCACAACGTGGGTGGTCTTCCCAAAGATCTTCAGTTCAAGCTTGTGGAGCCCCTGCGCAAGCTGTTCAAAGATGAAGTGCGCAAGGTGGGTCGCAGCCTCGGCCTGCCCGAGGAGATCGTGCGCCGCCATCCCTTCCCGGGGCCTGGTCTGGCCATCCGCATCTTGGGTGAAGTCACCGATGAGAAGCTGGATTGCCTGCGCGATGCCGACTTGATTGTTCGCCAGGAAATCAAGGAGGCAGGGCTGTATCACGACATCTGGCAGGCCTTTGCTGTGCTGCTGCCGGTGCGTTCCGTCGGTGTGATGGGGGACAAACGCACCTATGCCTGGCCGATCGTGCTGCGATGTGTGTCCAGTGAGGACGGCATGACCGCCGATTGGTCCCGCCTTCCATACGACCTGATGGAGACCATCTCCAATCGGATCGTGAATGAGGTGAAGGGGGTGAATCGGGTGGTGCTCGACATCACCAGCAAGCCCCCCGGCACGATCGAGTGGGAGTGATTCACGGCTGGCGACGGCCCTACATCACCGATACCTTGGGCCACCGGCCTTTGGGATATGACGGCGACACAACAGCAGGACGTTCAGCTGCAGCGTCGGTTGCAGCAGGACAGCATCCAGCTGGGTGGTCGCACGATCTATCTGAACCCCTTCCTCTATTGGCGGCGGTTCGACAGCAACACCGATCGCTGGCTCCGGGAGCCCGGCCAGCTGACGGAGGATCAGATCACCGCCAATCGCAGCCGGTTTTACCCCGAACTTGACTGGGGTCAGTTGGATGATCACGCCACCGCAGTCCACGATGGCGCTGTGGAGATGTTCCTCAAGAGCCTTGAGCTGATCAGCACCTTTCATCCCGAGCTGGGATCTGGGCAAATGCTCGAGGTGGAACGCAAGATGACGATCACCAAGAAGCGGGCCTTCGAACGTTGGGTTGACAAGGCGATCCGGCGGCGTCAGCGCGATGAAACCCGTGAGAATCGGCGTTTTGAGCGCAGCCGCTTCTGGAGTGCCTGGCGTGAGTGGATTTTGCTGGACACCACACAGAAAGCCTTGGTGCCTATGGCGATGTTGATAGTGCTCAGTGGGGTGATGGGCTGGTCCCTGGCGGCGGACCGTTCAGCTTGTCCAACATTGGCGCTTCCTTCGGGACAGACTGGGGTTCGTTGATCTGGCCCCATGGCCGCTGATTCCAACTCCGACAACCCGCTCGACCAGTTGCGTCTGTCGCTGATGCAGGACGTGCTTCCTGTTGGGCTGGCCGTACTTGAGAGGGCCCGGCAGGGTGGTCCCGGCAAAGTGGTGGAGGTGTTTACGGCGGGGTCGGAGGACCCCATCGCAGATTTGCGTCAGGAGGGCGAGCCCGTGGCGCGCGATGTGCGAGAACAGCTGGATACCGTGAGCCCCGGACTGGGTAATCCGGTGATGCCGGTTTCGGTCTCTGTTGACGAACCAGCAACGGTTGAACAGGACGGGCCTGACGACTTGCTGCCAACTCTGCGGCGGATTGAAGAGCGCCTTGAGGAATTGCGCCGTCGCTTGCCAGCGCAGCAGCAGGAATGACCCGTTCCGCACAGCAGCGTCAGACGGGTCTGCGTCAGCAACCTCTTGTGCTGCTGGTGTTGGTGCTGATGTTTTGCAGTGCCATGGTCAGCCGCCTGGTTTGGATGCAGCTTGTGGAGGGGTCGCGCTTTCGCGAATTAGCGGACGAAAACCGCATCCGTCTGGTGCCCCGCTCGCCGATCCGCGGTCGGTTGCTCGATCGCAAAGGCCGGGTGCTGGCCACCAGCAAACTCACCTACTCCCTTTATCTCGAGCCGCGTCTGGTCAGCGATGACGACTGGCCTGATCTGCGGGATCGCCTGGCACGACACCTCAATTTGAAGCCTGATCTGCTCGATCAGCGCCAGCAGAAGGGCCTGGATCGGGATGGTTACCGCACCACGTTGGCCCTGGATCTCAAGCCTGAACAGGTGCTGCGCTTTCGTGAACAGGCTCTCGGGTTGCGGGGAGCCCAGGTGGATGTCGACATCCTCCGCTCCTATCCCAACGGAACCCTGGCGGCCCACGCCCTCGGTTACACCCAGCCCATCACGGAAAACGAATTCGAAATTCTGGCGGAGAAGGGCTACAAGATCCGCGACCGGATTGGTCGCACGGGTGTGGAAGCCGCCTATGAGAGCTATCTGCGCGGCAAATGGGGTGGCCAGATGCTCGAGGTGAATGCCATGGGCGAAGTGCAGCGCAACCTGGGCGATCGACCTTCCCAAGCAGGAAAAGATCTGGTGCTCACGCTCGATCTGGATCTGCAGCGGGTGGCGGAGCAGGTACTGGCCGACAAGCCCGGTGGCTCTGTGGTGGCGTTGGAGGCGGCCACGGGTGCCGTGTTGGCTTTGGCCAGCCGTCCCAGCTTTGATCCGAACTTTTTCTCCAAGCTGATAACCACCCAGAAGGAGTACGACGCCCTCTTCTCCAATCCGAAGAAACCGTTGCTGTCCCGGGCCATGAATCCCTATGACCCCGGCAGCACCTGGAAGCCGGTGACGGCGATGGCCGGCATGGAGTCCGGCAAATTCCCGCCCAACACCAAGCTGCACACCAAGGCCTGCATCACCTATGGCGGCCACTGCTTCCCGGATCACAACGGAGCTGGTTTCGGTCACATCGGCTATGCCGATGCCCTGCGCTTTTCCAGCAATACCTTTTTCTACCAAGTGGGGGTGGGAGTCGGCTCCAAAGCGTTGAAACAGGCCGCTGATCAGCTGGGCTTTCAGCAGAAAACCGGCATTGAGATCGGCTGGCAAGAGAGCATTGGGCTGGTGGGGGATGAAGATTGGGCCGCCCGTGGTCGCGGCTGGACCGAACCTGGTACCAGCCCCTGGATCCCAGAGGACATGGCCAGTGCCTCCATCGGTCAGTCCGTGGTGCAGATCACCCCCCTGCAGCTGGCCCGCGCCTATGCGGTGTTCGCCAATGGCGGCTGGTTGGTGACGCCGCATCTCGCCGCCGGTGACATCGACTGGATGAGCCCCGAGCACCGCACTAAGGTGGCGATGAAGCTATCAACGTTGCAGACGATCCGGGAGGGCCTGCGCAAAGTGGTGGAGGCCGGAACCGGTGCTGGCCTGAATGGGCCTGGCATTCCTCCGGCCGCTGGCAAAACGGGAACGGCAGAGGACAGCACGGGAGGTCCGGATCACGCCTGGTTCGGTTGTTATGCCCCCTATCCGGACGGCAAGATTGTGGTGGTGGCCTTTGCCCAAAACACCCCTGGAGGTGGATCGGTGCATGCTCTGCCTATGGCCAAGAAGGTGCTGGCGGAGTGGAAGAGGACCCGGCAGCGCTAGGCGGCCGTGAGTTGAGGCGTTGACAGCACCGTGCGGTAGTAAGCCCGCAGTTGTTCGGTGGCACCTGCCCAGCCCCAGCGCTCGGCTTCGGTACGGGCTGCAGTGCGCAGACCCTGTCGTTCCAGGTCGTTCCCCAGCAGACGGCGGGTGGCTTCGATCAGGCTTGCAGCGCCGCCATCCGCGCCGTCGGGTTCATAAAGACAGCCGTTAACGCCGTCGCTGATGATGTCGGGAATGCCACCACGGTTGGCGCCGACCACGGGACAACCGGCCGCCATGGCTTCCAGGAGCACCAGCCCCAGCGTTTCTGTGCTGGAGGGGAAGAGGAAGGCATCGCCGCTGGCATAGGCTCCTGCCAGGTCTTCCCCGGCGAGATAACCGACGAAGGTGGTGGCAGTTCCTTCGAAGTGCTTCTCCAGTTGTTGGCGGTGGGGACCATCCCCCACCAGGGCCAGCCGTGCATCGGGGAGGGCCTCCAGAACGGGGCGGATCCGTTCGATCTGCTTCTCTGCGGAAAGGCGACCGACGTAGAGCAGCAGGGCACCGCGGTCGTCATGCCCCCCGAGAAGTCGCTGGCGTAGTTCCGGGCTGCGCAGTTCGGGACGGAACAATTCAGTGTCGACGCCTCTCTGCCACAGATCGGTGTGCTGAATGCCCTTGTCGCTGAGCTCCTTCACCATGGCGGTGGAGGTGCACAGATTCAGCAGGGCCTGGTTGTGGGCGGCTTTGAGCATTTCCCACAGGAGCGGCTCCAGCATGCCCAAGCCGTAATGCTCGAGGTATTTGGGCAGATGGGTGTGATAACTGGCGATCAGAGGAATGCCCTTGTTCTTCGCGAGCCAGATGCCGCCGAGACCCAGCACCGCCGGGTTTACAACGTGGATCAGATCGGGCTGAAACGAATCGATCGCCTCCGACACCGCTGGGCGTGGCAAGGCCAGTTTGAGCTCCGGATAGAGCGGCAGCGGCATTGCCGGCACGCCAATTAGGCGTGCACCCATGTACTCATCCGGACAGCCTTCCGGACAGAAGACCACCACCTCATCGCCGGCGTCCACCAGATGCGTCACCGTCTTGGTCAGACGGGTGACGATGCCATCGACCTTCGGCAGGAAGGTTTCGGTGAAGAAGGCGACTTTCAAGGATGAAGCTCGATCAGGAGGCGGTGCCGATGGCCTGGGCCTGGGTTTTGGTCCAGGCGGAGGTGCAGAGGATGCGGTTGCGGTCGCAACGGTCGGCATAGCGGGTGGCAATCTCCACCACCTCCTTCAGCAGGCCGTCATCAAGGGTCGTGGGGTTGAGGCCCAGTTCGATGAAGCAGCGATTGTCCACGATCAAATCGTTCTCAACGGCCTCGTTACGGGGGTTGGGCAGGTTGTTGACCTGAGCACCGGTAATGGCGGCCACCTTCTTGGCCAGTTCGCCCACCTGATGGCTTTCGGTCATTTGGTTGAAGATCTTCACCCGCTCTCCTTGTTCAGGAGGGTTCTCCAGCGCTAGCTGAACGCAGCGCACGGAATCGCGGATGTGGATGAAGGCGCGCGTCTGGCCTCCGGTGCCGTGAACGGTGAGCGGATAGCCGATGGCGGCTTGCATCAGGAAGCGGTTCAGCACTGTGCCGTAATCGCCGTCGTAATCGAATCGATTGGTGAGCCGCGGGTCACGGTCGGTGGCATCGGTGTTGGTTCCCCAGACGATGCCCTGGTGCAGGTCGGTGATGCGGACCTTGTCGTTCTTGTTGTAGTAAAGGAAGAGCAGCTGATCGAGCGTCTTGGTCATGTGATAGACGCTGCCGGGGCTTGCCGGGTGGAGGATTTCCTCCTCAAAGCGGCTGCCGTCGGGCTGGGGCACTTCCACCTTCAGGTAGCCCTCTGGGATGGTGGCGCCGCGGTGGGAGCCATAGCCGTAGACGCCCATGGTGCCGAGATGCACCACGTGGATGTCCTGACTGCTTTCAACGATCGCGGCTAGCAGGTTGTGGGTGCCGTTGACGTTGTTGTCGACGGTGTAGCGCTTGGTGGCGCTGCTCTTCATCGAATAGGGCGCGGCCCGCTGTTCCGCGAAGTGGACCACCGAATCCGGGCGTTCCTCCAGCAGCAGATCCAGCAACCTTTGGTACTCATGGGCGATGTCCATGTGGACAAACCGCATCGGCTTGCCGCCGGTCTCCTCCCAGGCTTTGAGGCGCTCGCCGATGCTCACGATCGGAGTCAGCGACTCAACTTCAAGGTCGATATCGATCTTGCGACGGCTGAGGTCATCCACGATCAGAACATCGTGGCCCTGATCCGCAAGGTTCACCGCACAGGGCCAGCCGCAGAAGCCGTCACCGCCGAGAACGAGAACTTTCACCCCAAACTCCTGCTGGAACGAGCGTGATGCTCACTCTTGGCAAGCTACTACAGGGATTTTCAGTGTGAACTGTTTCAGCTGATGGCGATGGTCACCGCCACCATGGAAGCCACCAGCAATCCACCGGTGACCAGCATCATCATTGAGCTGCGGTTGCGGCTTTGGCTGGAGGCGACGTCCATTACCTCCATACGTGGCTCTTTGGCGAAGGCGTTGAGACGACCGCCGTCTTCGGTGGTGACGGACATGGGTCCAATGCGACTGGTCGGACCTTATGAGTCCAAATGCTTATTGCCTGCCTTTGTGAAGCAGGCTTGACCACACTTCATTTCTCTTCACTTCATCGGGGGTGACTGCACCAGACCTGTGGTCGGTGAGCTGGCAGAGGCCTGATCCCTCCGAGGCAAGCGCCCGGAGAGGTGGGCGGTCCGCCCAGCCATCACCGCCTGGCCCATGGCCTCGGCCATGGCTGCGGGGTCGCCGGCCAGGGCGATAGCGCTGTTGACCAGGACGGCATCGGCGCCCATTTCGAGGGCCTGTGCCGCCTCGCTCGGAACACCAATGCCGGCATCCACCACCACTGGCACCTCAGCGTTTTCGATAATCAAACCGATGTTGGCGGCATTGTTGAGTCCCTGGCCTGAGCCGATTGGAGAGCCCAAAGGCATCACCGTGGCGCACCCGACTTCTTCCAGCCGTTTGGCCAGTAGGGGATCTGCATTGATGTAGGGCAGAACCGTGAACCCTTCCCTCACCAATTGTTCTGCAGCGTTCAAGGTGCCTATCGGATCGGGCAGAAGATGTCGGGAGTCCGGAATCACCTCCAGCTTCACGAAGGTGTTGTCCTCCTGCCCCGCCAGCTTGGCGAGTTCCCGTCCAAGCCTGGCGACGCGCACCGCTTCTTCGGCATCGGTGCAGCCCGCCGTGTTGGGCAGCATCCAGATCCGCTGCCAATCAATCGCTTCCATAAGGCCCTCATGGCCTGCTGCAACGGTCTGCACCCGGCGCACAGCCACGGTGACCATGTCGCAGCCGGATCGCTCGATGCTCTGCTGCATCGATTCCATTGATGGATATTTGCCTGTTCCCGTGAACAGGCGGCTGTTGAACTGACGCCCATCAATGATCAGGGGGTCGGAGTAGGGGAAGGGGAAGGGCGAATCCATGACGCGTCTGAGCAAAAGGGCCTACCGTTCCTTCATCATCCATCGTCTTCCATGCCGTTCCTGCTTGCCATGGATCTTCCGGCTGGCAGCCAGGTGCCGTTTCGGACCAATCCCCAGTTGCCCCTGGATCCGATTCAGCTGGCGGTTCCTCTGGAACTCGATGAAATCGAAGTGGAGAGTTTCGACCCGGTCGCACGCGCTCTTGAACTGGCTGCATCTCTGCCTCGTCAATGGTGCGGCACGTTTGACCCCTTTGATGGCAATCCCACCGTTGATGTCACGTTGGACATCACTCAAATGACAGCCATGGGCCAGATGGTGGATCTCCGGGGAACGATGACCCTTGGCTCCGTCACCACACCGGTTCAAGGCAATCTCCATGCCAAGTCGGATCAGCTTGATCTCATCCCATTGGCGGATCCTCTGATTGCGGGCCTTGAGCCTGGCGGTGTCTTCCTCGGCCTGCAAATGTTCAGTCCCACCAGCTGGCAGGCGCCTCGTCTCATCAACGTGGCCAACCCCAGCAGTGGAGTGGGCGGACGTTTGGCCATGACCAGCGGCTGTCAGGAGGAGCCTCCTGTTCAGCCGCTCTGGTGACCACATCTTTTATGGCACCAACTGGTTTTAAGGAACTCAGTTGTTCCGACGTTTGAGTTTCTTCAACCCTTTCTTTGCGGTGGCGTTGTCGGGTTCCAGCTGAAGTGTCTGCTCGTAGAGGGAGATCGCTTCAGCATCCTTAAGTAGCTTTTCCTGGGCAAAAGCCAGGTTGTTCAGGGCGACGGGATAGTCCGCTTTCGCCTTCAGAGCCAGCTTGTAATGCTTGGTGGCACTGGAGTAATCCTTTTGTGCGGCCAGAGCAAAGCCGAGCGCATTTTCAATCAGCGCACGGGCATCATCAGGCTCACTACTCAGGCGTTTCAGTGCCTGCTTCAAGGTGGCAGCTGCCTGCGGATACAGCCGCTTACGCAGTTGAACTGATCCAAGCTCATAGAGGTCAGACGCCTGTCGCGAAGAGGCTGTGTCGGATTTCTCGAGTTCAATCAGCCGTGCTTCGTCACGGCGCACACGAAAAAATTGACGGCCCACCACCACCGCAACGATGGCAAGCAGGCCGACCAGGCCCAGCAGGTAGGTCTGGGGCAGCAGGTTCACGGTTTGAAAATTCAGCTCTTGGCTGCAGTCACGACATTGGTGAAGCTGCCGGGGTCAACGACCGCCAGTTGAGCCAGCATCTTGCGATTCAGCCGCACATCTGCCTTTTTGAGGCCGCCCATCAGACGGCTGTAGCTCACACCATTCAGGCGGGCAGCAGCGTTGATGCGTGCAATCCAAAGGCGACGGAAATCCCGCTTGCGACGACGACGATCGCGGTACGCATTGCAGAGGGCTTTCATCACCCGCTGGTTTGCTGTACGGAACAGGGTTCCGTTGCCACCACGGAAGCCACGGGCCAGCCGCAGGATCTTGTTGCGGCGTTTACGGGCGACGTTGCCTCTCTTGACGCGGGCCATGAGGTTGGAAGGGTTGGATCAGGTCTTGTTGAACGGTCTCGTCTGAGCAGCTGTGCTCAGGCGTAGGGCATCATCAGGGTCACGCGCTCCTCATCGGTGCGGTCCACCACGGCCTTGGTGGCCAGATGACGCTTCTGCTTGGGGGTTTTGTGGTCCAGCAGGTGGTTCCGGAAAGCGCGACGACGCAGAAATTTGCCAGTGCCGGTTGCCTTGAACCGCTTTGCGGCAGCTTTGCGGGTCTTCAGCTTGGGCATTGGTCTGCTCGTTCGGACACAAACGTCAACAATACGTCCCGACGTGCCCCCTGCTGAATGATTCGGCTCCTGACGCTCACATTGCTGCTTTGCATGGGTCTGGGCTGCCGCGCCCGCGAGCCGGTTGATGCTCTGCAAAATGCTTCGACTAAGCCCGCTGTGGTGGAACCGGTTCAACGGGTGACTCACCGTTCCGTCGATGAACCACCGCCGGTTGATGGTCTTGAGCCTGAGCTCTGGGTGGCTTTGGAGGATCACCTCGGTGCCACGGAAACCGCCGCTCCCTTAAATCTCCGTGCCTTTGCTGGATCACTCAGCCTTCGCGACGCCACTGGGGAGTTAGGCAGTGGTTCGGGTTTCGTGATCACCTGGCAAAGAGTTCCTTTGGCCCGTCCGCTGAAGTTGGCTCGCCGGATCGCAGGTCCCTACGCCAGCTTTGAATCGGCCGATCGTGTCGCCTCCCGTTGGGGTGCTCTTGGGGTTGCGGCCGAGGTGGCCCATCCCAAGGAATGGGAGGTTTGGGCGCCGGAGGGTTCGCCTTTGCCGGAGGGTTTGGCCGTGCGTGATTGGCAAGGCACCCTCACTAACACCGTCGAACCGGTGTTGCAGACGCCGGAGGGTGGACGCCCCCTGCAAGGGTCTGTCTTGATTGAGGCCTCGGATGGGCTGCTCTGGGCGGGTGGACGCTTTGAGGGGCCCTTCCGCTTGCAACGCGATGCTTATGGCAGTTGGACCCTTGTGGAGCAGATGCCGGTGGAGCGCTACCTCGAGGGGGTGGTGCCCCATGAGATCGGTCCCGGTTCGCCGATGGCGGCGTTGCAGGCTCAGACCGTTCTGGCACGCACTTGGGCTTTGGCCAATAGCCATCGCTTCAGCATCGATGGCTATCACCTTTGCAGCGACACGCAGTGTCAGGTCTATAGCGATCCCCGCCATGCGGGAGCTGCTGTGCGCGAGGCGATTGCAGCCACGCAGGGCAAATTGCTCAGCCTGAACAACCAGCCAATCAGCGCGGTCTATCACGCCACCAATGGCGGGGTGATGGCCGCCGGGCCAGAAGCCTGGGCCATGCAGCCGACCATTTATTTGCGTCCGGAACCGGATGGGGACGAGGGCTGGAGCAGCCGTCATTCCTTGCCCCTGCAGAAGCGCCAGGCGGTGCAAGCGTTGCTGGCGGATCGCGACGGGGCCTATGGCCAGCGGCACCCCCGCTTCCGCTGGACGCGAACACTCTCCGCTCCGGCCTTGCGCCAAGCACTTGGAGCAGCCGCAGACCCGCTGATTTCTCCTTTGCGGTTGAAGGTGCTTGAGCGGGGCGCTAGCGGCCGGGTACTGGCTCTGCAGATTTCAGGGAACGGCGCCGCCGCTCCGGTTACTCTCAAATTGGATGCAATCCGGCGCACCTTACGCACACTTCCAAGCACTCTGTTCGTGTTGGAGCCTCAGGGGATTGAAAGCTGGCTGGTGCAGGGTGGTGGCTTCGGCCATGGAGCTGGTTTGTCACAGGCTGGGGCTATCGATCTGGCCTTGCGTGGCTGGCCCGTGGAGCGGATCCTGAGCCATTACTACCCAGGGACTGTCTACGGCCCACACTCAACACCAATGCACTCCCCTTAAAGTCCTCCCCACCTGGGCAGCTGGATGAGCTCGAACGCCACATCGGGTGATCACCGTCGGGTGAAGTCGGCAGCTTTCCTGTTCGCCTGCGGATGTGCTGGCGCTGCTCCCCACTGGCTGGACTCAGCCCGTTCGCTCTGGCCAGCCATCAGCCTTGCCTTGATGCTGGGGGGATATGGGCTGCGTTCCGTCATGCGCGGGCAGCTGGTGCGTGGGTCAGCGGATTCCGTGCCGGCGATGGATCCGGCGAAGCTTCCCAGCCTTGATGTGGTGGTGGCCGCCCGCGACGAAGAGGCGGTGGTGCCGCGTCTGGTGGAACGTCTCACTTCGCTGCGTTATCCATCCGGACAGCTCACTACCTGGGTGATCGACGACGGCAGTCTTGATCGGACCTCTGAGTTGCTGGACGATCTGGCCACCCAGCACCCTGAACTGAATGTCATCCATCGCCAGCGCAATGCTGGTGGTGGCAAGTCGGGTGCGCTCAACACCGCCTTGGATCGACTTAAGGGTGAGTGGCTGTTAGTGCTTGATGCAGATGCCCAGTTGCAGGACGACTTGCTCGAGCGTCTTGTTCCCTACGCCCTGGAGGGTGGCTGGTCGGCGGTGCAGCTGCGCAAGGCTGTGATGGATGCCGATCGCAATTGGTTGACCCGATCCCAAGCGATGGAGATGGCTCTGGATGCGGTGATCCAGTCGGGCCGACTGGCCAATGGAGGGGTGGCGGAGCTGCGGGGGAACGGACAGCTGATCAATCGCTCGGTGCTCGAGTCCAGTGGCGGTTTCAACGAAGACACCGTCACCGATGACCTAGATCTCAGCTTCCGCCTGCTGACCAATGGGGCCTTGGTGGGATTGTTGTGGGACCCTCCGGTTCAAGAAGAGGCGGTTCCTGGTTTCCAGGCCCTGTGGAAACAACGGCAGCGCTGGGCGGAAGGCGGATTGCAGCGCTTCTTTGATTACTGGTCGGTGCTGACGTCGGCCCAGCTCAGTCTTCGCCAACGTTGGGATCTGACGGTCTTTTTTCTGCTCCAGTACGCCCTGCCGGTTGTGTCCTTCGCTGATCTGAGCACGGCTCTGATCACCCGAAGCGTGCCGGTCTACTGGCCCTTGTCTGTGGTGGCCTTCAGCGTTTCGGGTCTGGCCTATTGGCGCGGCTGTCGCGGTGGCAGCGAGGGGCCGGATATCCCTTCAGCGAGCCTGGCCAATCTCCTTGTGGCGATTGCCTATCTAGGTCACTGGTTTGTGGTGATTCCCTGGGTGACGCTGCGAATGTCAATGCTCCCTAAACGTTTGGTCTGGGCCAAAACCAGTCATGGTAATGAGCATCCGGCTCAGGCCTGAGGTCGTTGCCTGTTGGATGGCATACCGGGGAGGGGTTACGTCTCAAAGTTCACTTAGTTGACGTCATCAACGTCGAGCACCTGACCGTTAAAGAAGTCCGCCAGGTTGCGGGCTTGACGATCCAGGCCTGAGGAAGGACTGGGTTGAACCCTTGATTCTGCTGTTGCAGGTGCCGGGTTGGCCTCCAACTGTTTGGCTTGGGTCTGCGGGAGTTCTGGCGCTGGCACTGGAGCTGGCGTTGGCGTTGCTGAGGGCGCCGGAGTTGGGGGCTGGACTGCAGCTGAGGCTGTTGCGACCGGGGCTGTTGCGATGGCCGGTGCGATCGGTGGGGGTGTGGTCGGTGGAGTAATTAATGGCGTTGTGACCTGGGTTGTTGCCAGCGGAGGTGGCATGGCGCTGTTGCTGGCCTCCAGCACCAGCTGCCTGGAGCCTCCAAGCGCTTTGGCCACGGCCTGTTCCAGCAGGGATGCCCGGCTCTGCACCATCCCCATCCAGTTGCCTGCCACCTGCACGACGGCGCGGTTGGCATCCAGGCGCACCAGTTGGGCCTGCTGCGACAGCAGCATCCGGGTGGAGGGCAGTTCGAGACTGCCCAGGATCTGTTGCCATAGCTCGGGCAGGTTGGTGCTGGTTGCTGGGGCAGGGGTGGAGACTGTCGGCAGTTCCGGTGATGGCGCAGGTATCGGGCTGGGGGTGGGCGCCTCGATTGCAGGGGCTGCTGCAGGGGCTGTGGCGGAAGGAGTGGGAGCAGGAGGGGCAAGTTGCGTTGTCGGTGGGCTTGCTGCTGCCGGTTGCGTTCTCGTTGGTTGTCTTGAGACTGGGGCTGCCTCTGTGGGTTGAGCCGCCACCGCTTCCGCCAGCAACCCCAAGAGCAGAACTTCCAGCCACAAGCGCGGCTGCACGCTTTGGCGCAGTTGTTGCTCGGTGCCGCGCAGCTGGGCCTGCCATTGCAGCAAGCGGGCCCTGCCGATGGCTTTCGCGAGGGCGGGCAGCTGATCGCGGAACTGGGGTGAAACGCTGGTGAGCTCCATTCGGTCTGGAGCGGCGGCCATCAACACCAGATCCCGCAGCATCCCGGCTAGACCCTGCAGTACGGCCCCGGGATCCCGACCTAGGTCCAGCAGGTTACGGGTGGCCTCCAGCAGTTGCACCGGTTCGGCGCTGCTCATCGCCCCCACCAGCTCCAGCAGCTCTTGTTCGGGCACGGCCCCCAGTAGATCCCACACCGCAGCGGCTTCGATCGGTGGTGGCAACAGACTCAGCTGATCCAGCAGGCTTTCAGCGTCCCGCAGGCCTCCCTGGGATCGCTGGGCTACCACATGAATGGCTTCAGGTTTGATGTTGATCGCTTCCTGTTCAGCGATCCAACTCAGATGAGTGTTGAGGGCATCGAGCGGAATGCGCCGGAAATCAAAGCGTTGGCAACGGCTGAGGATTGTCGGCAGCACCCGTTGCGGGTCGGTGGTGGCTAGGACGAACACCACCTGTGGTGGTGGTTCTTCGAGGGTTTTCAGAAGGGCGTTGAACGCTGCGGTGGAGAGCATGTGGCACTCGTCCACCACGTACACCTTCCAGCGGGCCTGCACCGGTGCGAAGCGCGAGCGTTCGATCAGTTCGCGAATGTTGTCGACGCCGGTGTTGGAAGCGGCGTCGATCTCGATCACATCCAGGGCTGTGCCGGCAGCAATCGTTGTGCAAAGCTCGCAAGTTCCGCAGGGTTCCGGTGTCGGCCCCTCGCTGTTCAGGCAATTGAGCGAGCGGGCCAGGATGCGGGCGCTGGAGGTTTTGCCGGTGCCACGGGGTCCACTGAACAGGTACGCCGGAGCAATCCGATTGCTGGTGAGGGCGTGGCCGAGGGTGGCGACAATCGCCTCCTGCCCCACCAGCTGATCAAAGCGCTGGGGCCTGTATTTGTGATGCAGCGGCTTGTAGGCCGAACTCATGCGCCGCGAGCGTTGAAAGGAGATTACTCAGAGGATTCCGAGCTTGGAAGGGCGGGAGGCTGTTCCAGCAGGGCATCAATCCGATGTTTCAGGTCTTCGACGGCGGCCAGTTCATCGGCCAGGCTCTGGCCCGTTAGCAACAGCCGGCGATCGGGTCCTTTTCCGGCCTGTTCCAGGAGGCCTTCCAATTTGCGCAGCAGCGAGAGGCGCAAGCGTTCCAGCTTCTCCACCCCACGCTTGGCCATCGAGCGGGCATCGTCATCGAGCAGGCCCCGTTGCACAAGGAGTTCCAGTCCCTTCATCAGGGCTGATGGCATCAACCCGCTCCAGTTGCGCGCTCGCTCCAGCACGGAGTCCACTTGGCCGCTGCGATGACGTCCGGTTTTGCACCAGGTGGCGAAGTGCTCGCAGTTGTTGAACAGCAGGTTGTAGTCCTGTTCACCCAGGCGTCCCATAGCCCGCCGCAGGGTCACACCCACTGGAGAAGCTTCGGCGTAGTTGATCACCTGTAGCGGTTGCCCCTGGCTGAATTCTTCCAAGGGGCTGCGCAGGATTTCACGTCCTTCCAGATAATGGGCAACGCTGCCGTCGCCGAGGTCGATGCCGTGGTGGTTGAACAGGCCGTGCTGACGCGGCACCTCCAGGTGTTCAGCGGCAGCCAAGGCTTCAGGCGGTCTTCTGTTGGTCCGTGCCAGGCAGGGGGAGCACCTTCCCGCCCGTGTGTTCCTCCACCATCGCTCGGGTAACGGTGAACTCCTTCACCGATGTCTGCGAGGGGAGGTCGTACATCAGATCCAGCATCAGTTCCTCAACGATGCCGCGCAGGGCGCGGGCACCGGTCTTGCGTCGGTGTGCCTCCTGGGCGATCGCTTCTATGGCGTCATCGGCGAACTGCAGTTGCACGTTGTCCATGCTCAGCAGGGTGCGGAACTGCTTCACTAGGGCATCGCGAGGCTCGGTGAGGATCGATTGCAGGGCGCTTTCGTCCAGGGGTTCCAGCACGGCACTCACTGGCATCCGGCCGATGAATTCGGGGATCAGGCCATAGCGCACCAAATCATCCGGCTCCAGGTGCCGTAGCACCTGGGCGGCCTGAAGGTCGCGGTTGGCGCGGCTGCGTCCACGGCCGTCGCTGGGCATGAAGCCGATTGCATTGCGCCCCATACGTTTCTGCACCACGTCTTCCAGGCCGACGAAGGCACCACCGCAGATGAACAGGATCTGGCTGGTGTCGATCTGGATGCAGTCCTGATAGGGGTGCTTACGGCCTCCCTGGGGTGGCACGTTGGCAACCGTGCCCTCGAGCATTTTCAGCAGTGCCTGCTGCACACCTTCGCCGGATACATCCCTTGTAATCGAAGGGTTTTCGCTCTTGCGGGCGATTTTGTCGATCTCATCGATGTAGATGATGCCCCGCTGGGCCTGGTCCACATCCATGTCGGCTTTCTGCAGCAACCGCAGCAGAATGTTTTCCACGTCCTCACCCACATAACCCGCCTCGGTGAGGGTGGTGGCATCGGCCACGGCGAAGGGCACATCCAGCATCTCCGCCAGGGTCTGTGCCAACAGCGTCTTGCCGCAGCCGGTGGGTCCAATCAGCAGGATGTTGCTCTTGTGCAGGCGGGTGGCGGTTTCTTCGGTCTCACCGTTGCCATCTCCCTGCCAGGCCAGACGTTTGTAGTGGTTGTAGACCGCCACCGACATCACCTTCTTTGCGGAGTCCTGGCCGACCACTTGCTGATCCAGGAAGCTTTTGATGTCCTGGGGCCGGGGAATGGAGGCCAGGGTCGGGGCCGGTTTGCTGCTCTTGCGAGCAGCCGGTGTCGCCTTGCGGCTCGGTTCATGGCTGTGGCGTGGGTTGCCCTGGCCATCCACCAGCTCCTCATCCAGGATCTCGTTGCAGAGATCGATGCATTCGTCGCAGATGTAAACGCCGGGTCCGGCTATCAACTTGCGCACTTGATCCTGGGATTTCCCACAGAACGAGCACTTCAGATGGGCGTCGAACTTGGCCATCGAACGCTGGGCACCACACAGGAGAAAAACTCAGGAATCAACCGATGGGGTCTCCCTGAACACACAGGATCGAGAACGGAAGGGCGTCTGTCAGCCTTCCGTAATGATTCCTCCGTCCTCGGAACTGTCCACCACTCGATCGATCAGGCCATATTCAACCGCTTCTGCCGGAGAAAGGAAGTAGTCGCGGTCGGTGTCTTCCGAGATCTTGTCGAGCGGCTGGCCGGTGTGGTCCGCCATCAGCCCGTTCAGGGTTTCCTTGAGATAAAGGATCTCCTTCGCCTGAATCTCGATGTCCACTGCCTGGCCCTGGGCACCACCGAGGGGTTGGTGGATCATGATCCGGGCATTGGGCAAGGCGAGACGCTTGCCCTTGGTGCCCCCGGAGAGCAGAAAGGCACCCATGCTGGCGGCGAGGCCATAGCAGATGGTCACCACGTCAGGGGCGACCTGCTGCATCGTGTCGTAGATCGCTAGGCCAGCGGTGACGGACCCTCCCGGTGAGTTGATGTAAATCTGAATGTCCTTTTCAGGATCCTCGGCTTCGAGGAACAGCATCTGCGCCACAAGGGCATCGGCAACGGCGTCATCCACACCTGTACCCAGGAAGATGATTCGCTCTCGTAGCAGGCGGGAGTAGATGTCGAAGGCACGGTCTCCGCGACCGGACTGTTCAACAACCGTGGGCAGTGGCCCCGGTGCCGAGACCGGCATGGCGGCCCGCCAGCGGTTCTGGATGGGGTGGTGACTACGGGCGTCGATCACGCGATCGGTATGCGGTGAAGTTCGGTCAATCTATGGGCGTTGCTCAGTCCTTGGCGTCCGCCTTGGACTTGCTCTCGGCGGAGGTCTCCTTGGTGGCGGGCTTTTTCTTGGCTTCAGCCTTGCTGTCGTCAGCTGCCGGAGCCTTTTCGGTGAGGGTGCTGTTCTCCTCGAGCCAGCCCATCAGATGATCCTGCATGAGGTCATCCATCACGGCTTGACGCAGGCGCTCGGGATCGATCTTGGCGTCGGCGGAGAGCTCTTTCTTCACCTCCTTGATCTTGGCGTCCACGTCCTTGTCGTCGAGCTTGATGTCCTCCGCTTCGGCCAGGGCGGTGAGGGCAAAACTGCGGCGCAGACGCTCTTCCGCCTCGGGACGTGAGTTCTGCATCAGGTTGCGCACCAGATCGGGGGTGAAGAGTGACTTCACATCCATGCCCTGCTGGGCGAACTGGGCTGCGGTCTGTTCCAGCAGGTTGCGGCTTTCCTGTTGGATCAGGGCTTCTGGCAATTCCACCTCGAGCTGCTCCACCAGTGCGGCGACGAGGGCATCGCGGCGGTTGCTGGTCTGATGGCGCTCCGCGTCGTCTTTGAGCCGCTGCTCCAAGTCCTTGCGCAGGTCCGCCAGTGTTTCCTGCTCGCTGGCCTGCTTGGCGAAGGCGTCGTCCAGCTCGGGCAGTTCGCGGGTTTTGAGGTCTTTCAGTTCGATCTCAAAGGCGGCCTTGCGTCCGCGGGCGTCCTCCTTTGGGTAGTCGTCGGGGAACTGGCAATCCACGGCTTTGGTCTCGCCGACCTTCATGCCGATGACCCCTTCGATGAAGCCAGGGATCATCCGGCCGTTCTCCAGGTCGACATCCATGGAATCGGCACTGCCTCCCTCGATTTCGCTGCCGTCATCGCTGTAGGTGCCTTTGAAGCCCAGCACCGCGATGTCGCCGTTCTTGGCAGCGCGACCTTCCACGGGAACTACCGTGGCCATCTGCTTGCGGGAGTCCTCGAGCATCGCATCGACCCGGGAGGCGTCATAGGAGACGGTTTCGAATTCCGCCTTCAGCCCCTTGGTGCTCTTCAGTTTCGGCGTCGGAGCGACATCGGCTTCCAGGGTGAAAGTGAGCTCTTTACCAGGCTCAAAGCTCTCCAGCAGGCCGTCGAAACCACTGCTCAGCTCGGGCTGGCTGATCGGTTCCAGTGATTCCTGCTTGATGGCGTCGCGCCAGGCGTTGTCGATCAGCTTTTCCAGCGCCGTGGCCTTGATCCGCACGCCACCCAGCTGCTGTACCAGCACTGTGCGCGGCACTTTCCCCTTGCGGAAGCCCGGCAGGTTGATGTTGCGGCTGAGGCTGGTGATCGCGTCTTCATAACTTGTCTTGCAGCGCTCCCCAGGAACGGTGACCGTCACCGACAGGCGGCTGCTGGGGCGGGCTTCGGTGGTCACCTTCAGGGCTGCAGCGCTCATGGGGGAAGGGAAAGGGCAGCCCAGCACTTTATGCAATGGGTGAATCGAGGCTGGATCGGTAAGCTGAGCTCGTCGCATCGCGGCATCACGATCTCTGCGCAGTGATGTCGGTTTCAAGAAACGACAGCTTTTCGTTTAGATCGTCCACTCCACCGCTTGTCTTCGACCCTTCCCAACCGTCCTCTCAACGTTGCCGTTCTGGGTGCCAGCGGTGCTGTTGGCCAGGAACTGCTGCTGCTGCTTGAGGAGCGCCATTTCCCCGTTGGTGAGTTGAAGCTGTTGGCGTCGGCCCGTTCGGCCGGTCAGACCCAAGCCTGGAACGGCCGCACCCTCACGGTGGAAGAGGTCTCGGCCCAATCTTTTGAAGGGGTCGATCTGGTGCTGGCGTCGGCAGGTGGTTCTGTTTCGAAGCAATGGCTCGAGGCAATCACCGCTGCAGGTGCGGTGATGGTGGATAACTCCAGTGCCTTCCGGATGGAGGATGGTGTGCCGCTGGTGGTGCCAGAGGTCAATCCCGATGCAGCCTTCGCCCACAACGGAGTGATTGCGAATCCGAATTGCACCACGATCCTGCTCACCCTGGCTTTGGCTCCTCTGGCAGCGAAGCGGGCGATACGTCGGGTGGTTGTGAGCACGTACCAATCCGCCAGTGGTGCTGGTGCCCGGGCCATGGAAGAGCTGAAAAGTCTTTCGCAGACGGTGCTGGACGGCGGAACTCCCAAGGGAGAGGTGCTGCCTTACTCCCTGGCTTTCAACCTCTTTCTCCACAACTCTCCCTTGCAGAACAACAGCTATTGCGAAGAGGAGATGAAGATGGTGAACGAGACCCGCAAAATCATGGGTCTTCCGGATCTGCGCTTCACCGCCACTTGCGTGCGGGTGCCCGTGTTACGGGCTCATTCCGAAGCGGTAAACATCGAGTTCGAGACCCCCTTCCCAGTCGCTGAAGCGCGCGAGCTGCTTTCGGCTGCACCCGGTGTTGAGTTGATTGACGACCCGGCTGCGAACCGTTTCCCGATGCCGACGGATGTGACCGGTCGTGACCCGGTGGCGATCGGACGGATCCGTCAGGACATCAGTGATCCCAATGCCATGGAGCTCTGGCTGTGTGGTGATCAGATTCGCAAGGGAGCGGCGCTTAACGCTGTTCAGATCGCTGAATTGTTGATTCAAAAGTGATGACAGAGGCCGCCACCCTTTCGCCAACGCCCTTCGGCCGTGTCGTCACCGCGATGGTGACTCCTTTTGATGCCAGCGGTGCTGTGGATCTCACCCTCGCCGCACAGCTTGCCCGGCATCTGGTGGATCAGGGCTCTGATGGGCTGCTGGTGTGCGGCACCACCGGCGAATCGCCAACCCTCAGCTGGGACGAGCAGCTGCAACTGCTTCACGCAGTTCGAGAGGCGGTGGGCAGCGACGCCAAGGTGCTGGCGGGTACCGGCAGCAATTCCACAGCCGAAGCGGTGGAGGCCACCAAGAAGGCTGCAGCCGCCGGCGCGGATGGTGCTCTTGTGGTCGTGCCCTATTACAACAAGCCTCCTCAGGAGGGACTGGAGGCCCATTTTCGGGCCATCGCTGAGGCCACTCCTGATCTGCCCCTGATGCTCTACAACATTCCTGGGCGCACCGGCTGCAGCATCGCTCCGGCCACGGTGGTGCGGCTAATGGACTGCCCCAATGTGGTGAGTTTCAAGGCTGCAAGTGGCACTACCGAAGAGGTCACGGCGCTGCGGCTGGCCTGCGGTCAGCAGTTGGCGATTTACAGCGGTGACGACGGCCTCACCTTGCCAATGCTTTCGGTGGGAGCCGTTGGCGTGGTGAGTGTGGGCAGCCATGTCGCGGGCCCTGAGATCCGCGCCATGATCGAGGCCTATCTGAACGGCGATCGTGCATTAGCACTCGCCTTGCATGACGCGTTGATCCCCCTGTTCAAGGCCCTGTTCGCCACCACCAATCCGATTCCCGTCAAGGCTGCCCTGGAACTCAATGGCTGGTCTGTCGGTGCGCCCCGTCCACCTTTGTGCCCCTTATCTGATGACATGAAACGTTCGCTTTCCAACGCCATGGCCGCCCTCCGTCAGACCTAGCCCGGTCCGGCTTATCGGCTTACGCAACCCGTTCTTTACACATCGTTTTCATGGCCAACAACGCGCGATCCAGCAAGGGTCAGGAGCCCTGTCTTCGGGTGATTCCCCTGGGTGGTCTGCACGAGATCGGCAAGAACACCTGTGTGTTCGAGTACGGCGATGACCTGATGTTGGTGGATGCCGGTCTGGCCTTCCCCAGCGACGGCATGCACGGAGTGAATGTGGTGCTGCCCGACACCAGCTTCCTGCGCGAGAACCAGAAGCGGATCCGCGGCATGATCGTCACCCATGGTCATGAAGACCACATCGGTGGCATCGCCCACCACCTCAAGCACTTCAATATTCCGGTGATCTACGGGCCGCGGCTGGCCCTTTCGATGCTCACCGGCAAGATGGATGAGGCCGGGGTCCGCGACCGCACCACCCTGCAGACCGTCGGTCCGCGTGATGTGGTGAAGGTGGGTCAGCACTTCTCTGTGGAGTTCATCCGCAACACCCACTCGATGGCTGACAGCTTTTCGCTGGCCATCTCTACACCGGTGGGAACCGTCATTTTTACCGGAGATTTCAAGTTCGACCACACCCCGGTCGATGGCGAAAACTTCGACATGGCCCGTCTCGCCCACCACGGTGACAAGGGCGTCTTGTGCTTGTTCAGCGATTCCACGAACTCTGAGGTTCCTGGCTTCTGTCCGCCTGAGAGATCTGTGTTCCCTAACCTAGATCGCCACATCGCCAATGCCGAAGGGCGGGTCATCGTGACCACCTTCGCAAGTTCGATTCATCGGGTATCGATGATTCTGGAGCTGGCCCTGAAGAACGGCCGCAAGGTGGGGTTGCTTGGCCGCTCCATGCTCAACGTGATCGCCAAGGCCCGGGAACTGGGCTACATGCGCGCGCCGGATGAACTGTTTGTGCCGATCAAGCAGATCAACGATGTGTCAGATCGCGAAACGCTGCTGCTGATGACCGGCAGCCAGGGAGAGCCGCTGGCCGCCCTAAGCCGTATCTCCCGCGGTGAGCATCCCCAGGTGAAGGTCAAGACCACCGACACGATCATTTTCTCGGCCAGCCCAATCCCTGGAAACACGATTTCCGTGGTCAACACCATCGACAAGCTGATGATGCTTGGCGCCAAGGTGGTCTATGGCAAGGGCGAAGGCATTCACGTCTCCGGCCATGGCTTCCAGGAAGATCAGAAATTGATGCTCGCCCTCACCCGGCCCAAGTTTTTCGTGCCGGTGCATGGCGAACACCGGATGCTGGTCCAGCACTCCCGCACCGGCCATTCGATGGGTGTTCCGGTCGACAACACCCTGATCATCGACAACGGTGATGTGGTGGAGCTCACCCCGGATTCGCTCCGCAAAGGCAGTGCGGTGAAGGCGGGCATTGAGTTGCTGGATCAATCCCGCAACGGCATCGTCGATGCCCGGGTGCTCAAGGAACGCCAGCAATTGGCGGAAGACGGCGTAGTGACGATCCTGGCCGCCATCAGTACCGATGGCGCCATGGTGGCTCCTCCGCGGGTGAATCTTCGCGGTGTGGTCACCACAGCCGATGCTCGCAAGATGTCGTTGTGGGTGGAGCGTGAAATCAAGTGGGTGCTCGAAAACCGCTGGAAGCAGCTCTGCCGAAATACCGGTGATAAGGCACCGGAGGTGGACTGGATGGGTGTGCAGCGTGAAGTGGAGGTCGGCCTTGGCCGCCGGATGCGTCGTGAACTGCAGGTGGAGCCGCTGATCCTCTGTCTGGTGCAGCCGGCTCCTGGCGGTACACCGGTTTATAAGGGCCGTGCTGATGCAGAGCCAGATGACCGTCCGGCTCCCCGCGGTCGCGGTGGTCGTGGCGGTGGCTCTCCCTATGGCCGTCGCAACGGTGGCGGCGGTGGAACCCCCGCTCCGGTGCGGAACGCTCAGGGAAATGGCCGTTCTGGCTCGGCAACCCCTGCCCCCGTTCGTGCAGCCGCAGCAACGGCAGTGGTGGAGAAAGTGGCTCCCCAGCCGGTTGCTGAGAAAGTTGCTGCCCCGGCTTCTCAGGAGCCGGAGATGCCTGCAGGCCGTACCCGTCGTCGTCGTTCAGCGGCCAGCTGAGCGGCCCATAACTCCTTTGATCCTGTTGATCAGCCCCATCGGCACAATCGAGTCGGTGGGGCTTTTGATTGCAGGTTGAAGTTGTCTGCGGAGCCATGAATTCTCCAGGAGATCCTTGGCTGCAGGCTCCTGGGGTGTGGGCTCGACAGCGTCTTGGGTGGTTTTTCTTCTCTGAGTACGGTTTTCTTGTTCGCCATCTCCACGCCTGAATGGGCTTCAGAGCTGAGCGTTGGCTCTGGGCTTGGAAAAGGGGCCGAATAGGGAGATGTATCGGAAGTTGGCATGGCCCGGGGTTCAACGGCACTGGACAACCACGGCATTGCGGTGCCTAAATCAGCCAGTGCTGGCTTTGCTTGAGCGGAATCCGTGCTCAGGAAGGGATCTTTCAGCAGGTCCGGGATGGCGCCTTGGTTGCGGGCGTCATACCTGCTTCGCTGGAGATGTCTTCTGATTTCTGATTGGCAGCGCTCTAGCCCCTGTCCCGCCAGGGCAGCGATGGTGGCGTCCACGTCACCCTCCAGCACCCTTTCTTAGGAGATGGCGGCTTGCTTCGGTTGCTGGAGACCATGCAGCTGGATGTGACCCAGAAGCGACGACACCACCCCCAGCCAGGCCATGATCAGGCTTGGGTCGCGCTCGTTTGATGCGCTTTGCAGTTGATCCCAAAACGCCGAGGCGAGGGCATGGGCCTTGTCACACCTGCTCGAAATCGGCATCCACGCTTCGAAGGGCCAGTCCTCCCGTTGTAGACCTAGTCGGGGTCGTGCGGTGAAGCGGTGCCTTGGGCGGTGTGACGCTCTTCACCTCCCAGTGCGAACCCAGCGTGCACCACCTGGAGTGCCTGAACGCCAGCATCTTCGGCCACCACACAGCTGGTTCTGATTTCGCTGGTGGCGATCAGGCCGATGTTGATGCCTGCATCCGCCAGCGCGCGGAACATGCGCCCCGCCGTCCCTGGCGTTGCTGGCATCCCCGCGCCCACAGCACTCACACGGGCAATGGCCTCACCATCCTCTAGAGCTGCACCGGGCCACTGGGCCAGCAGGGGAGCCAGGGCCACATCGGCGAGAGCGCGGTCGTCCTTGCGCAGGATGAAGGTGATGTCGCGCGATCCGTCGCTGTGCTGACGTTCCGATTGAACGATCGCATCGAGGCTGATGCTGTTGTCCGCCAGGGCTGAACACAGCGCCGCTGCGGTGCCGGGTCGATCGGGCACGTGGCGAACACTTAGTTGCACCTGGTCGCGGTCGAGGGCGACGCCGCGCACTTCCGGTTCCCCGCTCCCGTTGTCGGTGGGATTGATGCGGATTTGCGAGTCCTCCAGGTCGAAGGCCTCCTGCACGGCTTGCACCGCCTTGCTGCCGACGCCGGAGTCAATCACGCAGCTCACCTTCACCTCACTCGTGGCGATCAGGCGGAGGTTGATGCCCTGCTGACACAGGCAGTTGAACAGGCCGGCGGCAATCCCAGGGCGCCCCATGATTCCGGCACCGCTGATGCTGAGCTTCGTCAGCCCTGCTTCGGACGCCAGATCGCCGCCCAGTTGATCCAGAACCTTCTGGCTCACAGCGCGGGCCAGCTCGAGATCCGCTTCCGTCACCGTGAAGGTGATGTCGTTGCTGCTGCCCTCGTGGGTGGCCTGAATGATCAGGTCCACATTGATTCCCGCCTCGGAGAGGGTTTCAAACAGGCGTGCGGCAATCCCAGGCTGATCGGGAATGTGCGAGAGGGCGAGCACGGCCTGTCCGTCCACTTCCTCCATCCCATCCACAGGACTGCCGAGCTCCAGGCCGCTGCTACTGATCGGACGGGCTGAACGGCTGGTGATCCGGGTGCCGGGGGCATCGCTCCAACTGGAGCGCACCACAAGGTTCACGCCGTAGTTGCGGGCGATCTCAACGGCCCTGGGATGCAGCACGGAGGCCCCAAGGCTGGCGAGTTCCAGCATTTCGTCGCAGCTGATCGTTTCCATCAGCTGGGCATCGCACACCTTGCGCGGATCGGTGCTGAGGACACCCGGAACGTCGGTGTAGATCTCGCAGGCATCGGCACCCAGTGCTGCCCCCAGGGCGACAGCGGAGGTGTCGGAGCCCCCACGCCCGAGGGTGGTGATTTCGTTGAGGCCATCGCTGCTGGTGCTGGTGCCCTGGAAACCGGCAACCACCACCACCTGGCCAGCCGCGAGGCGGTTGCGGATTCGGTCGGTGCGGATCCCGAGGATCCTGGCCCGGCCATGGGTGGATTCCGTGGCGATGCCCACCTGTGGACCGGTCATCGACGTCGCACTGACCCCCTGGGCGTTCAAGGCCATCGCCAGCAAGGCGATCGACACCTGTTCGCCACTGGCCAGCAGCATGTCCATCTCCCGCTGGGTGGGGGCAGAGGTGATGGCGTTGGCCAGACCCGTCAATTCATCGGTGGTGTGGCCCATGGCGGAGACCACAACGACTAAGTCGTGCCCCTCCTCCCGGCAACGTCCGATCCGATCAGCCACCGCCTTGATGCGTTCCACGCTGCCGACGGAGGTGCCCCCGAATTTCTGCACCAGGAGGGCCATGGACCGGGCTTCAGCAACGCTGGATTTTCTCACCTGGTGGGCAGCGTTCAGCCCAGCAGGCCGTCGCGGAAGGCATCGCCAGGCTGAGCGCCACGTTTCAGCCGGGCTTCCACCTCCAGTAGACGGCCCAGGAGTGAGAGAAAGCGCTTGGGCGGGCGACCCTGCAGCTGCTTGCGCATCACGTAGATGCGTTTGGGGTTGCCGATCCCAGCGGCCTTGGCGATCACCGCCACATCCCTTTCCCCCTGCTGTTCCAGCAGGCTCACCCAGAGCCAGCCGCGGATCTGACCGGTGAGGGTGGCCACGATGCGCAGGGATGGTTCCCCTGCTTCGATAAGGGCATCCCAGCGGGCGATCGCTTCGCCGGGGTTGCCCTCAAGCAGCGCGTCGCCCACGGCCAGGGCGTTGGTGGAGCGTCCCCCCACCAGCTCCTGCACCCGTGCAGCGGAAATGCTTATGTCCCGCAGGGAGAGCTTGCGCAGTTCCGATTCGAGCCGGGCGCTGTCGGTGCCGATGGCCTCCACCAGGGCATCGATGGCATCCGGCTCAACCTTCAGGCCCAGGGCCTCGGCCGTGCGTTGCACCAGCTGGCGCTGGCCATTGCTATCCCAGGCCGCTGGCAGCGGAAAGCTCTGCTCCTGATCGAGCCCGTTTTTGATCCGCTTGTGCAGGGCTTTGGTGGTGCGCAGGCGACCATCGGGTTTGGCCGGGTTCACCAGCACCAGGTTGCTGCTGTCGGGGATGAGCTCAAGGGCAGCCTCAAACCGGTCGGCCAACTCACTGGGACAGCCATTGCAGAAGGGACTGCGCTGCAGCAGCACCAGCCGTTCGCCCGTGGCGAAGGGAGGGGTACGGGCCTCCTCGAGGGCCTGCAGGGCCTGACTAATGTCAGCTCCATCTAGGCGGCTGAGGTTGAGGCTGCTCCAGCTGGGGTCGACCACCTGGCCGATCAGAGCCTCGATGGCCCGGTCCCGCGCGGCGGCGTCATCACCCCAGAGCAGATGGATCGGCATGGGTTGATGATGGCGTGGATGGCCCAGGACCACCCGATCTTCACCGAAAGCATCCGGCGGATCCAGGCGGCTCTGGGCGACACCGGCTTGCCTCCGCTGCAACAGCAGGTGCTGGAACGGCTGGTGCACAGCAGTGGTGATCTCTCCCTGGGGCCCCTGCTGCAGTTCAGCGAGGGGGCCTGTGAGCAGGGGGTTGAGGCGCTGCGGCGGGGCGCGCCGATCCTGACGGATACCGCGATGGCAGCGGCAGCGGTGGCCCCGATGGCCCAACGCACCCTCGGCAGCGCGGTGCACACGGTGCTGGAGTGGGCTCCAGAGCTGGCACCGCAGGGTTCGACGCGCACGGCTGCTGGCATGGAGCAGGCCTGGACGACGCTCGCGGTGGCATCACCCGCTCCAGTGGTGCTGATCGGCAGTGCACCGACAGCTCTGGAGGTGCTGTTGCAGCGGGTGGCCGCCGGGGCCCCGGCCCCCAGCCTGGTGATCGGCATGCCGGTGGGTTTTGTAGGGGTGGCGGAAAGCAAGAGGCATCTGGCGGCCAGCGGTCTGGCTCAGATCCGCTTGGAGGGCAGTCGTGGGGGCGCGGGTCTGGTGGCGGCGGCGGTCAATGCCCTGCTTCGCGCTGCTGCAGCATCAGCTCCGCCCCCTTCCAGCTGAGCTGCCAGCCCCCCGGACAATCGGCTGAACCTCCGGGTGCGCCCTGTTGCAGGCGACGGCTGAGTTGCTCCAGTTGAGGGGCCGGAAGTGGTGGCACCCCCTGCTGCTGCAGCCATTGCGCTAGCAGCAGGCGGCGAGTGGCTGGGTTCAACGCTCCCAGGCCGCGGCGGTCCAGTCCGGCTGGGGTTTGCAGGAGCTCCAGGGCCATCCTGCTGAGTTCTGTCTGACTGTCCCGCACGTGGGACACCCGTTCGGCCAGATCGCTCATCCGCAGACTGCAGCCCGGATGCAGGTCCTCGAGCACGGGCAGAACCTCCTGACGGATCCGGTTGCGGGCGAAATCAGCGGATTGGTTGCTCGGGTCGTCCCAGATCGGCAGGGCCAGGTCTTGGCAGATCTGCAGGGTGTCGTGGCGTTGCAGGTGCAGCAGTGGTCTGCGCAGGTGGGGTCCTTCTGGGCTCAGGAGGCGGATGCTCGGCAGCGCCGCCAGGCCAGCCAGGTCGCTGCCGCGGGCCAGCTGCAGCAGCACCGTTTCAGCCCGGTCGCTGGCGGTGTGGCCCGTCACCACATCGGCGCCTGCTTCGCGGGCTCGCTGCGCCAGCCGTTCATAACGCCACTGCCGGGCCGTGGCTTCGCTGGGCACTTGCCCCGGCACCGCCTGATCCACCTGCAGGGGCAGCTGGCGCTGTTGGCACCAGGCCCTTAGTTCGGCGGCGATCCGGCTGGAGCCGTCGTGCCAGCCGTGATCGCCATGCCACAGACTCAGGCTCCAGCCATGCAAGGGCGCCAGATCCTGCAGCAGAGCCAGTAGGGCTATGGAGTCCTGTCCGCCGGAGACTGCCAGCAGCAGGGCGCTCTCCTGCGGAAGCAGCTGCGGCTGCTGAAGCAGGCGCCGGTGCAGGCGGTCATGCCAGGACGTCCAGCCCAAGGAAGAGGGTGCGTTTCCCCCACGGTGTGAGAATTGGGGCATTGCTGTCCAGTCCCCCATGACCCGTCTTCAGCAGCTGCCCGCTTCTCTGCAGCGCAGCCTCGAGCAGTGCTCTGCGCTCAAGGTGATCGCTGGCCTGATGAATTTTGATGCCGCCAGCGTGGAGCGGGTTGCCCGTGCAGCAGGCCGTGGCGGTGCTGATCTGATCGATGTGGCCTGCGACCCCGCCCTGGTGCGCCTGGCGATCGAGGCCTCCGGTGGCGTGCCGGTGTGTGTGTCGTCGGTGGAGCCCGAGCAGTTCCCCGCGGCCGTGGCGGCCGGTGCGTTGATGGTGGAGATCGGCAATTACGACGCCTTTTATCCCCAGGGTCGGATTTTTGATGCCGCTGAGGTGCTGGAGCTCACCCTCCGCACCCGCCAACTGCTGCCCAACGTGGTGTTGAGCGTCACGGTGCCCCACGTGTTGCCGATGGATGAGCAGGAACAGCTGGCCATCGATCTGGTGGCGGCCGGTGCCGATCTGATCCAGACCGAGGGCGGCACCAGTGCCAAGCCCTTCAGCGCTGGTCACCTCGGCCTGATCGAGAAGGCTGCTCCCACTCTCGCGGCGGCCCACAGCATCAGCCGTGCTGTCGACGTGCCCGTGCTTTGCGCCTCGGGTCTCTCGGCGGTGACGCTGCCGATGGCGATTGCCGCCGGTGCGGCTGGTGTGGGCGTCGGTTCAGCGGTGAACCGCCTCCAGGATGAGCTGGCGATGCTGGCTGTGGTGCGGGGTCTGCGCGACGCCTTGGGCAGCGCTGTCGCGACCCGCGTCTGAGCCTGAATCACCGCTGAGCGGAGCGCTCTTCCCCTTCATGGTGTGAAGAGTGCTCAGCTCGCTCTCGGGAGCAGCGGCTCTCGTGTGAAAATCGAACCCTGACTTCCAGTTCCATGCAGTTCATCAACACGCTGACCGTTCTGGCCCTGGTGGTGGCGTCTTTTGCCTTGATCGTTGCGGTGCCGGTGCTGTATGCCTCCAGTGAGGACAGCGGCCGTTCCAACCGACTGATCCTTTTGGGCAGTGCTGTTTGGGTCGCCCTGGTGCTGCTGAACTGGGGTGTGAGCTTCTTCGTCGTCTGATTTCGTCTATCAGCCGCAACCGGCGGGTGCCACGATGGCTGAGATTCAGTCGGCACCTTCCCAATGGCCACGTTCGAAGGACGTTTCTCTGACGCAGCTGGTCTGCGCGTCGGCATCGTCGTGGCTCGTTTCAACGATCTCGTCACCGCCAAGCTGCTGAGCGGCTGTCTCGACTGCCTCAAGCGCCATGGCGTGGATGTGTCGGAGACCAGTTCACAGCTCGATGTCGCCTGGGTGCCGGGTTCATTTGAACTGCCGATCGTGGCCCAGCAGATGGCCCGCTCCGGTCAGTACCAGGTGCTGGTCACCCTGGGTGCCGTGATCCGTGGCGATACCCCCCATTTCGATGTGGTGGTCGCAGAAGCCAGCAAGGGCATTGCAGCAGTGGCCCGCGACACCTCCGTGCCCGTGATCTTCGGGGTGTTGACCACCGACACGATGCAACAGGCGCTGGAGCGGGCTGGCATCAAGAGCAACCTGGGCTGGAGCTACGGCCTGGAAGCCCTGGAGATGGGCAGCCTGATGCGCGCGTTGCCTTCGGCTTGATGCTTCAGGCCGCCAGCTGATCCAGCACCTGACGGGCCCGTTGTACCACCGGCTTGGGAACGCCGGCTAACCGCGCCGCTTCGATGCCGTAACTGCGGCTGGCACCGCCGGATTGCACCTGGTGGAGGAAGACCAGGTCGTCACCGGTTTCCTCCACCAGCACCTGGAAGTTGGCCACGTTGTCGCGTTCGGAGGCCAGGTTGTTGAGCTCGTGATAGTGGGTGGCGAACACCGTGCGGCTGCCCAGATCCCCGGCCAGGTGCTCGCTCACGGCCCAGGCAATCGAGAGGCCATCGAAGGTGGCGGTGCCGCGCCCGATCTCATCGAGCAGCACCAGGGAACGATCGCTGGCGTGGTGCAGGATGTTGGCGGTTTCGGCCATCTCCACCATGAAGGTGGACTGGCCGGCGGCCAGATCATCCACGGCACCCACCCGGGTGAAGATCCGATCGGCGATGCCCACGCTGGCGGATCGGGCCGGCACCCAGCTGCCGATCTGAGCCATCAATTGGATCAGGCCGATCTGGCGCAGATAGCAGCTCTTGCCACTGGCGTTGGGGCCCGTGAGAACCACCAGGTCGGTGCCGTTACCGAGTTGCACATCATTGGGGGTGAAGGCGGTTTCCACCAGCCGTTGCTCCACCACCGGATGGCGGCTGGCCTCCAGCTGCAGCCCACGGCTGTCGGTGATGTTGGGGGCGCAGTAGCCACCGCTGGCGGCCACGTCGGCCAGGCCCGTGAGGGCATCAAGGGCGGCAACGGCGCGGGCCGCCTGGCGGATCGGGGCGGCCATGGCGCCCACCTTCTCCCGCAAGTGGCAGAACAGCTCGTATTCCCGCTGGCAGGCGCGGGCCCGCAGCTGGAAGATGCGGCCCTCCCGCTCCTTGAGGTCGGGGGTGATGAAGCGTTCCTCGTTGGCCAGGGTCTGGCGTCGGATCCAGTGGTCCGGCACCGAGCTGGCCTTGGCTTTGCTCACCGCCAGGAAGTAGCCGAAGGTGCGGTGGTGCTGCAGTTTCAGGGTGCTGATGGCACTGCGTTGGCGCTCCTGCTGCTCTTGATGGCTGAGCCAGGCGTCCTGATCGTCCAGCTGGTTGCGCAATCCATCCAGCAGCGGGTCGACCCCGTCATGGATCAGATCGCCTTCCGAGAGCGATAGGGGCGGTGCCTCCACCAAGTTGTGGCGAATGGTCTGGGCCAGTTCGGCCAGGGCCGGATCGGGGGTCAGCAGCTGCTGCAACCAGTCGGGGCCCTCGCTGATGGCAGCCTCCAGCCGTGCCGTGAGTTGGGGCAACCGCTCAAGACCATCGGCGATGGCGACCAGATCGCGAGCACCGGCATGGCCCGCGCCGGCCCGGCCGGCCAGCCGTTCCAGGTCGCCCATCGGTCGCAGCAGCTGGCGGATCGTCAGCCGTAGGCTGCGTTCACCCACCAGGCTGCTGACCAGATCCTGGCGCTGCTGAATGGCCTGGAGGTCCATCAAGGGTGCTTCCAGCCAGCGGCGCAGGCAACGGCCGCCCATGGCGGTAAGGGTGCGATCGATGGCCCAGAGCAACGACCCCTGCAGCTGGTTGTCGCGTTGGGTGGCGGTGAGTTCGAGGTTGCGGCGGGTCTGGGCATCCAGCACTAGGGCATCGCCGCGGTGCACGATCGCCGGCACCTCCAGGGGAATGCGGCTGTCGTCCTCCAGGGGCTGGGTCTCCTGCAGGTAGCGCAGCAGGCCGCCGAGGGCCTGCAGGGCCAGGGGATGTTCCGGCAGGCCAAGGCCATCGAGGCTGCTGAGGCGGTAGTGCTGCTGCAGGGTGCGCTCCGCCTCGGCGGGGCTGAAGGGGGTGCTGGCCATCGGCGTCAGCCGCAGCCGTTCCGGACACCAGGCCGGCCGGCCCGCGTCGTGGCCGGCGGCCCAGAGCAGTTCGGAGGCCTCCTGCTGGGCCAATTGCTGGTGTAGGGCGCTGCTCTCCTCCCGCTGCATCACCTGCACCTCGCCGGTGCTCACATCGGCGCTGGCCAGGCCCCAGCGCAGCGGTTGCTTGCCCTGGGCTGGCTCCACCACCACCGCCGCCAGCCAGTTGTTACGGCGGGCGCTGAGCATGCCCTCCTCCAGCACGGTGCCGGGGGTCAGCACCCGGGTGATGTCCCGTTTGAGCAGGGCGCCCTTGGTGGGGGTGGTTTCGAGTTGATCGCAGAGGGCCACGCTGTAGCCCTGCTTGATTAGTTCGGCGCAGTAGCGCTCGGCGGCATGGTGGGGGATGCCCGCCATCGGCACTCGGCCGATCGCCTTGCCGCCCTCCTTGCCGGTGAGGGTGAGTTCCAGTACCCGGGAGAGTTCGATCGCGTCTTCGAAAAAGCACTCGAAGAAGTCGCCGAGGCGATACAGCAGAACCCGTGCGGGATGGGCCGCTTTGAGCTCCACGTAGTGGCGCAGCATCGGTGTGAGCTGCAGTGGGTCCAGCTGGCTGTGGTGGGCCCAGGTCGGTGCATCGCCCCTGGGTTCTGGACCGCCTGCAGCCGGGCATTCGCTGTTGGCCTTTGTTGACGTGGCCTGGCGTGTTCGGGGCCGGGTGGCGGCATCGGCCCCAAGTTCGTCGTCGCTGAGATCGTGGCTGGTCGCCTCAGGTTCGCTGGCGGGCGCAGCCGGTGCGGCCGGTTCGGGCGCTCCGAACAGATTGCCCTGCAGGGCGTCGTCAGGTGGCTGGGACGCGGACCGGGGCATCGGCTGATCTGACGGATCCGGATCGTACCGGGCTTGACTGGATTGAGATGCCTCAGCGGCGCAGCACCATCAGTTGTTGCGGGTTCGCATCCTGGAAGCCCAGTTGCCGGTAGAAGCCGGCACTTTTGGTGGTCATCAGATATACCCGCTCCACGCCCACCACCGGCGGGGTGTGGAGGAGTTCTTCAATCACCCGGCGGCCCAGGCCATGGCCTTGCAGATCGCCGGCCACGACGATGTCCCAGAGCACGGCGCGGCTGAAGCCATCGGAGGTGGCCCGGCCGAAGCCCACCAGCCGCTTGCCCCGCCAAAGGCTCACCACAGCGTCGCTCCCGGCCAGCAAACGCCGCAACTGGGAAAAGCTGCGGCCGCGGGCCCAGAAAGCGTGGCGATCGAACAGCCGTTGCAGCTTGATCAGCGCCCGGCTGGGGCGCAGATCCGGCCCAAGGCCGAGCCAGCGCAGGCCAGGGGCTCCGGGGGCATGGTGAACCAGCCGGATCGGGGTCACGGGTCGGGGAGCCGCAGCACTTCATCTTGCTCCCCGGTGATAATTGACGGCCGCCGTTTGGCACAGCACCCATGCCCGCCTACGACCTCACGGCGCCCTACACCCCTAAAGGTGACCAGCCGACAGCGATTAAGCAGCTGGTGAAGGGCGTGAACGGCGGTGAGCGCTATCAGACCCTGCTGGGGGCGACGGGCACGGGCAAGACGTTCACGATGGCCAACGTCATCGCCCAGACCGGCCGACCGGCCTTGGTGTTGGCCCACAACAAAACTCTGGCAGCCCAGCTCTGCAATGAGCTGCGGGAGTTCTTCCCCGAGAACGCCGTTGAGTACTTCATCTCCTATTACGACTACTACCAGCCGGAGGCCTACGTTCCGGTCAGCGACACCTACATCGCCAAGACGGCGTCGATCAACGAGGAGATCGACATGCTGCGCCACTCGGCGACGCGTTCGTTGTTCGAGCGGCGCGATGTGATCGTTGTGGCCTCGATCAGCTGCATCTACGGCCTGGGCATTCCGAGTGAATACCTCAAGGCGGCGGTGAAGTTCGAGGTGGGGGAGACCCTCAACATCCGCGGCCAGCTGCGGGAGCTGGTGAACAACCAGTACAGCCGCAACGACACCGAAATCGCCCGCGGCCGTTTTCGGATGAAAGGGGATGTGCTGGAGATCGGCCCCGCCTATGAAGACCGGCTGGTGCGGATCGAACTGTTCGGTGACGAGGTGGAGGCGATCCGCTACGTCGACCCCACCACCGGCGAGATCCTGCAGAGCATGGATGCGGTGAACATTTACCCGGCCAAGCACTTCGTCACCCCTAAAGATCGGCTCGACACCGCCATTCGTGAGATCCGCCAGGAATTGCGGGATCGGCTGGATGTGCTCAACGGCGAAGGCAAGTTGCTGGAGGCCCAGCGGCTGGAGCAGCGCACCAAGTACGACCTGGAGATGCTGGGCCAGGTGGGCTATTGCAACGGGGTGGAGAATTACGCCCGCCACCTGGCCGGCCGTGAGGAGGGCACCCCGCCGGAGTGCCTGATTGATTACTTCCCCGATGATTGGCTGTTGATCGTGGACGAGAGCCACGTCACCTGCTCCCAATTGCAGGCGATGTACAACGGCGACCAGGCCCGCAAGAAGGTGCTGATCGAGCACGGCTTCCGCTTGCCCAGTGCCGCCGACAACAGGCCGCTCAAGGGCGAAGAGTTCTGGCAGAAGGCGCGGCAGACGGTGTTCGTCTCAGCCACGCCTGGCAACTGGGAGATGGAGGTGAGCGGCGGCGAGGTGGCCGAGCAGGTGATCCGCCCGACGGGGGTGCTGGATCCGGTGGTGGAGGTGCGGCCCACCACGGGCCAGGTGGATGATTTGTTGGGGGAGATCCGCGATCGGGCTGCCAAGAACCAGCGGGTGTTGGTCACCACGCTGACCAAGCGGATGGCGGAAGACCTCACCGATTACATGGCGGAGAACGAGGTGCGGGTGCGCTACCTGCACTCCGAGATCCACTCGATCGAGCGGATCGAGATCATCCAGGATCTGCGCCTGGGGGAATACGACGTGTTGGTGGGGGTGAACCTGCTGCGGGAGGGCCTGGACCTGCCGGAGGTGAGCCTGGTGGCCATCCTCGATGCCGACAAGGAGGGTTTCCTGCGGGCTGAGCGCTCCTTGATCCAGACCATCGGCCGGGCTGCTCGGCATGTGGAGGGGGTGGCGCTGCTCTATGCCGACAACATGACCGACTCGATGGCCAAGGCCATCTCTGAAACCGAGCGACGCCGGGCGATCCAGCAGACCCACAACGAGAAAAACGGCATCGTGCCGACGGCGGCGGGCAAGAAGGCCAGCAACTCGATCCTCAGCTTCCTGGAGTTGAGCCGCAAGCTCAAGCAAGACGGGCCTGATGCCGATCTGGTGGAGGTGGTGGGCAAAGCCGCCCAGGCTCTGGAGAACGATCCCGATGCCGGCCTGGCGCTGGAGGCGTTGCCGGAATTGATCGATCAATTGGAGGCCAAGATGAAGGAGGCGGCTAAGAAGCTTGATTTCGAAGAAGCCGCGAACCTGCGCGATCGTGTGAAGCAGCTGCGCCAAAAGATGGCTGGGTCGCACTGAGTTTCTTATTTTTGTTTTCATCCCTTGAGCCAGTTCCTCACCAGATCTTCAGGGGTTGAGGTGGATTGACCGAGGGACCCTCCGTAGTGCATGCTGACCTGGTCATAAGGGTCATTTCCCGAGGGACGATTTGCGGATGTAGCTCAGTGGTAGAGCATCTCCTTGCCAAGGAGAGGGTCGAGAGTTCGAATCTCTTCATCCGCTTGATAAAACGACAAATCGTTAGACCTTTTGGATCGGACTTTTTAAGCCCAGGGTTTTTGGGGCTTGACACCATTGTCAAATCAGTGTGCTTAGGGCCAATAGACGCATCGATGCAAGGAAGTTTGGACTAGAGACATTGCGATCAATTCAGTTTTGAGTGTGATTCGTGATGAAATATCTCTGTGATGATCTACTGAATTGATGTGGTCTAAGGATCCCAGAAGCCTAATGTTTCTGGCCGCGGGTCTTGATTTGGCAGGTCAGATGATCCTGCTCGCTCTTTTCGCGGTCGCTACGAACTGGCTTCCTTTATCGATTGCGATCCAAACGTTGGTATGGCCTTGGGGTTGGACGTTCTTTTGTTTGTTGCTTTATCCGACCCTGGGCTGGCTGTTTGGCAGTTACTCGGTTCTGCGTTGGCGACATCTCCCGCACCTGGCGCTGTTGCAACGTGTCTTGCTGACGTGCATGGCCACGCTCGTTGTTGTCGCAATCGCCCGCTGGGTGACCAATCCGGCCGAAAGTATTTGGCTGTTGCATCGCCGGGTGCAGCTGCTCTGGTTGAGCGGTGTTTGCCTATGGTCGTTATCGGTGCGGATCTGTTTGCGAAGAGGTTTGGTGCTTCCGGATCTACCTCAGTTGTTGTTAGTGGCCGATAGTCAAGAAGCGCAGGTTATTCAGCAGGCTTGGAGCCGTGTTCCGCAACGGCAGAATTTGCAGTTGCTTGAGTCTGATCAGCTTCAAGAGCACGTCCAGGCGACGAATGAGCGTTGTCTGATCACGTTGGGCTCTCAATGGCGGGAGCGAACTCAGCACTTGTGGCTGGGTGAGCAGTTGGATGCTTTGGATCCACGCCAGATTCAGGTGATCTCACCAGCGGGTTTATTTGAGCGCCAGCAGGAGCGGTTGCCTCCTGTTCTCCTGGGTGAAGGTTGGATTACCTATGACGAAATGCCATGGGCAGCACCGTTCAGCATCCAGACGCAGCTGAAGCGTGCATCTGATCTGATTCTCGCCACGGGTTTGCTGCTGATCACCTCACCGCTGCTGCTGTTGGCAATGGCTTGGATTTGGCTGGATGATCAAGGTCCAGTGTTTTATCACCAAAGGCGCTCGGGCTGGATGGGTGTTCCCTTCACGGTGTTGAAACTGCGCACGATGCGCGTGCAGCCGGCCCATGCAGCTGCGCGCTGGACGCAAGAGGGTGATCCGCGCATCACGCGTGCTGGCAAGATCTTGCGCCGGCTCAGGATTGATGAATTGCCGCAGCTGCTCAATGTGTTGACAGGAGATATGAGCCTGATCGGGCCACGGCCAGAGCGTCCGGAGTTAGAAGACGAGTTGGAGCACAACATTCCCCATTACCGCATGCGCCATTGGATGCGACCAGGCTTAAGTGGATGGGCACAGGTTTGCGCTCCATATGCGAGCAGTATTGAGGATTCTGATCTCAAATTGTCTTACGACTTATTTTATCTCAAGCGATTCAGTGTTTGGCTGGATCTGATGATTTTGTTTCGTACAATTAAAACTATTTTAAAGGCTTCAGGCCGTTAGCCCTTCTAGCAATTTGTGTGCCTTTATTGAAGTTCTTCGTCGCAAATTAATTTGGTTTTAATTTTCATTAAATTTTTGATTTCAGCCTTGCCAGTAAGGATTTTGTGTAAATACATATCTAGCTCATGTTGGCTAATAAATGTCTAGGTGCTTCAGTAATTATTGGCATTTTTTGAGAAAATCTTAGAGCTATTGTGACCAATGGAAGAAGTTATAAAAGCTATTTTTATTCGAATTTATTTCAAGATTTTTAAGTCTAAAGATGTGATCGCATGATTTGGGTTGTAGTGGTGGATCTAGTAATCAGCAGCTACCCAATTTCTACTAAGCCGAAGCGAATAAAAGGGTTCACATTTAACAGCTGAGAAAAAAATATCAAGACCTATTTTCAATGTTTTGTGGTGCCGATCATCCAGAAGCTGCCAGTCTGCGTGTCGTAATGGTCGGGCTCATTTTTTGTTCTGTTGTGATCACTCCTAATCGACTCTCGATGGACTCATATATTAAGTTTCATGCTCAGGGTCTACTCTGACGCCAGAGATATTTTGATCTCGGAAAACCTGAGCTGTGCTTGTGCCGACAGTCTTGGTAGGTTGATCTAGATGATTTCTTCGCTTGTAGTTAAGATACTTCTTAAAATTCTCGTAAGGAGTCAACTTTTTCCTGGAAAGTTCCAAGCAGAAGTTGTAGGTAGCTTACCTTTCTTAGCTTGATGTTAGAAGTCAAGCTCATGCCAACTTTCAGAGGCAGTTCTTGGCCATTTTTAAGTTTGAGTTGTTGGCTGTTGAGTTGAATCATGGCAGGGTAGCGATACTCTGGGCGATTATCGATTTGGCTAGGCGGTAGTGCATCGGAGCCAATACTCTTGACTTTCCCTGCCAGAACTCCGAAATCAGTCGCGGGGAAAGAATCAATACTAAGATCTGCAGGCATGCCCACTTTTACGAAGCCGCGATCACTGCTTGGAATCTCAACACGTGCTTCAAGAGTGTCATAAGGAACGATTTTCATTACCGTTTCAGTACTTTGTGCTACATAGCCCTCGCCTCGTGCTTTGAGATCAAACACAATTCCGTCGACGGGTGAGCGTAAGGCTTGATAGCGAATGTTCACCGACGCTTCGGTGATTTGAGCTTGAAGTTCCTGAAGTTCTGCTTTGAGTTGTTGGATTTGCTGATTTTGAGCTGCTTGTTGACGCATGCGATCGACTCGAACTTGATTGAGAGTTCCAATTGTCTCTTCTACTCGGTAGAGTTGTTGTAAATACTGTAATTCCGAGGCTGCACCTTGTTCATTCAGGATTTCATAGCGAGATAAAATTTCTTTCTGTAACGCCAAATTATTCTTCAGCGTTTTAGTTTCTTCGTCATTTAGGAGCAGATATTGTTTTAATTCTAGTTGCTTGAGTTCAAGTTGTTGATTTTTTAGTTTTTTGCTTTCTTGTAGTGAGTTTAATCGCTGTTCTGTTGCTTCTCCATCGAGGCGCATGACAACGTCGCCTGCATTTACTTCGTCGCCATCTTGCACCAGGATTTTTGAAGCAATTCCACCGGTTGGCATTTGAACTTCTTGAACGGAACCAAGAGGTTCGAGCTTGCCGGTGACCGAGACTATTTCATCTGTCTTGGCAATCGCTAGCCATGCCACCGCAAATGTTGCTGTTCCCATAAGTCCCCACGTGGTAGCGCGCATCCAAATGGGTGATTGTTGGATAACCTCACCTTCACCTTCTTGCTCGTGAAAGACCTGTTCTATTAAGTCTTGAGCTTTTTTGATCAGCTTAGATGGAGTTTTCATTAGTTCATTAGTGCGGGACATTTAGCCAGCCTCCTGTTGACGGTAAAGAGCGTAATAACGTCCTTGCAGTGCAATAAGTTCTTCGTGGGTTCCTGTTTCAACGATTGCACCTTGATGCATCATTACGATTAGGTCTGCATTGCGAACTGTTGATAACCTGTGGGTAACGAAGAAAACACTGCTGCCAACGAGAGCTTCACGTAGGTTTTGACATACTCGGCGTTCAGTGTCGTAATCTAGAGCGCTGGTGGCTTCATCCATCACCAAGAGTTTTGGATTTGCAAGTAGTGTTCTCGCGATGGCGAGTCGTTGACGTTGCCCACCAGATAGGTTTGCCCCGCGTTCTCCCAACTCAGTGCTGTATCCGGAGGGTAATTCCATGATGAACTCGTGGGCACAAGCAACATGTGCAGCTTTTGCAATCTCTTCGCTACTTGCATTAGGGTCAGTTAAGGCAATGTTATCACTTACGCTGCCAGTAAAAAGAAGAGGCTCTTGAGGAACAATTCCAATTTGCCGGCGTAGCGAATAAAGCTCAACTTTGTCGATGTCGTAATTATCAATTAGAATATTACCTTCTGTGGGCGAATACAATCTTGGCAATAATTTCATTAATGTGCTCTTGCCGCTGCCGCTTTGGCCAACTACACCTACAAAAGTTCCTGGGGTAATGGATAGATTGATGTTTTTAAGAACTGGTGGAGAGCCTGCATTGAAACGGAATTGAAGATCTTTGAATTCCACCTTCCCGTCAATTGGTGGTAGAGGAATTTTCCCCTTGTCAAGCTCAGTTGATTCTTCTCGAGTGTCCACGATGTCGGCAAGTCGTTCAAAACTTACCCCTAGTTCTTGGATGCGTTGCCAAATTGTTGACAGTCGCAGGAGGGGTTGTGTGACATATCCACTAATGATGCGGAAGGCAATTAGCTGGCCTAGGGTCAGTTGTCCATCAAGTACTAGACTTGCTCCAACCCAAAGAACCATCAGTTGTGAGAGCTTTTGCAACACCTGGCCAAGTTGTCCAAGTGCGGTACCTGTAATTGTTTTTTCGAAGGTTCGGCTGATATATCTTCCGTAGCGTTCTTGCCATTTCCATCGGCTCACGATCTCTACATTTTGAGCTTTCACGGTCTGGATGCCCGTCAGCACCTCAACCAAATGTGATTGTGTTTTCGCATTTTCCTCGGCTGCCTGGCGGTATTGGCGTCTGAATAAAGGCGCTCCGATGAGTGTAATTGCAACCTGTAGAGGTACCACAAGTAGTGCTACGAGAGTAAGTATCCAGCTATAAAGTGCCATTACAAGGATATAAATTACTGAAAATGCAGCATCAATAATGGTTGTAAGAGCTTCGCCTGTGAGGAAGTTTCGTATTTTCTCGAGTTCTGCTACTCGGGTTCCGAGTTCGCCTACTGGTCGCCGATCGAAATATCCCACTGGCAACCGTAGCAAGTGATCAATCACTTCGGAGCCCAGTCGCATGTCGATCCTATTAGTGGTGTCTGCAAACAAAAAAGTTCGCAGGCTTCCCAGAACACCTTCGAAAATTGTTACCCCTACCAGTGCAATTCCAAGCACTTGAAGCGTATCAAGACTCCGTTGCGAAATCACCTTATCGATGATCACCTGAATTAGCAGCGGGTTCGCCAGAGTGAAGAGTTGCACCACAAAGGATGAGCCCAGCACTAACAGGAGGCTGGATCGGTGGCGGCGGATGGCTGGTATAAACCAACCGAAATTAAATTTCGCGTCGGGTGTTGTGCTGGTCCGATTAACCAGGATCACTTCAAAGCCATCTGGTGCAGATTCCTGTATTTGCTCTGGTGACAGCTCCACCCACCCAAGACTTGGGTGTGCCATCAACATTCCATTGGCATTGCTCTGAACCACCACACCGAATCCGTCGCCCCAGGCCATTAGACAGGGCACGTTCATTCGGGTGCATAGTGCTGGAGGAACTTTGGCGCCTAAAGCATGAAGTCCCATGCCTGAGACGAGTTGCCCGAGCACAGGCAAGCTTGGATGTTTGCCTCGACGTAGGGCATCGCGGATTGTTTTCTCCAGTGCATCTCGTCTGAACGGCAATCCCATGATTTGCGCCAACATGCGGAAGCAGGCCAGGATTTCGTGCAGGACACCATTGGCGCGAATCAGCTGAATCCTGCTGCGAGGATCCTGACCACTCAAATTGAGACTTGATCGGGAGGTCGCAGTCGCAGGTTGTTCTTCAGATTTCTGATTTGTTTCAGCTGCTGCAAGGTGATTCCTCTCCTGCGGCGAGGGCCCTGCCTTGAGGTCATCCACCACCGATTTTGGAAGTGTGATCAATCGCAGTGCAAAAGAGGCTTCCTTGTTGGCATTTACTGCTGAAAACTGTTCTCGCTGAAGTTCTTTATTGAGCTTCAAACTTCCATTTCCGCTTCCAATGAATGCCAGGCGCTCTTCGTCAATTTGATTCACAGCTTCATTGCTGGCGTTCAACGTCTTGGCGAGGGGAATGACCTTGCCGAGCACATCAGAGACAAAGAAGGTAGTGCGTTCACTTTGATGCAGAAGTGCCTCCAATAAGGAGGCGAGTTCTGCAGGGAAAAGTGTTGACTGGCACCATTTTTGAAAGCTTGCTTCGTTGCGATAGAGCTTTGCAATTAGATCGTCGGGGATACTCCAGGCTTCGAGCGGCTCCATTGCGCTCACCTCTTCGCATGACTCTGCTCTGAGCAGGGAGGCAAGACCAATGAAACTCCCTGGACCCATAAGTCCGAGGGTGACAGGCAGGCCATTCTTTTCTCCGAGTAGTCGGGCGCGTCCGCTAAGAACCACCAGAACGCGATCTGGGATCAGTGCATTCGTGCTGAGTGAACGACCGGTGGCGAAACTGATCCGTGAGCCGTTTGCCTGAATGGTCTGCAGAGCGTCCTCACTACAGTCTCTAAAAGCTTCGAGTTGTTTAAGCGAGCTGGCCGGGTCGTAAACGGTCATTCAAAGAGGCGCGTTGGCGGAGAAGTTGCCAGTCGGTAGATCAATCTAGACTGCGTACCTTACTGAGAAGTTCCTGGTTGAGCCATTCTTGAAAAAGTTCTTGGGCCATGCGTTGTCTAGTGTTGTCGTCAAATTGGGCGGCCTCATAACGCTCAAGACGCACGATCAGCCACCATTTGTCGACTTGAAATGGTTGCAGCAACTGTCCGGGTTGACTGGTGCGAAGTCGTTCGCTCAGAGCGGGATGTGATTGCGTCATGGAAACGGGCCCAACAACGCCTTTGGTTTTGGCTTCAGGGCCTTGGCTGTAGTTGGCAGCGAGATCAGCGAAATTCGCTTCACCACCGGAGATCCGTAGATAGAGCTCTCGCGCCAGATGCCTATCTTGAAGCCGCAATAGGCTGTAGAAGACTTGGTCGAGCTGCTCTTTTCGTGCGAGGAACCGAGCTTCTGCTTTGTGTTGAAAATGCTCTTGGCTGTAAATTTGAATGCGGGTTGGTAGTTCCAGCTGCCAGCGTAAATCGTTTTCTTTTAGACCATTATTTTTCAGATAGGTTTCGAATAACTCTGTAGTATCTAACTTATTTTTCGCTTTGAAATTGTTCCAAATTTGATCGCGTTGTTCTGTGCTCAGCTCGATGCTCTCAACTGTCTTGCCTAGGATCTCAGCTCTGACTAAGGGCTGTAGCAAGTTGTGCCGCCGTAGTAGGGCCAGCGTTTCAGGGCTCAGGTTCTGCACAGAGATGAACGGCACCAGACACAATGATGAAATCCAATCTACTTCTAGAGCGCGGCTCAGTAGGCTTCTCTCACTCAAACGATCGGTTCCATGCTCAAGCTGCTGCTGGGTGATCCAAATGCCCGCAAGCTGAAGCGCTACCAGCCGATAGTGTCTGACATCAATTTGCTTGAGGAGGAGATAGTGCCTCTCTCCGACGATGAGCTGCGCGGCAGAACATCGTCGTTTCAGGAGCGTTTGGCCAACGCCGGTAGCCTTGAGAATCAGCGGCCGATCCTCGACGAGATTCTCCCCGAGGCCTTTGCTGTGGTTAGGGAGGCTGGAAAGCGCGTGCTGGGCATGCGTCATTTCGATGTGCAGCTCATCGGCGGCATGGTCCTCCACGAGGGCCAGATCGCTGAGATGAAAACCGGTGAAGGCAAAACCCTTGTGGCAACCCTGCCGAGCTATCTCAACGCCCTTACCGGCCGGGGTGTTCATGTGGTGACGGTGAACGACTACCTGGCGCGCCGTGATGCCGAATGGATGGGCCAAGTGCATCGCTTTCTTGGCCTGTCTGTGGGTTTGATTCAGCAGGACATGCGTCCTGAGGAGCGCCGGCGCAACTACGAGTGCGACATCACCTACGCCACCAACTCAGAGCTGGGCTTCGATTACTTGCGCGACAACATGGCGGCCGACATTTCGGAGGTGGTGCAGCGGGAGTTCCAGTACTCCGTGATTGACGAGGTGGATTCGATCCTGATCGACGAAGCCCGCACCCCCCTCATCATTTCTGGCCAGGTGGAACGGCCCCAGCAGAAATACCAGCAGGCGGCCCAGGTGGCTAATGCTCTCGCCCGCGCTGCCGAGCTGGGCAAAGACGGTATTGATCCGGAAGGGGATTACGAAGTGGATGAGAAGCAGCGCAGCTGCACCCTCACCGATCAGGGATTTACCAAGGCCGAGCAGATGCTGGGTGTAGAGGATCTGTTCAACCCCCAGGATCCCTGGGCCCACTACATCACCAATGCCCTCAAGGCCAAGGAGCTGTTCGTGAAGGATGTGAACTACATCGTCCGCGATGGCGAGGCGGTAATCGTGGATGAGTTCACCGGCCGGGTGATGCCCGGTCGACGTTGGAGTGACGGCCAGCATCAGGCGATTGAGGCCAAGGAGATCCTGCCGATCCAACCGGAAACTCAGACTCTCGCTTCGATCACTTACCAGAATTTCTTCCTGCTTTATCCCCGCCTTGCCGGAATGACCGGTACGGCCAAAACAGAAGAGGTGGAATTCGAAAAGACCTACAAACTCGAAACCACCATCGTTCCCACCAACCGGGTGCGGGCCCGCCAGGATTGGGCGGATCAGGTGTACAAAACCGAAGCCGCCAAGTGGCGGGCCGTGGCTAACGAAACCGCTCAAATCCACAAGAGCGGCCGCCCGGTACTTGTGGGCACCACTTCGGTTGAGAAGAGTGAGCTGCTGAGTTCTTTGCTGGCGGAGCAGGAGATTCCCCACAATCTGCTAAATGCCAAGCCCGAAAACGTGGAGCGCGAATCGGAGATCGTCGCTCAAGCCGGTCGTGCTGGAGCCGTGACCATCGCCACCAATATGGCGGGACGGGGTACCGACATCATTCTTGGTGGCAATAGTGACTATATGGCTCGTTTGAAGTTGCGGGAGGTGCTGTTGGGCCGTTTGGTGAAGCCGGAAGAGGATCACAAGCCGCCTGTGCCTGTGCAGCGCAGTACTCCCGCTGGCTTTACGGATGCTCCAGTTCTTGTCTCAACCCTCAGCCGTGACAGCCTTTATCCCTGTGCACTCACTGACGACACCGATCAAGCCCTCGGCCAGCTTGCGCGTGACCTGGTTAAGGCTTGGGGCGATCGTGTATTGACTGTGATTGAGCTGGAGGAGAGGATTGCGACTGCGGCTGAGAAAGCTCCTACCGACGACCTTCAGATTCAGGCTTTGCGCGTAGCAATCTCCAGAGTGAAGGGCGAATACGACGCGGTGGTGAAACAGGAGGATGCTCGCGTGCGCGACGCCGGTGGCTTGCATGTGATCGGCACTGAGCGGCACGAATCCCGGCGGGTGGATAACCAGCTGAGGGGCCGCGCTGGTCGCCAGGGAGACCCTGGCTCCACTCGTTTTTTCCTATCGCTCGGCGACAACCTGCTGCGAATCTTTGGTGGCGATCGTGTGGCTGGGCTTATGAATGCCTTCCGTGTGGAGGAAGATATGCCGATTGAATCCGGCATGCTCACCCGTTCTTTGGAAGGGGCGCAGAAGAAGGTGGAGACCTATTATTACGATATTCGTAAGCAGGTTTTTGAGTACGACGAGGTGATGAACAACCAGCGCCGGGCGGTTTATTCCGAGCGGCGTCGCGTGTTGGATGGTCGTGCACTCAAGAAGCAGGTGATCGGATACGGCGAACGCACGATGGATGAGATTGTTGAGGCTTATGTAAATCCCGACTTGCCGCCGGAAGAATGGGATCTCAACCAATTGGTGGGCAAGGTGAAAGAGTTTATTTACCTGTTGGAGGACCTTACCCCTGACCAAGTGCAGGGCCTTGTTATGGACGAACTCAAGGCCTTCTTCCAGGAGCAACTACGTAATGCTTATGACCTCAAGGAAGTCCAGATCGAGCAGCAACGCCCGGGTCTGATGAGAGAAGCTGAGCGCTTTTTCATCCTGCAACAGATTGATACTCTTTGGCGTGAGCATCTCCAGGCTATGGACGCTCTGCGCGAATCAGTGGGTTTGCGCGGCTATGGGCAGAAAGATCCCTTGATCGAATACAAGAATGAGGGTTATGACATGTTCCTCGAAATGATGACCAACATGCGCCGTAATGTGATCTATTCGATGTTCATGTTCCAGCCTGCTTCGGGCTCTTCCGAGCAATAGGGTTAAGCCTGGTCACTTCTTAGCTGTTTTAACATTGTTTAATCAACCAACCCGGCGATTCATTCTGTCTTGTAGTTTCTTCTCCTCTATCTGACTATCTCCATGTGTTGTGCACGTAATGTTGTGAGGATTGTTTTGAATTTATTAAGCCAAAATTACCTTTCCAGTTAACATGGATATAGAACGTGAATTGCTTCTTCTTTTTGTTGCTTACCACCCTTCGGAGGATGAAGTACTGAATTTGCAAAATTGCCTTTCAAAATTGCCCTTTACTATCGGGTATGCAGTTGTAGTAAATAGTTATTCTCCAAATGAGCCAGTTGATTATCTTGCAGCTAAAGCTGACTTATTTGTTACCTCACCATTTAACTTGGGTTATGGTCGAGCCATAAATCTACTCGTATCCAGATTAGATAGACTTCCAAAGTATATTGCTATAATGAACACAGACTTAACCTGGCTGCCGGGATCATTCAATAAACTTTTGGGGTGGATGCATCACCATCCTGACGTAAGCTTAGCTGTGCCTCAAATTTGTGATCAAGATGGTTTACCTCAGTTGTTGTGTAAAAGAGATCCTACTTTATTAGCATTAATCAGTCGGAGATTTATCCCAGATAACTTAAAGCCTAATTGGTTAGACCGTTATGATAAATGGTACAATATGTCATCATTTAATTATAATGATATTTTCGAGTCTACGTATTTGAGTGGTTGTTGTATGATAGTGTTGACTGATAATTTCCTTAAAATTGGAGGCTTTGATGAACGCTACTTCTTGTATTTAGAAGATGCTGACCTCACAAGATCTCTTTCGCAAATTGGAAAATGTGTGCACTTGCCAATTGCCTCTGTAACCCACAATTGGGGTCGAGGAAATTATAAAAGCTTCCGACTAATGTTCGTAAATCTAGTCAGCGCTTGGCATTATTTCTGTAAATGGGGTTGGCAATTATGGTAAGTTCTCATTCGATTGAAGTCGTAATGCCAACTTACAATGGCATTGATTTTATAGAGCCACAAATCGCATCAATATATAATCAGACTCTGAGGCCTTCTAAATTAATTATTCGTGATGATTTCTCGACAGATGGCACCGCCCAGCTTTTAGCTAAATTAGCTAAAAAATATCAAAATTGGATAAAAATTTTGCCGAGCAATGAGAATATTGGTTGTACATCGTCAGTTGATTTATTGTTAAGTTCAAGTTGTGCCCCTTATGTTGCATTAGCGGACCAAGATGACGTTTGGTTGCCACATAAGCTTGAGCTCTCTTTAAATCATATCGTTGATTTAGAGGCTCGGGTTGGCACGTCTATTCCCTTACTTATACATTCTGACCTACAGCTTGTTGGCGAAGATTTAAATGATCTTGGAGAGACATACTTTCAAAGACAGTGCTTGAAACCATGCCTTGATTCTCCATCGATGATAAGTCTTACCAATGTTGTTACTGGTTGCACTATTATGTGTAATCGTGCGCTCTTGGAAGTAGCGCTACCACTTCCAGTCGATGCGGTTGTTCACGATTGGTGGCTTGCCTTAGTTTCTAGTGTATTTGGGAGAATATCTTACATATCTGACACACCAATTCTTTATCGACAGCATGATAAAAACTCCATTGGCGCTCGAGGATTAGGATTGAATTATTGGTTATCACGTCTTTACTCATGGTTGCACGATCCAAGTTCTGGAGGTCATACACTTGATGTTATTCACCAGATGGAATGTTTTTATAGCCGCTATGATATCAAGGTGTCGTGCTTGCCTGATTTAATAAGATTAAGTCGATTCCATAGATTAACATCGTTATTAAAGACTCCATTTTCTTCGTGGCCTTGCAAACATGGCATTCTGAGAACACTAGCTTTTTATTTCTGGTTCTTTAGGTTCTGAGCTTTATTATGGTTTTATCTGAGGCCTCTTACATTCTTCATCCCTTTTATGCAGGTTGTTGTTACGGGTGCCAGTGGCTTCATAGGCAGCCATCTAGTAGATTCGCTTTTAGACGCGGGTTTCAACGTTCGAGCTGTAGCACGCCGGTTACCTGGCCTCATAAGTACTAGCGCACTCTCTAATCCAGGACTTTCGCTCCATAGTATTGATATTAAAAATCGACTTGATTTAGAATCTGTTATTAGTGGATGTGAACTTGTTGTTCATTTAGCAAGTGGGAGCCTGCCTCTATCCTCTAACCACAACCCTTCTGATGATATAGCAGTCAATTTACTGGGCACTATAAATCTTCTTGACGCATCTCGTTTGTCCAATGTCAAGCGTGTTGTTGTTGTTTCTTCTGGTGGCACTGTTTATGGTCTTCCAAAAAGTCTTCCAATTAAGGAAGATCACCCAACTGACCCCATTTGTTCTTATGGCATTACTAAGTTAGCAATTGAGAAATATGTTTATCTCTATAGAGCACTATATGGTCTTGACGGTCTGGTATTACGTGTTGCCAACCCGTATGGACCACGTCAACGATTAGACTCTAATCAAGGCGTAATTCCAGTATTTTTAGGTCGTGCAATCAGAAATGAAAATGTTGAAATATGGGGAAGTGGCGAGGTTGTGCGTGATTTTATATATATTTCTGATCTCATATCTGCTATAAATCTTGCTTGTTCTTATACAGGTTCAGAACATTTGTTTAATATAGGCTCAGGACAGGGGCTAAGTTTGCAAGATCTCCTGCATAAATTAGAACTATTATTTAATAGACCTATCAATGTTATCTATAAGGCAGGCAGAGGATTTGATGTCCCAGTAAATGTTTTGTCTATCGATAGGGCTATATCTAAATTAAGTTGGCGACCTGATGTATCTATTGATGATGGACTCAACTTTTTTTACCAGAGTCTGATTAATGCTTAACGTGTGATCTTCGGTATATTTGTCATTGAATAGCTAAACCCCTGAGACTCCGCGACAAATGGTATCAACCTTTCTATACTGTGTAATAGTGTACCGTCATACCCAATTGGCTCTGAAGGATAATCATCCCAACCAAGATTTAAGCTATACAGTGGACTGAGTGCATTCTTTCTTGCCCAAAACATTGTACCTATTGGAAAATCAAATTCATTTGTTAGAGATTTAATATTTAGCTTTTCTGCCAAAATCTCTGCCTGTCTGTAGTTTGCATCCCAACCTGGACAATGTGGATCACTAGGAAATACCAGCCCAAGTGTCTTATCTTCAATCATTGCACTTATTATGCAGTCCATCATATGATTTTCTTCGTTCCCAATTAAATTTTCGATCAAGAAGGTTCTCCATGAGTGTGATTGATGCTTTGCTATGTGCACACTTTTTTTAGTATGGATATGTCCGTATATATTATATGTTTTCTCTAATTCTTTCCCAAGAC